>DATATS010000026.1:0-16245 GCA_036268675.1 Pseudolabrys sp.
TGGCGAGCCGCGCCGGCAACGGCTTCGTGGTCAAGGAAGACGACGTGCTTGGCACCACCCGCAAGGGCAAGCAGGTGCTCAATCTGAAATCGCCTGATCGCGCGGTGGCGATCGCGCCGGTCGAAGGCGACACGGTCGCGGTGGTCGGCGAGAAGCGCAAGATGATCATCTTCGGCCTCGATCAGGTGCCGGAAATGGCGCGCGGGCG
This sequence comes from Pseudolabrys sp., assembly GCA_036268675.1. Classification (GTDB taxonomy): domain Bacteria; phylum Pseudomonadota; class Alphaproteobacteria; order Rhizobiales; family Xanthobacteraceae; genus Pseudolabrys. Next base: position 209 of record DATATS010000026.1, read on the forward strand.
CGGCGTGCGCTTGCAGCGCTACAATGAAAAGGGATTGTCTGACGTGACGACATTCCCGGCCAAGGAAGGCCTGACCTGGATCGACAAGGCCGGGCGCGCGTTTACGACGCCGCTCAAGGAGCTCGCAAACTGGCGGGGAAAACGTGCCGACGCCGGCCGCCTCGCGCCGGACGGTTTCCCGCGCAGCAATACGTTCGGGCGGGCGGCATCGGTCGTACCCGGCGGCAAGGGCGACGAGGACTGATCAACTCGCCACGAACAGCAGCGAGCGCTCCGACTTTTCCATGAGCGCCGCCGCGGTGTCGCCGAAGAACAGCTTTTCGCCGGGGCGACGGCCGACGCCCATGACGATGAGATTGTGCTTGCCACGCGCGATTTCCTTCAGGATCGCTTCCTCGGGTGCAAGGTCGGCCCGCACTTCGGTACGCAGGTCCAGTTCATAGCTTTCCGCCAGTTTCACGATGTCCTTGAGGATCGCTTCTTCCGAACGTCGCGAACGCATTTTCTTGGACCCGGTCGCAACATAGAGCGCGGTGAGCGGCGCCTTGCTCGCGCGCGCGATCGCGATGGCGACCTCGGCGCCGCGGCGGGACACGTCCGTGCCGTTCACTGGCACCAGGATATTGAGCTTGCCCGACAACGGCTCCTTGAGCTGAGAGTTGCGCGCGTCGACCACCGCCAGCGGACCTTCGAAACCGGATGCAAGCCTGGTCACGTCGTCATGAAATTCGTTGGTACGCGCCGCAGTTTTTTCGAGCCCGATGATCATAAGGTCGTAGCCTTTCTCCGCCTCCGCGGCGACCGCCTCGGGATCGGGGGCTTTTTCCACCAGCGTCGTAATGTCCGGCTTGGTATCGGGCTTTTCCTCCGGCGTCTTCGTCTCATCGACCTGCTCGGCGAACTCCTGCACGGTCTCGCCCGATTGCTCCGCCTTTTTCTTCTCGGCCTGGGCCGCAGCCTTGCCCTTTCTCTTGTCGGTCTTGATCTGCATGACCGTGGTCGGCAGCGCATTGGTGCCGGCAACGAGACCGGCGATGCGAGTGGCGAATTTTCCGTTGGCGCTGTCGTCGATCGCGAGCAGCAACCGTTCGAGCTTGGGCACGAACCCTTTGGCCTCAAGCTCCTCGCGTTCCAGCCGCTGTTTCTCGTCCTTGCGCATGGGCAGGCGCGCCAGCGCCCAGCGCAAGGTCGGCGGCATCGCCGTGGTGGTGACGACCGCCATGGTGACGATCATAGTGTAGAGGTTTTGGCTGAGCGCGCCCATCGAGAGTCCGATGGTCGCGACGATCACCTCGGTCGAGCCGCGCGCATTCATGCCGGTGCCAAGCGCCAGCGACTCCCGCAGGTTCAATCCGCCGAGCGCGCCGCCGAGAAAGGCGCCGCTGAACTTGCCGAGGCTCGCGATCGCGATCAGCGCGGCGGTCAGCGCCAGCAGCGTCGGATCCTTCAGCACGGTGAGGTCGGCGGACAGGCCGGCGATGCCGAAAAACACCGGCATGAAGAAGGCGATGATCAGTCCGCGTAATTGCTCGTCGATATGCTTGGAGAGAATCGGGGATTCGCCCACCAGGATGCCGGCGACGAAGGCGCCGAGCACGGTATGCACGCCGATCAGGTCGGTGATGGCCGCCATGCCGCACATGATCAGCAGGATGGCCGTAATCACCGCGAAGTCGCTGACCAGATTGTCGTTGACCCAGCGGATGATGGCGAACACCACCCGGCGGCCGATGGTGAGGCTCAAGCCCATGAAGGCGAGCGTGCCGAGCACGCTGCGCGCAAGGCTGAACGCATCGACATGGCCCTGTTCGGCGAGGCTGAGGATGATGGCGACGATGATCCAGCCGACGGTGTCGTCGATGATGGCGGAGGCGAGGATCACCTGGCCGACGGTGCGGCGCATGAAGTTCATCTCGCGGATCACCGTCGCCACGATCTTGAGCGAGGCGATCGAGAGCGCCGTGCCGAGAAAGAGCGACGTGATCAGCCGCTTGCTGGGATCGGCCAGCATGGAATCGGGCAGCGTCTCGCCCAGTGCTACACCGCAGAGAAACGGCACCGCGATGCCGGTGAGCGAGGCAAAGACCGACGCGCGGCCGCTCTGGCGCGCGATCTTGAGGTCGGTTTCCATGCCGGTGAGCAAGAGCAGCATCAGAATGCCGAACTGCGCCACCGCGTCGATCATCGCCTTCTGTTCCTTGGCGGCGGGAAACAGCGCGTGCTGAAAGGCGGGGGCAAGCGCGCCCAGCACCGAGGGACCGAGCAGCAGCCCCGCGATCAACTGGCCCATCACCGCCGGCTGCTTCAGGCGCAGCATGGCTTCGCCGAGCACCCGGCCGACCAGCAGCAGCACCGCGATCTGGCCGACGAACACCACTTCCGAGGGCGCTTTCGCGCCCTCTGCCGCGAGCGCAGGACCGCTCATGAGCGCCAGCAGGAGACATGCTGCTGGCAGTCGGCTCCGAATTGCGATCATGGATGGGGTGCCGCGTGTTGAGGGAGTGACGCCTTACAGCAAGGCCTGCATCAAGCCTACGGAATCCGTTTGGTTCCGCGCGAAATGCAATTGCAAACCATTCGCAACTAGCCTACCGTGAAGGCCGCCTTGGATGGATTATTCAGATTATCGAATGACTTAAAGCCAGGACCGTAGTGGCGTCGCCCAAGCCCAAGAGCCTTACCGAGCGCACCGTGCTGGCCGCTCATGCAATTCTGAGCGGCGAACACCGCGGCCCTGCGGCCTATCTCGCATTCGCTGGGCCGGCGGTCGTTGCCTCGATCGCCTACATGGACCCCGGCAATTTCGCCACCAACATTCAGGCCGGCGCCAGATACGGCTACAGCCTTTTGTGGGTGGTGCTGGTTGCCAATCTGATCGCCATGCTGTTCCAGGCGCTCTCCGCCAAACTCGGCATCGTCACCGGCTGCAATCTGGCGGAGTTGTGCCGCCAGGAGTTCTCGAAGCCGGTGGTGTGGGCGATGTGGGTGGTGAGCGAAATTGCCGCCATGGCCACCGACCTCGCGGAATTTCTCGGCGGCGCCATCGGTCTCGCGCTGCTGTTCAATATGCCGTTGCTGGCGGGCATGGCGGTCACGGCCATCGTCACCTACGGCATCCTGATGGTGGAAAGCCACGGCTTCCGCCCGGTCGAGTTGATCATCGGAAGCCTCGTCGCCATCATCGGGCTTTGCTACCTGGTCGAGATATTCATCGTGCCGGTCGATTGGGGCGCGGCATTGTTTCATTCGGTCAAGCCGGAAATCCCCGACGCCGATGCCTTGCTGATCTCGGTCGGCATCGTCGGCGCAACAGTGATGCCGCACGCGGTCTATCTGCATTCGGGTTTGACGCAGGCGCGCACACCCGGCCGCAACGAGCGCGAGCGGACAAAACTCGTCACCATTTCCAATATCGAAGTGATCGTCGCGCTGGCGATCGCCGGGCTCGTCAATATGGCGATGGTGATGATGGCCTCGGGCGCCTTCCATGCCGGCCATCCGGAGGTGGCCGAGATCGAGACTGCCTATCGCTCGCTTGTGCCGCTGTTGGGGATCGGCGCCGCCGGAATCTTCCTGCTCTCGCTGATCGCGTCGGGCGTGTCGAGCTCGGTGGTTGGCACGCTCGCCGGGCAGATGATTATGCAGGGGTTTGTCGGCTTTCGCATTCCGATCTGGTTGCGCCGGGTCATCACGATGGTGCCGGCCTTCGTGGTGGTGGCCTACGGCGTGAATGCAACGCAGGCGCTGGTGGTGAGCCAGGTGATCCTGAGCATCGCGCTGCCGCTGCCGATGATCGCGCTGCTGATGTTCACGCGCCGCGTCGACATCATGGGCGGTTTCGTCAATAGCCGGCTCACACAGGCTGCCGCGTTGGTCGGAACGGTGGTGGTGCTGGTACTCAACGTGTTTTTGATCGCGCAGACGCTGGGCATCCCGATCCCGGGATTGAACTAACGCTCCACGCGCGTCCAGCCGGAATTCATCAGGCGCTCCTGCGGCAGGAAGCGGCCCTTGTAATCCATCTTGCGCGAGCCCGGCACCCAATAGCCGAGATAGACATAAGCCAGCCCCATGGCATGCGCGCGCGCGATGTGGTCGAGGATCATGAAGGTGCCGAGCGAGCGTTCGCCGGCCTCAGGATCGAAGAACGAATAGACCATCGATAGCCCATCGCTCAGCACATCGGTCAGCGCGACCGCCAGCAGGTCACCCGTGCCGCGGCCGTTGATCGCGGTGTCCGGCCCGCGCCTGCGATATTCGATGAGGCGCGTGTCGACATGGCTGTCCTCGATCATCATGGCGTAATCGAGCACGGTCATGTCGGCCATGCCGCCGTCGCGGTGGCGGGTGTCGAGATAAGCACGGAACACCGAATACTGCTCCGAGGTGGGCGTGGCGTTACGCATATCGCCGATGACATCGGTGTTGCGTTCGGCGATGCGGCGCATGTTGCGCGAGGGCTGGAAGTCGGCCGCCACCACGCGCACGGAAACGCAGGCGCGGCAGGTCTCGCAGGCAGGCCGATAGGCGATCGACTGGCTGCGGCGGAAACCGCCATGCGTGAGCAGGTCGTTGAGTTCGCCCGCGCGATCACCCACCAGATGGGTGAAAACCTTGCGCTCTTCCTCGCCGCGCAGATAGGGGCACGGGGAGGGTGCGGTCAGATAGAATTGCGGCGTGTCGCGGGAGTGCTGGGTCACTTAAGGTCTGGCCGTCATGTCCATAACAGTTCGCCGCCCACTATAGCATCGCGCGGGCCGGCCTGTTCGTCAAAGCCCTGACTGAAGTCTTGGGGCTGGCTTTAAGCTTTGGCGGGGTTAAAGCCGCCGCGTAAAGAGGCCGCGCGCTGCTCATTGTTAATGACCACGGTGCCGAGCAGGATATCGTGCAGCAGCCTGCGGCGCTCGTTAAAGAAGGCGACCAGCAGGATGAATGGCGTGAGGACCGAAACGGTGAGCCAGAACACGATGGCGTGCACAGCGCCGAGCACGAAATAGGCCGGCGCGCCGTACCATGTGCGCATCTGCAGGTCCACGACCCGCATGCCGAGGGTGGCCGAGGAAGGACCGCCCAATGTGATGCCGAAATAGACGATGGCCCAGATCACAGAGCCCGGCGGCAGCAGCCAATAGAGCGCCCAGCCGAAGCCTAGCGTGATGACCCCGAAGGCGAAAATCATCATCGCCGCCAGAACGACCGGGATGGCGATGATGATGAAATCGATGACGAAGGCGACCACCCGGCGCGGCAATACGCCGTCGAACAGTTCCGGGTGCGTGACCGGGTCGTAGGCGTGGGGTTTAACGTCGATCGGCATGGAGGAAGCGCCCTCGTGTCGGGCGTGAGGCCGGGACGGCCGGCAGCCCCTGCTATCGAAATGGCGAAAGAATCGCCCCCGCGCAAGGGGCATGTACCGGCGAACGCCCGGGCGGGCCGCTGGCACATCAGTTGCGATTGCGGCAAGGTGCGGATTGACTCAAGGGCAGCGGCCGCGCGTCTTCACCTCATAGGGAGAGGTCGACCGCGCGAAGCGCGGGCGGGTGAGGGGTTATGACCTATCGAAAATCTCGGAACCCCCTCACCCCAACCCTCTCCCCACAGGGGAGAGGGAGCGCACCTGCGCATGTGTTGTCGGCTTTGCGTCGGGAGAGCGTCTTTTGACCATCACGCTCGGCGATATCGAGGACGCCCGCCGCGTCATCAAGGACACGGTGTTGCGCACGCCCATGCTGCCCGCGCCCAAGCTGTCGGCGCTCACGGGCGCGCAGGTGTTCGTCAAATACGAAAATCTCCAGGTCACGAACTCCTTTAAAGACCGCGGCGCGCTGGTGAAGCTCGCCTCGCTGTCGGAGGCCGAGCGCAAGCGCGGTGTCATCGCCATGTCGGCCGGTAATCACGCGCAGGCGGTGGCCTATCACGCGGCGCGCCTCAAGATACCCGCGACCATCGTGATGCCGGTGACGACCCCGTTCGTGAAAGTGGCGGCGACCCGTTCGCATGGCGCGCGTGTCGTGCTGCATGGCGACTCGGTCGGCGACGCGCAGGCTCGTGTCGATGAACTGGCAAGCCAGCGCGGCTATGTCGAGGTGCATCCCTATAACGACGCGCGCATCGTCGCGGGGCAGGGCACCGTCGCGCTTGAAATTCTGGAGGACGTGAGCGACCTCGATTGTCTGGTGGTCCCGATCGGCGGCGGCGGGCTCATCTCAGGCAACGCCATTGCAGCGCGCGCCAAGCGCCCCGGCATCGAAATCGTCGGCGTGGAGGCAGCGCTTTATCCGTCGATGTGGAACGCGGTGCATGGCGGCAGCAAGCCGGCCGGTGGCCCGACGCTGGCGGAAGGCATCGCGGTCAAGCAGGTGAGCGGGCTCACGGTCGGTATCGTGCGCGAATTCGTGGCGGGCATCCTGCTGGTCGGCGAAGCGGAACTGGAACGCGCGGTGAATGCCTATGTCACCTTGCAGAAGACGGTGGCCGAGGGCGCGGGCGCTGCCGGGCTTGCCGCGCTGCTGGCCGAGCCCGAGCGTTTCAAGGGCCGCAAAGTGGGTCTCATTCTGTCGGGCGGCAATATCGATCCGCGCATTCTTGCGTCCATCACCGTGCGCGAACTGGAGCGCGAGCATCGCATCGTCTCGTTCCGCCTGACGCTGCCCGACCAGCCGGGCGCGCTCGGGCCTATCGCCACCAAATTGGGCGAACTCGGCGCCAATATATTGGAGGTCGATCATCGCCGATTGTTCCTCGATGTGCCGGCCAAGGGCGCGCGACTGGATGTGACCGTCGAGACGCGCGACGGCGCGCATGCCGACGAAATCATGCAGGCGCTGGCGGAATCAGGCTATCAGCCGGTGCGCATTGCGGCCGGCGCGGCGATGGAGTGAGCGAAGGGCAGAAATATTTCACATAGTCGCGCCTGCGTGGTGTTTTGCGGTTACGCCACGTGGCGTCGGCGAAGATCGCGGCTCCAGCGGGCAATTTTCTTTCACCGGCGACGGTAATTGAATGATGCCATATGCGATTATGCCCGCGCGGCGACGAAGTCTTTATCGTGTTGCCGGGCGCAATTTTTGGAACATCTTTGTTGCTTTCACGCGCCGCATAGCATCGCGCCTGCGTGATGGCTGCAAAAAGCGAATTCTATTTCGGCTTTGACTCGTCAGGTCCACCGCGCATTCACTGCGCGATGCTTGATCGTGTTTCGAGAGTTCGCAGCGAGGATATCGCCGGCCTGCCGCCGCCCGAGCGGCTCGCCTATCTGCGTCAAAGGCTCGCCGGCCGGCTGGTGTTCACGCATGGTTTCGGCGTCGAGGGCCAGCTCATCTTTCACTGGATTTGCCAAGCCGATCTCGACATCGACGTGGTGACGCTCGATACCGGCCGGTTGTTTCCGGAAACCTATGCGCTGTGGGCCGAGACAGAGCGCCGCTACGGACGCCGCGTGCGCGCGATTTATCCGGACGGACGCGAACTGGAGCACCTCGTGGCCGCGCAAGGGATCGACGGCATCTACGATTCGAAATCAGCGCGCATGGCCTGCTGCGATGTGCGCAAAACGCGACCGCTCGACCGCGCGCTCGCCAATGCGAGCGCCTGGATCACCGGCCTGCGCTCGGATCAAAACTCGACGCGGCGCGACGGCGGCATGATCGGCGTCGACGCTACCCGCGGCATCCTCAAATGCAATCCATTGTTCGATTGGACGCGCGATGCGGTCATGGCGGCCGTGCGCGCGCACGACATTCCGATCAATCCGCTGCACGAAAAAGGCTTTGCTTCGATTGGCTGCGCGCCATGCACGCGCGCGATTCTGCCGGGCGAGCCGGAGCGCCAGGGTCGCTGGTGGTGGGAGCAGAACGGGCAACGTGAGTGTGGCCTGCATCTGCCGCGCAACCGCGTCGTCAACGACAACCTGCGGCAAGACCGCGTCGAAATCAGCGCCGGCTGCGGTTAGCGCATGATCCCGAAAAGTGGGCACCGGTTTTCGGATAAGATCATGCGCGGGCGACGAAGCCCTATTTTCCGTTGATCGCGCGCCAGACGCGCTCGGGCGTCGCCGGCATTTCAATGTGCTTGATGCCGAATTCGGCCAGCGCATCCACCACCGCATTGGTCACCGCGGGCAGCGCGCCGACGCAGCCGGCTTCGCCTGCGCCCTTGGTGCCGAGCGGGTTGGTCGTGGTCGGCACCGGATTGGCTTCCACATGAATGTCACTCAGGTGATGCGCATGCGGCATGGCGTAGTCCATGAACGAGGCCGTCACCAACTGGCCGCTTGAATCGAACTGGATATCTTCCATCAGGGCTTGTCCTACGCCCTGCGCAACACCGCCGTGGATCTGCCCGTGCAGCAGCAGCGGATTGAGCACGGTGCCGACGTCGTCCACGACGTTATAGCGCGCCACGATTGTTTCGCCGGTCTCCATGTCGATCTCGACTTCGCAGATGTGGCAGCCGTTCGGATAATTATTGACCGGCGTCGTGTGCACGGCGCTGGCGGCGAGCCCCGGCTCCATATCGGGCGGAATCTTCGCCGGCATTTGCGCGTCGGCGGCGACTTCCTTGATCGACAGAGTGCGGTTCGTTTTGCTCGATGAGAAGACGCCGTCGGAAAATTTGACGTCGGCGGGATCGACTTGCAGCGCATGCGCGGCGATTCCGGTTGCCTTCTCGATCACTTTGTCGGTCGCCTTGGCGAAAGCTGAGCCGCCCATGGTGGCAGAGCGCGAGCCGCCGGTGCCCTCGCCGTAGGACACCTGATCGGTGTCGCCCTGCACGTAGCGGATGTCGTCGGGATGGATGCCCAGGCGATCCGCGACGATCTGCTTGAACACGGTCTCGTGGCCCTGACCCTGGCTGTTGGAGCCCGCAAACATCGTTACGCCGCCGGATTTATCGAAGCGCACTTCGGCGCCCTCGGTGCCGGGAGCGGCGGCGCGCTCGATGGTATTGGAGAGGCCGATGCCGCGCAGCTTTCCCTGTTTGCGGGAGTCCTTGCGCCGCTTCTCGAAGCCCGCGAAATCCGCGAGCTCCATCGCCATGTCCATGTTGCGTTCGAATTCGCCGCAGTCATAGGTGAAGGTCAGCCCGGTCTTGAACGGCATGTCCTTCGGGCTGATGTAATTACGCCGCCGCAGTTCGACGCTGTCGATGTTGAGTTCGCGCGCGGCGAGCTCAACGATGCGTTCGATGACGAAGGCTGCCTCCGGGCGCCCATTGCCGCGATAGGGCCGCACCGGATTGGTGTTGGTGAAGACGCCGCTGGCGTCGAGGAAGATCGCCGGCGTCCGGTAAGTGCCGGCAAGCGTGCCGGCGTTGAGAAACGTTGCCGGCATGTTGTTCTGCAAATAGGCGCCGATGGCGGCGACCGTCTTGACCCGCAACGCCAGGAAGCGGCCGTCTTTGTCGAGCGCAAGCTCGGCGTCGGTGACGTTGTCGCGGCCTTGTGCATCCGACAGGAATGCCTCGGTGCGCGTCGAGATCCACTTCACCGGCCGGCCTGTCAGCTTGGACGCGTAGCAGACCAGCGGTATCTCGTTGAAGATCGGTGTCTTCATGCCGAACGAGCCGCCGGTGTCGCCGGTGACCACATGCACGGCGGTCTCGTGCACTTTCAGAATCTGCGCGAGATCGCCGCGAAAGCCGTGCGGACGCTGCGTCGCCGTATGGATCGTGTAGCGGCCGTCGCCCGGCGTGAAGTGGCCGACCGCGCCGCGCGGCTCCATGGTAACGGCGGTGACGCGGTTGACGACGAAGCGGCCTTTGACCACATGCGCGGCCTGGGCAAAGGCTGCGTCGGTTGCCGCCTTGTCGCCGATCGGCATGACAAAGGAGATGTTGTCGGGGCACTCGTCATAGACGCGCACCGCGCCCGGCTTGGTCGCGTCCGCGGTCGAAACGATCGCCGGCAATTCCTCGTAATCGACCTGCACCAGTTCGGCCGCGTCCTGCGCCAGCGCCTGCGTGTCCGCGACGATGAAGGCCACGGGATCGCCGACCCAGCGCACGCGGTCCTCGGCCAGCACCGGGTAACGCGGCTTGAACATCGGCGAGCCATCGCGGCGTTTGAGCCCGCCATGCGTTTGCAGGTCGCCGAGGCCGGCCGCTTTCCAGTCGGCGCCGGTGATGACGGCGAGCACGCCGGGCGCGGCCTTGGCGGCCTTGACGTCGATCGATTTGATTGTCGCGTGGCCGTGCGGCGAACGCAGCACGACGCCATAGGCCATGCCGGGGATCTGCACGTCGTCGGTGTAGCGGCCTTCGCCGCGCACCAGCCGCGGGTCCTCGAAACGCGAGACGCCTTGACCGATTGCGAATTCACCCATGGCAATACTTTACCTTCGCTGCTTGATTGACACGGTAGGCGGGGAGGGAACGCGTTACTTGGCGATAAGCTTTTCCGCCACGCGCGGTGCGAAATAAGTCAGCACGCCATCGCAGCCGGCGCGCTTGAAGGCGATCAGGCTTTCCATCATGGCGCGCTCGCCGTCGAGCCAGCCATTTTGCGCGGCTGCCTGGATCATCGCGTATTCGCCCGACACCTGATAGGCGAAGGTCGGCATGCCGAAGGTGTCCTTCACGCGCGCGACAATGTCGAGATAGGGCAGGCCCGGCTTGACCATGATCATGTCGGCGCCTTCCTCGATATCGAGCGCGACCTCGCGCAGCGCTTCGTCCGTGTTGCCCGGGTCCATCTGGTAGGTGCGCTTGTCGCCGGCGAGCGTCTTGGCCGAGCCGACCGCGTCGCGAAACGGCCCATAAAATGCCGAAGCGTATTTGGCGGCGTAAGCCATGATCGCCACGCCGGTGAAATTGTCCGCGTCGAGACCCTTACGGATCGCAGCCACGCGGCCGTCCATCATGTCGGAGGGCGCGATGATGTCGCAGCCGGCCTGCGCCTGCACCAGCGCCTGCTTGACCAGCACCGCCACCGACTCGTCGTTGAGGATGACGCCGTCGCGCAGCAGGCCGTCATGGCCGTGGCTGGTGAAGGGATCGAGCGCGACATCGCACAGGATGCCGATCTCCGGCACTTCCTTCTTGATGGCTCGTATTGCCCGGCAGACCAGATTGTCCGGGTTGAGCGCCTCGCTGCCCGTCTCATCGCGCAAGGCAGGATCGGTGTAGGGAAAGAGCGCGAGACAGGGGATCGTGAGCTTGGCGGCACGTTCGGCTTCGCGCACAACTTGGTCGACCGACAGCCGCTCGACGCCCGGCATGGACGCAACGGGCGCGCGCGCGTTCTGCCCATCCATCACGAACAGCGGCCAGATCAGATCGTCGGTTGTAAGCGCAACTTCGCGCACCATGCGGCGCGCCCATTCGTGCTGCCGATTGCGGCGCATGCGCACGGAAAGATCGAGCCGCGCGGCAGGCGCCGCCGTTTCAACCGGCGTCAGGCGGTTGCGGGCTTCGATCGGGCGGCCGAATTTGATTGCCATTGCAAGTCTCTCCGAAGCTCCTTTTTAGCCCCTCCGGCGCGAAGCCGCCACCCGTTTACTGCGCGCGGCAGCCGTGCGGTTAACCGGCCTGCTTTTCCATGTCGGCGGCGGCTTTCAGGCTGTCGCCGTCGCGATAAATCGAGGCCACCGCCAGCACCTTTCCCCCTTGTCTGTAACGGATCACGCAATCGCGCTTCATCACGTCGCCCTCGATGTCGATGCTGTCCCATTTTTCGGCGTGCCCGACATAATTGATCGGCACGTCGTAATGCTGGCTCCAGAAGAACGGCACGGCGCGAAACGGGGTACGCATGCCCATCATATTGAGCGCAGCGGTCTGGCCCTGACGTTCGGCAACGACCCAATGCTCGACCCGGATGCGCGCCCCGCTGTGCGGGTCGGGCCAGCGCGCGATGTCGCCGGCGGCGTAAATATCGGGCGCGCTGGTCTGCAAATATTCGTTGACGCTCACGCCCTTGTCGACGGCCAAGCCTGCTTTTTCCGCGAGCGTCAGGCGCGGGCGGACGCCGACGCCGAGCACAACGAGTTGGGCGTCGAGCTTGCCGCCGCTCTTCAACGTGACGTCCTGGTCGCCGATGGCGGTGACGCTGTCTTCAAGATGGAATGTCACGCCATGTTCTTCGTGCAGCGCGCGGATGAAGTCGCCGAGTTCGGGGCCAAAGACGCGTTCGAGCGGACGCTTTTCCGGGGCGACCACATGCACCTCGACGTCGCGGGCGCGTAGCGCTGCGGCCGCTTCCAGTCCGATGAAGCTCGCCCCGATCACGACAGCGCGTTTTACCTTCTTGGTTTGCGCGACGATGGCGCGGCTATCGTCGAACGAGCGCAGCGTGTGGACGTGGCTTTGTTCGACGCCGGGGATGTCGAGTCTGACCGGTTCGGCCCCGGTCGCCAGCAGCAGTTTGTCGAATTTCATCTTGCTGCCGTCGCCGAGGGTGATTTCCTTCATCCCGGTATCCAGCGCGGTCACGTCGGTCTTGAGCTTCAGGTCGATTTCATTCTCGGCATACCAGCCGTCGCCGCGTAGCGGCACCCAGTCGTCCGGCGCGCTTCCGGCAAGATAATCCTTCGATAGATTGGGACGGTCGACGGGCGCCGCGTCGTCGTTGCTGATCATGGCGATGTGGCCGGCGTAGCCGCGCCGCCGCAGCATTTCGGCCGCGGCAAATCCTGCGCCGCCACCACCGACGATCACGATGCGCTCGGCCGCCGGTCCGCTCTTTTTGGGAGCCGGCTGCTCGAATTTTGCACCGACGATAATTTTGCCGCTGCGTTCTTCGACCTGCCAGCACGTGAGCGGACTGAGTGCGGGCGCGGCCAGCGCCTCGCCGGTCGTCAGGCTGAAACACGCATGGTGCCAGGGGCAGCGGATGGTGTTGCCGACCAGCAGCCCGTCGGCGAGCGGCCCATGATAATGCGTGCAGTGGGCGGCGATGGCGGAAACTTTGCCAGCTTGCCGCACCAGCAGGACCTCGTCCTCACCGACGTGGCCGCTCAGCATGCCGCCGTCCTTCAGGTCGGAGGCGGGGACGCCTTTGGTGAGATCGGGGCCGCGCGGTTTCTTGTCGTCACCTGCCATAGGCCGTCTTCCGTTTTCGACGTCGATGCGTACCCAATATATTAGAAGATGCCGTCGTCGCACGAAGGTTCCAGCATAGGCCTTTTCGGCGGAAAATCGCTCCCGGTTGCCGGGCAGGGTCCGCGCTTGCTAAGCGAATGGGACGGCCGGGGTGAACGCATGGATTTTGGACTCACCGAAGAGCAGCGGGCATTCCAGTCGACCGCACGGCAATTTGCCCGCGACGAGATGATGCCGCATGCGCGCGGCTGGGACGAGCATGAAACCTTCCCGGTCGAGGCCTTGCGCAAGGCGGCCGCGCTCGGCTTCGGCGGCATTTATGTGAAAGACGACGTCGGCGGTTCGGCGTTGACGCGTCTCGACGCCGCCCTCATTTTTGAGGAGCTGGCGCAAGGCTGCACCTCGACCGCCGCTTACATCTCGATCCACAACATGGCGGCCTGGATGATCGATCGCTTCGGCAGCGCGGAGGCGCGCAAGAAATTCCTGCCCAGGCTGTGTTCGATGGAGCATTTTGCCAGCTATTGCCTGACCGAGTCCGGCTCGGGTTCTGATGCCGCAGCGCTCACCACCAAGGCGCGCCGCGACGGCGAGCATTACGTGCTCGACGGCACCAAGGCGTTTATTTCAGGCGGCGGTGTCTCCGACGTCTATGTCGTGATGGTGCGCACCGGCGACGCGAGCCCGCGCGGCATTTCCTGCATCGTGGTCGAGAAGGGAACGAGCGGTCTTTCTTACGGTGCGCGGGAAAAGAAGCTCGGCTGGAAATCGCAGCCGACCGCGATGGTGATGTTCGAGAATTGCCGGGTGCCTGTCGCGAACCTGATCGGCAAGGAAGGCCAGGGCTTCAAGATCGCCATGGCGGGGCTCGATGGCGGTCGGATCAATATCGGCGCCTGTTCCATCGGCGGCGCGCAATTCTGTCTCGACCGCACAGTGGATTATATGAAGGAGCGCAAGCAGTTCGGCTCGCGCCTTGCGGACTTTCAGGCGCTGCAGTTCAGGATCGCCGATTATGCGACCGAGATCGAGGCCGCGCGGCTCCTGCTGCATCGCGCGGCGGTCGCGGTCGGCGAGGGCGAGCCCGCGGCAACGCGGCTCGCGGCGCAGGCGAAGCGCCTCGCGACCGACGCCGGCTTCGATGTGGTCAACGGCTGCCTGCAACTACACGGCGGTTACGGCTATCTGCGCGACCATCCGATCGAGCGCGTGCTGCGCGACGTACGCGTGCACCAAATTCTCGAAGGCACCAACGAGATCATGCGGCTAATTATCAGCCGGCAGATGCTGGGGAATTGAACGCGCTCATGGCCGACGCGGAAATCCTCTTCGAACGCCGTGGCGCTGCCGGCCTCGTCACGCTCAACCGGTCGGCCGCGCTCAACGCCGTCACCCACGCCATGGTGCTCGGCTTACGTGCGCAGCTCGACGAATGGGCGGGCGATCCGGCAATCACGCGTGTCCTCATCCGGGCGGCCGGCGAGCGCGCTTTTTCCGCCGGCGGCGACATCCGCGCGCTTTACGATCTGGGCAAGGCCGGCAAGCGCGACGAGATGCTGCAATTCTGGCGCGACGAATATCCGCTCAATGTGGCGATCAAGAACTACCGCAAGCCTTATGTCGCGCTGATCGACGGCATCGTCATGGGCGGTGGGGCCGGCGTCTCGCTGCATGGGTCGCATCGCGTAGCCGGCGACCGCTTTCAATTTGCCATGCCGGAAGTCGGCATCGGCTTTTTCCCCGATGTCGGCGCCACCTGGTTCCTGCCGCGCCTGCCGGGAGAACTCGGCACTTACTGCGCGCTTACGGGCGAGCGCTTCAACGCAGCCGACGGCTGCGGTGCGGGTCTTGCCACACATCGTATTCCGTCGGCGCGTTTCGACGCGCTGCTCGAAGGATTGTCCGGCACGGCGTCGGTTGACGCGGTGTTGGCGGCATTCGCCGAACCCGCGGGCGCGGGGACGATCATGGCGCGCCGCGCGGCCATCGACCGGCTGTTCGCGGGCGACAGCGTTGAGAACATTTTGAACGCGCTCGATCGCGAAGCCACATCGGGAAGCGTCGATGCCGAATGGGCCGCAAAAACGTCGGCCACGATGCTGGCAAAATCGCCGCTCAGCCTGAAGATCGCGCTCATGCAGGCGCGGCGCGGGGCCGACTCGGATTTCGAGACGTGCATGCGCGCGGAATTCCGCATAGTCTCGCGCGTGGTCGGGGGCCATGATTTCTATGAGGGCGTACGCGCCGTGATCGTCGACAAGGACAACAAGCCGCGCTGGCGGCCGGAGACACTTTCGGGCGTGAACGCCGCGGAGGTCGAACGGCATTTCGCGCCGCTTGATGGCGGCGAACTGGTGCTGCCGTGAGCGAGCCTTATGCGGACGAGACCGCGCGGAGCCTCGAACCGGTGCACGAGCAAGCGGGCGAACCCGGACTCGGGCGCTGGACCTGGTGGCTGGTCTTGTTCCTGCGCGTCATGGCCGCGGTGTCGATGCTCCAGGGCCTCTATCACTGGTCGCGCGTCTGCGGCATCGGTGTCGGGCCCAACGAGGGTTTCGAATTCCAGTCCATCGCCTGGCAGGCGGCGACGGTATTCTTCGCGGTGATCGATCTGGTGGCCGCGGTCGGCCTGTGGCTGGCGGCGGCCTGGGGCGCGGTGATCTGGCTTACAGCAGTGGCCTCGATGCTGGCGGTCGAAGTGTTTTTCCCGCAGGTCTATGGCAACGGCATGTTGGTCGGCCTGTCGGAGGCGGCCTTGCTCGCGATCTATTTGTGGCTGGCCTTGAAATCGGCGCAGGAACACGCGCCATGACCAGAAGTCGAAACCCGGGAGGCTCTCAATGGCGCGCATAGGATTTATCGGGCTCGGCAATATGGGTCTGCCGATGGCGCAGAACCTGATCAAGGCCGGCCACCAGGTCGAGGGCGTGGACGTCAATCCGGCCGCGATCGAAAAATTGAAGACATCGGGCGGCGCTGCCGTCGAATTTGCCAAAGTC
>DATATS010000027.1:0-9103 GCA_036268675.1 Pseudolabrys sp.
GAGCGCTGCGCGCCGCACGCGGAAACGATTTTAACGACGGATGCCGAGCTTCTCGATCAACGTCTTGTAGCTCGCCTCGTTGGTGCGCCGCAGGTAATCGAGCAAGGTGCGGCGATGGCTCACCATCTTGAGCAGTCCACGACGGGAATGGTTGTCCTTGACGTGGGACTTGAAATGCTCGGTGAGATTGTTGATCCGCTCGGACAGGATCGCCACTTGCACTTCCGGCGATCCGGTGTCGCCCGGCTTCTTGGCGAACGAATTGATTACTTCGGCCTTGCGGCCGGTCGTTACCGACATCGGTCATCCTTTCTTTGCGCCGGCGCTGCCCATCAGCCCGGCGAGGTTAAACACGCGCTTGGGGACGATTTCGCCACGATCCACTTCGGCGAGCGCCAAAAGCTGGCCCGACGCCGTGACGTAAACCGTGCCGCGGAAATTGGGAGCGTCCCGTCCGCGCAACAAAACGGCTTGGCCTCTTGCGAGCCTTGCCGCATCTGCACCGCCAACAGCCAGCGCCGGGATGTCGTCCAGCGCGGTCTCGACAGGCAGGAGAGCGTCGGCGAGGCTAGCCTCGCCGGCCGCGGCTCTATGGCACATGGCCTCCAATTGTTCCAGCAAAATCATGGTTTCTTCGCTGAAGGGGCCGACCGCCACCCGGCGAAGCGCGCTGACATGGCCAAAACAGCCCAAACCGCGGCCAAGGTCGCGGGCAATCGAGCGCACATAGGTGCCTTTGCCACATTCGGCCTCCAGCACGGCATGGTCGGGGCCGGGGATGGCCGTGAGTTCCAGGCGGGCGATATCGACCGGGCGGGCTGCCAGTTCGACGATTTCGCCGTCGCGGGCGAGGTCGTAGGCGCGCTCGCCGGCGATCTTGATGGCGGAATAGCGCGGCGGCACCTGCTGGATTGTCCCGGTAAAAGCGGGCAGCGCGGCGCGGATTTCTGCTTCCGCGGGACGCCGGTCGCTGCGCTCGGTCGCGCGGCCTTCGGCGTCGTCGGTGTCGCGCTCTTCGCCCCAGGCCACCGTAAAGCGATAGAGCTTGCGGCCGTCCATCACGAAGGGGACGGTCTTGGTGGCCTCTCCCAGTGCAATCGGCAGACAGCCCGAGGCGAGCGGGTCGAGCGTGCCGGCGTGACCGCAGCGTTTGGCGCTGAACAGGCGCTTCACGATACTCACGGCTTGCGTGGAGGTCATGCCGACCGGCTTGTCGAGCACGACCCAGCCGTGGACGTCTCGCTTGTCGCGGCGGAATTGCTTCTTCCGCTCGCGTGGCGGAGCGACATGCGCCGTCTCGATATCTCGCACGTCGTCACTCATCGTCGCCCTCGTCTTCCAGATCGCGCTTGACCGCCGGCGAACGCAGCAACTTGTCGATGCGGTCAGCTTCGGCGAAACGCTCGTCCACGCGGAAGCGGATATCGGGGGCGAACTTCAAATTGACGCGGTGGGCGATTTCCGTACGCAGGAACTTCTTGTTGCGATCGAGGGCGGCGACCACCGCTTCGGCATCTCGCCCGCCGAGCGGCATGACATAAATGGTGGCAAGCCGCAGGTCGGCCGTCATGCGCACCTCCGGCACGGTAATGAGATGGCCTTCGATCACAGGGTCATGCACGTCGCCGCGCGTAAGCATCTCGGCCATGGCGTGACGCACCAGTTCGCCGACCCGCAACTGACGTTGCGAGGCGATCGGCGATTCGCGGTTGGTTTTCTTATTTCGTGCCACTTGTCTCTCCGGTCATCGTCCGCGAGAGCGGACGATCCAGCCCTTCCGAGAGAAGAGCTGGATACCCCGCTTGCGCGGGGTATGACGACTTTGGTTATAGGCGGGCGTTCTGCGCAATCTTAAGAGTTGGACTTAAAGGCTGCGTTGAATCGTCTCCACCCGGTAGCATTCGATCACGTCGCCTTGCCGCATGTCCTGGTAGTTCTCGAAGGCCATGCCGCATTCCTGGCCGGCGGCAACCTCGCGCACGTCGTCCTTGAAACGCTTGAGCTGCGAGAGCTTGCCCTCGTGCACGACGACATTGTCGCGGATCAGCCGCACATTGGCGCCACGCTCGACCGTGCCGTCGGTGACGCGGCAGCCGGCGATGCTGCCGACCTTGGAGACCTTGAAAATCTCCAGGATCTGCGCGTTGCCCAGCATGGTCTCGCGTAGCGTCGGCGCCAGCAGGCCCGACATTGCCTTTTTCACGTCATCGACGAGATCGTAGATGATGTTGTAGTAGCGGATCTCGATGCCGGCGCGTTCGGCCGCTCCGCGCGCTTCCTTGTTGGCGCGCACGTTGAAGGCAATGATCGGCACGCCGGATGCTTCGGCCAGCGTCACGTCGGATTCGGAAATGCCGCCGACACCGTCATGGAGCACGCGCGCCGCCACCTCGTCGGTGCCCAGCTTGTCGAGCGCGCCGATGATGGCTTCGAGCGAACCCTGCACGTCGGCCTTGATTACCAACGGGAATTCCTTGCGGCCCGAGGTCTTGGCCTGCGCCATCATCTGCTCAAGCGAGCCGCGCATGCCGGTGGCGCGCGCCGCAGTCTTCTCGCGCTTCTGACGGCCGCGATAATCGGTCACCTCGCGCGCGCGCGCTTCGTTCTCGACCACCGCGAGGCGGTCGCCGGCGTCGGGCGTGCCCGAGAAGCCGAGCACTTCGACCGGGGTCGAGGGGCCGGCGTGGTCGATCGGTTCGCCGGTATCGGAGACCAGCGCGCGTACGCGGCCGGATTCGGCGCCGGCGACCACGAGATCGCCCACGCGCAGCGTGCCACGCTGGATGAGAACGGTCGCTACCGGCCCGCGACCGCGGTCGAGTTTGGCTTCGATGACGGTGCCTTCGGCCGGACGATCCGGATTGGCTTTCAGATCGAGAATCTCCGCCTGCAGCCCGATCATTTCAAGCAGCTTGTCGATGTTCTGCTTCTTGGTGGCGGACACTTCGACGTCCACCACTTCGCCGCCCATCGATTCGACCTGAATCTCATGCTGCAACAGATCTGTGCGCACGCGTTCCGGCTTGGCGTCGGGTTTGTCGATCTTGTTGATGGCGACGATGATCGGAACCTTCGCCGCCTTGGCGTGGTTGATCGCTTCGATCGTCTGCGGCATCACGCCGTCGTCGGCAGCGACCACCAGCACGACAATGTCGGTGACCTTGGCGCCGCGTGCGCGCATCGCCGTAAAGGCTGCGTGGCCGGGCGTGTCGATGAAGGTGATCCTGGCGCCGGAGGGAGCCGTGACCTGGTGGGCGCCGATATGCTGGGTAATGCCGCCGGCTTCGCCTTCCGCCACTTTGGCCGAGCGGATCGCGTCGAGCAGCGAGGTCTTGCCGTGGTCGACATGGCCCATAACGGTGACCACCGGCGCGCGCGGCTCGACTTGCGCCGGATCGTCGGCGGTGTCGAACAGGCCTTCTTCCACGTCGGCTTCCGCCACGCGGCGCACGCTATGGCCCATTTCCTCGGCGATGAGCTGGGCGGTGTCGGCGTCGATCACGTCATTGATTTGCAGCATCTGCCCCTGCTGCATCAGCAGGCGGATCACGTCGACCGCACGTTCCGACATGCGGTTGGCGAGATCGGACACGGTGATCGCCTCGGGGATGGTGACTTCGCGCACGAGCTTTTCCTTCGGCTCGTTCGAGGCGTGGCCCTTGAGCCGCTGCGTGCGGCGGCGGAATGAAGCGACGGAACGCTCGCGCACTTCGTCGGCGCGCAGCGCGGTGACCAGCGTCAGGCGGCCGCGTTCTTTCGGGGGCGCGGCGCGCGGCGCGGCGGGACGTGCGGTGGCCGGACGCGCGGCGCTGCCGGGACGGCGCGGGCGCGGGGCTTCGTCTTCGTCGGTCTCGGGCACCAGACGGCCTGGACCTGACTTCTTGGTATCCTCATCGCCGCCGAAACGCTTCTTGGCGACCTCGCCGGCTTTGCGCTTGGCGTCTTCTTCGAGCTTGTGGCGGTCCTCTTCCTCGCGCTTGCGCGCTTCGGCAGCTTCCCGTTCGGTGCGCTCGATGCCTTCGCGGCTTTGCCGGATCTGGGCGGCTTCCTCGGCAATCTTGCGCTCCTCGGCCTCGCGCAAGCGCGAATCGGCGAGCGCATGCGCGCGCGCGGCGCGCTCTTCTTCGGTCAAAGTACGCAGCACGACGCCGGACGTCTTCGGCGCTTCGGCCGGCGTGGCGACTGGCGCCGCAGCCGCTTTGGCTTCGGCCGGCTTTTTCCTGGCTGGTTCCGGAACGGGCTCGGGCCTCGGCTCGGGTGCTCCGCCCAGCGTGCGGCGTTTGACCTTCTCGACCACGACCTGCTTGCTGCGGCCATGGCTGAAGCTCTGGCGCACCACGCCGGTTTCCGTGCGCGGCTTGAGCGTCAGCTTGCCGCTCGAAACGCTCAGTTTCTTGTCGCCAGGGGTCTTCGTTTCACTCATTCCGTATTCTGTCCTCGTGCGCCTTCCATCGGCGCATTGCCGCAAGCCTCAGGGGTCGAATTTCCGGCCCGAAAGCGCGTCAAACGCGCGACGCGAGCGAGAAAGGTCTCGCTCCCGGGCCCGGCAAGCAGCGCTGCATGTACCACATTTGGGCGGCTCAATGCCAAATCCAATTGGGCCCCACTAAAGAGGTCGACGATGGCGATTTCACCCGATTTTTCGGCCCTGTTGCGCTGCAAGGCCGCATCGAGCTTGCGCCGTCCGTCGGCGCCCGCGTCGCTCGCATGGACGAGCGCCACGATGCCGCCCGCATCGATGGCCGCCTCGGTCTTGGCAAAGCCGAAAGCCAGCCGGCCAGCTTTTGCGGCGATCGCCAACGCATCGAATGCTGAGCGCTCCAGCAGGCGTTCGCAGTCGCCCGCGAGATCGGCGTCGAGCCGTACCTCGCGCCGAAAGCCGCGCGCGAACACGTTGCGCTTGACGGCTTCCGCAAGCGCCTCGCGCGTTCCGGTGATCCAGAGGCCTCGCCCGGGCAATTTCCGTTTGACGTCGGGCACCACCTCGCCCGCCGGGCCGACCACGAAACGGATCAACTCGGCGACCGGCTTGAGCTGCCGGGTGAGCGCGCAATGGCGCTCGCTCCCCGGATTGGCCGCGCCGCGGTCAAGGTCGTGCTCGTCGATTTGTGCCAGCGCCAGCATGAGCGTTTTCGAATCGTCCTTCAGGCTTCAGCGACCGGCGCTTCGGCGGCGACCGGTTCGGCCGGCGGTGGCGCAAGCTCTGCCTCCGTCACCCAGCCGACCTTGAGCCGCGCCTGCATGATCAGCGCTTCGGCTTCCTCGCGCGACACGCCGAGGCCGTCGAGATAGCCCGGTTCGTGTTTGCTCTCGCCGTCCTTGCGCTCGGTCCAGCCGGTGAGATCGTCGGTTGCGCAGCCGGCGAGATCCTCGACGGACTTCACGCCGTTCTCGCCGAAGGCGACCAGCATCTGCGTGGTGACGCCAGGCACCTCCGTGAGCGCGTCCTCGACGCCCAGTTCGATGCGCTTGGCGTCGAGCTCGGCTTCCTGCTTGGCGAGATATTCCTTGGCGCGCTCCTGCAATTCGCGTGCGGTGTCCTCGTCGAAACCTTCGATGCCGGCGATTTCCTTTTCGTCCACCATCGCCAGTTCCTCGATCGAGCCGAAGCCCTCGGAGGCGAGCAACTGTCCGACCACTTCGTCGAGATTAAGCGCGTCGACGAAAATCTTGGTGCGATTCTCGAATTCGGCGTGACGGCGCTCGGACTCTTCCTGCTCCGTCAGGATGTCGATGTCCCAGCCGGTGAGCTGGGAGGCAAGCCGCACGTTCTGCCCGCGCCGGCCGATCGCCAACGACAATTGCTGATCGGGCACCACCACCTCGATGCGCTCCTTGTCTTCGTCGAGCACCACCTTGGCGACTTCCGCCGGCGCCAGCGCGTTGACCACGAAGGTGGCGATGTCGGGCGACCAGGGAATGATGTCGATTTTCTCGCCCTGCAATTCGTTCACGACGGCCTGCACGCGCGAGCCGCGCATGCCGACGCAGGCGCCGACCGGGTCCACGGACGAATCGCGCGAGATCACCGCGATCTTGGCGCGCGAGCCGGGGTCGCGGGCAACCGCCTTCACTTCGACAATGCCGTCATAGATTTCGGGAACCTCTTGGGCAAAGAGTTTGGCGGTGAATTGCGGATGCGTGCGCGAGAGGAAAATCTGCGGCCCACGCGGTTCGCGGCGCACGTCGTAGATATAGGCCCGGATGCGGTCCCCGTTGCGGAACACCTCGCGCGGCAGCATTTCGTCCCGCCGCACGATCGCCTCGCCGCGGCCGAGATCGACCACCACGTTGCCGTATTCGACGCGCTTGACCACGCCGTTGACGATCTCGCCGATGCGATCCTTGTACTCGGCATATTGCCGGTCGCGCTCGGCCTCGCGCACCTTCTGCACGATCACCTGCTTGGCCGACTGGGCAGCGATGCGGCCGTATTCGAGCGGCGGCAGCGGATCGGCAATCGTGTCGCCGACCTGGGCTGCCGGGTGGCGCTTGCGCGCGTCCTCGAGCGTGATCTGGTTGGAGGGATTTTCCACCGCCTCTGTCACCAGCATGTGGCGCGAGAGACGCAGATCGCCGGTCTTGGGCTCTATCTCGGCCTTCACGTCGGTCTCGGCGCCGTAGCGCGAGCGCGCAGCTTTCGCGATGGCATCCTCCATCGCGGCAATGACGATGCTGCGGTCGATCGACTTTTCGCGGGCCACTGCGTCGGCGATTTGCAGCAGTTCGAGCCGGTTGGCGCTGACAGCCATAGCTCAGTCTCCCTTTCTCTACAGGCGACCGCGGTTCAGGCGGTCTTTTTCCGTCGTTGTTCGCGTTTTGCCGCTTTTGCTTCGCGCTTGGCGGCCTTTTCACGCCGCAAAGCCTGCGCCACCAGTTCGTCGGTGAGCACAAGCTTGGCGTCGCTCATTTCGTTCATCGGAAGCAAAATCTCCGCGGCTTCGCCTGCTTCCGTGTCGTCGCGGCGCAGCCGCGCGGTTTCGCCTGCGGTGCCGAGCAGAAGCCCTCGGAAGCGCTTGCGGCCTTCAATCGGAATTTCCATTTCGATCTTAGCCAGGTTGCCGGCGTAGCGGTCGAAATCGGATTTGCGCACCAGCGGCCGGTCCAGCCCGGGCGAGGATATTTCCAGCCGGTAGGCGCGATCCACCGGATCGGCCATGTCGAGCACCGGCGAGAGCGCGCGCGACACGGTCTCGCAGTCCTCCACCATCATGCCGCCGTCCGGCCGCTCGGCCATGATCTGCACGGTGCAGCCGTCGGCCGGCGAAACCTTGACGCGGACCAGCCGGTAGCCGAGCGCCTCGATGACCGGTTCGGCCACCGCCGCCACACGCGCCGACAGGCCCGGCTCGGCGATCAGCCGCGGTTCGTTCTCGTTTGGCGCGGCCATTACGGCCGCATCGGCGTCGTGGTCTTGGCTTTGGGCCATTTGCTAACAAAAAAGAGCGGGCCCCGGGGGACCCACTCTCAAAACCCGTTTTGGTTATGAGGGTGTCTTAACTGATGGAAATATAGCAATTTCCCGGCTTCGTGCAAGGGTTACGGGGATTTTACCGGCTAACCCTTCCTTCAGAATCTGCCCTTAAATTTGCGTAAAGCCGCGGCGTTCCGCGAGTTCTACAGGCAATTTCTGCAGGTTTTGCGATGGCTGTTCCCGCCTCTTTGCTTCCTGAACTGGAAGATGTCGTCCAGCACGGCTCGGCGGAAAAACGCGCCGAAACGCTGCGGCGCATCACGACGCTGTTTCTCGACGGCGCTCCCGGCTTCAACGACGGGCACGTCGCGCTGTTTGACGACGTCATCGGCTGCCTGATCGAGGAGATCGAAGCCAAGGCGCTTGCGGAACTTGCGCGCAAGCTTGCGCCGGTGGCGAATGCGCCGCAGGACGTGGTGCGCACGCTCGCCAGGAACGACGATATCGCCGTCGCCGGCCCGATACTGCAAAAAGCAAGACTCGACGACCCCGATCTCAAATTTATCGCCGAAACCAAGAGCCAGGCGCATCTGCTGGCGCTGTCAAACCGGATGGGCCTGAACGAAGCCCTGTCGGACATTTTGGTCGCGCGTGGCGATCGCGAGGTGGCGCGCTCGATCGCCACCAATAATGACGCCAAGCTGTCGGAGGGCGCCTTCACCACGCTGGTGCAGCGCGCCGAGCAGGATGGCGTGCTCGCGGAAAAAGTCGGGCTGCGCACCGACATCCCGCCGCGGCTGTTTCGCCAGTTGCTGATGCAGGCGAGCGATGTCGTGCAGAAGCGTCTGCTGGCGCAAGCCAAGCCCGAGACGCAAACCGAGATCCGCCGCGTGCTGGCGAAAGTTACCGACGAGGTCGCGGCCAAGGCTGCTCCGCGCAACTACACCGCGGCGCTCGCCGCCGTGCGCGCGCTGCACAAGGAGCGCAAGCTCACCGAAGCCGATATCGCCGAATTTGCAAAAGCTGGAAAATACGAGGAAACCATCGCCGCCTTGGCGACGTTGTGCGCGGTGCCGGTCGAGGTCGTCGACCGCTTGATGAGCGGCGAACGCGCCGATCCCGTCTTGATCCTGGCGCGCGCGGCCGGCTTCGGCTGGCCGACGGTGCGTGTCATCATCGGCGCGCGCCCGGGCACGAAGGCCACCAGCCAGACGCTCGAGGCTGCATCCGAGAATTTCGAGCGGCTGACCGCTGCCACCGCCCAGCGCGTGGTGCGCTTCTGGCAAGTGCGGCAGGGCACCGGCGAGTAACTCCTGCATGCCCCGGACGTGGCGCAGCGCGGAGCGTAGCAAAGTGTTGCGACGCTGATCCGGGGCCTTCCCAAGCACTGAATTCTCAACGGTCCCGGGTCTGCAGCGCACCGCTTCGCGCTGCGCCGCGCCCGGGACACCGCGTTAGATACGTCGGAAAATAAAATAAGCCGGCTGGCGGCCCTCGCGCTTGGCCTTGGCCTCGTAGCGCGTCTGATGAAAATCCGGCCAGGGGTTACGCCAGTCGTCGGCGCGTTCGGCGGTCCACACGAAATCCTTCGAGCGCAGCACGCGCGCCAGCACATAAGCCGCATAATCGGGAATATCCGTGGCGAAGCGCAATTCGCCGCCCGTTTTCAAAATGCGCGCCAGCCGCGTC
>DATATS010000028.1:0-24265 GCA_036268675.1 Pseudolabrys sp.
AGCAGCAGCTTGATCTTTTCCAGCAGACGCGGCAGTTCGACCGGCTTGGTATCGAACTCGTCGCAGCCTGCGGCCATGGCCTTTTCCCGATCCTGAACCATGGCGTGGGCGGTGAGCGCGATCACGGGGATGCCGCGCGTCGCGGGATCGGCCTTTACCTGCCGCGTGGCCTCCCAACCATCCATGACCGGCAAGCTCATATCCATCAGTATCAGGTCCGGCTTTTCGGCAACGGCCATTTCGACGCCCTGCTGCCCATTCACCGCCATGATGATTTCATAGCCGTTGCGTGACAGACGTCGGGACAACATGTCACGATTCATGTCGTTGTCCTCGACAAGCAGAATTTTCACCGTGGCCTCGCTGTGCGGTGACCATCGCGGTTGGCGATGGCGGCCAGTGCCGCGCCCAGCGTGCCGATCGGTTGGGCGCTCTTGCTCAAGACCAGAATCGTCCGCTCCGCCAGAAAACGGCGCTCATTCTCGGTCAACTCCTTGGCGGTGAGCACGACGATCGGCAACTGAGCAAATTCGTCCCGCTCGCGGATGCGTTCGAGGAATTCGAAGCCATCCATCTCCGGCATCATGATATCGAGCAGAACGAGGCCCGGCCGCGGATTGCTCTCGAGCCAGTCGAGGGCAATTCGTCCGTTGGCGGCTTCAGCCGTGCGAAGGCCCTCGCCTTCCACGGTGCTCTTGATGACCTGCCTGGTGTCGCGATCATCATCAACGATGAGCACCAGTCCGTCATGAACGGTCGGCGCGAATTTGCGGAGCAACGCGACCAACTTGGCGCGATCGACCGGCTTGGTCATGAACTCCGAGGCACCAAGGGAAAACCCAAGATTGCGGTCGTCGACGATGGTTAACATGATGACCGGGATATCTTCCAGATCCGGGTCCGATTTCATGATGCCAAGGACCGACCAGCCATCCATCTGCGGCATCATCACGTCGAGCGTCACCACGTCCGGGCGGGTCTTGCGCATGATCTCAAGCGCTTCGATACCATCCTTTGCATGGATCAGGTTGTAGCCCTCCTTGTCGAGCGTCATCGACAGCACATCGTGAACCGCCGGATCGTCGTCAACCACAAGCACGTTGACCGCCGAGGGCGATGCCACGACATTCCCCAATACGCCCTTTGCGGCGCGCATGGCGCCGGCTGCCGCCGCCTGCTTCAAGGTCTGATCGGGCAGCACGATGGTAAAGGTGGAGCCTTTGCCCGGCTTGCTGGCGACGTCGATCGAACCGCCCAGCATGGTGCAGAAATGCCTGGTGATGGTGAGACCGAGCCCGGTGCCGCCGAAATTGCGCGTGGTTGATGAATCGGCCTGGGTAAAGGCCTGAAACAGCCGGCCGAGCTGCTCTTCATTCATTCCGATGCCGCTGTCAGACACGGAAAAGGTCACGCGCGAAACGCCGTCCGCGCCAGCCATCCGCGATATCTTCAAGATGACGTCGCCCTGTTTGGTGAACTTGGCCGCGTTGCTCAAGATGTTGATCAAGCTCTGCTTGAGCTTGGTCAAGTCAGTCCGCAGCGAACCGATGTTTTGCGGGCATTCGATCACCAGCCGGTTGCCATTCTTCATCACCATCGGCTCGACGATGGTTTTGACTTCGTCCACCAAGCGCGACAAAAACACCTGCTCAAGATAAACGTCCATGCGCCCGGCCTCGATCTTCGACAGATCGAGGATGTCGTTGATCAAGCTAAGCAGGTGCTTACCGGCACCCTGTATTTTTTGCAGATCGCCGATGCTCGCCTCGTCGCCACGGTCTGTCGCGTCCTCAACGAGGATTTCGCTGTAGCCGATGATGGCGTTGAGCGGAGTTCGCAATTCATGGCTCATGTTGGCCAGAAACGCCGACTTGACCTTGCTCGCCGATTCGGCCGCTTCCTTGGCATGCCGCAGCTCGACTTCGGCGTTGACCCGGTCGGTGATGTCGACAAATGTCGCGATGATTGCTTGGCCGCCCCTGAACTCCAGGCTTCCGCGCGATATCATGAAATGCGCAGCCTTGCCGTTCGGCCGCGTAAAGCTGAATTCACGGCGCTCGTTTGAACTGGACTTGAGAAATTCAACCAGATCGCGCGCGAGGATCGGGTCGCCGATCGCGGCGTCGATTGGCTTGTCGCGAATCTCGTCCGCCGGCCGGTCGATCAGTTCGCAAAAGAACGGATTGAAATGCAGCAGGACGCGGCTGCCGGCATCGACGATCACCAAGCCGACCGGGGCCGCGCTGTCGATGGCGCGGAACCGTTGCTCATCCTCTTGCAACTGCTTTTCCGCATTCTTACGCTCGGTAATGTCCGTATAGATCGCGATGAATCCGCCGCCGGGCACGGGATCGCGGCGCACTTCCAGCACCATGCCATCCGGTCGAACGCGCTCCAACGAGTGGGACGTACTCAGACGCGCAAGCCGCTTCGACAACTCGGCCTCGATGTCCGCGTCTTCGCCAAATTCACCGCGCTCACCAATGTAGCGAATGTAGTCGGAGAATGTGCGGTCGGTGCCGAGGAATTCCTCCGGCATGTCGAGATATTCGCGGAAAAGATTGTTCCAGGTGACAAGCTTATGGTCGGCGTCGTACATGGCGACACCCTGCGCCATGTTCTCGAGCGTCGCGCGCAACAAGGCCTGTTCACGCGAGGTTTCAGATGGTGTCCTGTCTTTCCTTGTCAATGGTTTGAGTCCCTGTCCAGCGACATCAGCCATTTTACGACAAAGCTGAAATCGCGCCGGCGCGGTCTGGGTAGATCTGCAACATCGAGGTGAAACCCGTGATTTCGAGAACCTCGCGCACCGGCGCCTGAACCGCGCAAAGCGCAAAAACACCGTTCGCGGCCTTCACTTTTTTCAGCACCAAGATTACCGCGCGCAAGCCCGCGCTGGTGACGAAATTGATTCCGGAAAAATCGACCAGCAGCTTTGAGCGGTCGGGGGCGATCAACGCTTGAAGCCGCCCCCCAAACTGCTCGCTCGAATTTCCGTCGAGTCGGCCACGCGCGCTAACGACGCATATGTCACCCGTAAACTCGTCGCTAATTTCCATCACGTCCCCCGACCTCCGATGATCATATTGTACTGCGAGCAAGCGCGAAAGTCGTAACATTTCTTCCGTCGCGTCGGGCGTAGGCGATATCAACGGCGATTTTCCGGACGAGATAAAGTCCAAGTCCCCCGACCTCGCGATCCGCGACATCTTTCGCGATGTCGGGATCCGGCGTTTCACGCGGGTCGAAATATTCGCCGCAATCGATAATTTCGACGTTCACCTTGTGGGGATCAATCGCGAGACGGATCGTTGCCGGCGAATCGGCAGCATTTCCGTGGGTTGCCAAATTCGTCAGCATTTCCTCCAGCGCAAGCGCGACGTGATGGGTCGTCCGGCTATCGACTCCCCCACCCTGCAAAAACGCCATGGCCGTTTCCGTCAAGTTGGAAATCTCGGCCGAGCCCGGCTTTATACTGACTTCAAATGCGGCGGTCATGGTTCAGCCGCGTTGCCGAGAGAGAGCAAAATGGCCGCCATATCGTCGGACGCCGGGCGTCCAGCCTCGAAGCTGCGCACATCCTTGACCAGCCGCTGCAACGGCTGCATGGCATGATTTTCCAGAGTTGCCATGAACGCGTCGATGCGTTCCTCACCATACATGGCGCCGCTCGGTGCGTTTGCCTCGGTGAACCCATCGGTGACAATCAGCACGCGATCGTTTTCCGTAAGCACAACCGAATCCTGCTGATAGTCGAAATCTTCCACCAATCCTAGCGGCGGCCCGCCCGAACCGGAAAGCCGAGCCCCCGCACTCGCGCCATTGCGGTGAAACGGCGGAATATGCCCGGCACGAACGAAGGTCAGCCGGCGCGTGGCAATGTCGAAGCTCGCCAGCAAGAGCGTTACGAACATGCAGGTCGAATTGGCCACGCTGAGCGTCGCATTGACGAGATTCATCGCCTTGGCCGGGTCTGCGAACAGCGCTGCGGCATCGGGCCGGCCAGCGAGGGCGCGAAACACGGAATGGGTGCGCGCCATCATCAAGGCGGCGCCGGCGCCCTTATCGGAGACGTCGCCGAGCAGCAGCACCAGTAAATCGTCGCCAACCTGAAAGTAATCGACCAGGTCGCCGCCGACCTCCTTGGCCGGTTCCATCACAACGTCGATGGAGACCGGATGACTGCGCAGCAATGCCCTGAACGGCTGCGGGGTCAGCGCGAGCTGGAGCGTGCGCGCCTCATTCAGCTCCGCCTGCTTGCGCTTGAGCTCCTCGCGAGTGCGGTCGCGCAGCGCCTTTTTCTCAAGCGAGGAAAGCACCCGCGCGCGGAGCAGCGTGGGGTTGAAGGGCTTGAACAGAAAATCCTCGGCACCAAGCTCGACACAACGCACAACGGCCTCGATTTCGTTCATCGCCGAGATCACGATGATCGGCAGGTCGTTGGTGCGGCCCTGCTCCTTGAGCGCGGCGAGCACGCCAAACCCGTCGAGCTCGGGCATCATAATGTCGAGCAACATCAAATCGTAGGTTTTGGCGTCAAGGGCCGCGAGCGCTTCCAAGCCGTTCGCCGCCTCATCGACCTGATCGATGCCAAGCCGATTGAGCCGCCGGATCAGCAGATCGCGATTTTCCGCGACATCATCTACGACCAGCAGCCTGACCTTCACGTCACTCATGCTGCCACTTCAACCTGGGTTGCGGCCGGGGCGGCCGCCTGCTCCGCGGTAAGCGCGCTGCGACGGCGAGCCATACGATGCGCTCGAACATCATCGTAGTCGAGAACAGGGCTTCCTGGGCCTTTGCCGGCAGGCGGCTCACGCCCCGCCCACGAGCGCACGCGCTTCGCTTTCGCTGCCGACCATCGGAATTATCGAGTTGATGCCGGCGGTCGTGAGAATGCCGGCGACAATGTCGGTCGGGCTAATCAGGATCAGGGTGCCACCCCGGCGCGCAAGCGCCTTGGCGGCGGAGACCAGATGGCGGATGCCGATAGAGGCGATGAAACTCACGCCCGACATGTCGATGATAATATTTTTCTTGCCGCCCGACAGGGTTGCGAGAGGCAGCGCGATGACCTCCGCGCCCTGGATGTCGAGCTTTCCCATCAGCGCCACCCGCGCCGTGGCGCCCGCCGCGTCGTCGATTACGATCTGCATGGCATTCCTCGTGCGGACAAACGAACAGCTTTATATGACAGTCCGGTGACCACAGGCTATAGGGTCATCGTGAGTGCCAACCCACTGAAATCGCTTGACGACAACCCCGCTCCGGCCGCGCGACGCCTCCGGCAGCTTCCAAACCGCATTCCAACATTTACGCCAGTGAGACTGTTGCCCCGCTACGCGCCGCCTGGGTCAGTGCTTCGATGACGCGCAAGTTTTGCAAGCCGTCGCGCCCCGTGACCACCGGCTTGGCGTCGCCGCGGATGGCAGCACAGAAATTCTCCAACTGGCGTTGCAGCGGGTCGGCGCGCTCGATCGCGATCGTTTCGGTGCGGAGCGGCACCCACCATGAGCGCTCATCGGAACCGGCAAATCGCTTCAGCCGCATCGTCGGAATCGCCAGCGAGGCGTCGGTGCCCGCGATGACGTAGCAGTCTTCGTCGGGATAGGTGGGAAAGTTTTTATCCTCGCGCGAGGTCTGCTCCCAGCTCCGTCCTGACGCGGCCGTATCGGACAGCATGAAAGATCCCAATACGCCGTTCGCGAAATGCAGGTTGATGGCGGCACTGTCTTCGACCGCAAATCCGCGCACGGCATTCGACGTGATCGCCTGGACGGCGGCGATTTCGCCGCACAGCGCGCGTAAATTGCCGATCTCGTGAATAAGATTGACGAGGATAGGCCCGGCACCCAATTGCCGGCGCCAGGGCGCTTCAGCGAAATAGCCGTCGGGCTTGCAGTAAAGCGCGGTACCGATCACGGCAACGAGGCGCCCGAGCCGTCCACTGCGCACGATCTCAACGGCCTTTTCCATGATCGGACTGTGCTGGCGGTGATGGCCCACGAGCAGTGTCACTTTGGCATCTTCAGCGGCTGCACAGAGCCGCTCGCCCGCCGCAACCGATTCGGCGATCGGCTTTTCGATCAGCGCCGGGACCCCGGCTGCAACGCAGGCGAGGCCGTGCTCCACGTGCATGCCGTTGGGCGTGGCAATGATGACGCCATCGGGTATTTCGCGCGCAAACAATTCGGACAGCGAAGCAAACAGCGGCACGCCCAGCCCGTCGGCAATCACGCGGGCGGACGGCGCCGGATCGACAATCGCCAACAATTCACAGCCGCCGCCCTGCGATACGAGTTGGATGTGACGCTGCCCGATCATGCCGGCACCGGCAACCGCGATGCGCAGGCGCTTCGTCGCCATCAGATACCAGTCGCCGATTTCGCCGATAGTCGCGACTGTGCGTTCAGCCGGATCGGCGCGTTGATGGCGCCGAAACCTTTGTAGCCGCGCCGCTCGACGATCTCCAGAAAGAACAAGTCCTTGAAGCTCCGGGTATAGATCTGGAGATATTCGCCGCCGGCGTCCTTGTCGTAGAGAATGTTATTGTCCTTGAAAACCTTCAGCCGGGCGGCGGGCAGATCGACCCGTGCCTCAAGGTCGTCATAGTAATTTTCCGGAATGGCGAGGATCTCAACACCGCTTGCCTTCAGCTTCATTGCCGTGGCCACGATGTCGTCGGTGTCGAATGCGATGTGCTGAACGCCGGAGCCGAAATATTCGTTCAGAAAGAGCGACGACTGCGTGCGTTGGCTTTGCGACGCGTTCAGCGCAATCCGCAAAGCGCCATCCGCCGTTTCGATGACTTGGCTGCGCACAATGCCGCCGGGGTCGTTAATGTCGACCTGCGGCGTCTTAACGACATCGAGCAGCGACGTGTAGAATAACAGCCACGACAACATGTCTTCGTAATGCGTCGATTGCGAAATATGATCGACAGTCGTGAGGCCGATTCCGGCCGGCGCGCCCGTGCCTTTGACCGGTTCAAACTCAATGTCCCAGACTTTTGCCAGTTTGCTGGTCGAGTCGAGAAAATACAGAAGGCTGCCACCCATACCGCGCACCGCCGGAATTTCCAGTTCGCCGGGACCGACTTTTTGCCGAAACGGCGTGTCGCAAAGCTTCTCCGCGCGGTCAAGCGCCGCTGAAGCGTCCTGCACTTTCAGCCCGATCGCGCATACGGAGGGCCCATGCGTAATATAGTGCGAATGGGCGAAGCCTTCCTTTTCCCTGTTGATGACCAGATTGATCGCGCCTTGAGTCCAGCGCGTCACGGCCTTCGATTTGTGTCGCGCGGTCTCGTGAAATCCGAGCGCGGCGATGAATTTACCCAGCTCATCGGCCGTGCGGTCGTCGACGGCGAATTCGATGAACTCCACACCCAAGCATTTGGAACGTGGCGGCATAGCGGGAATACCGAGCGAATCCGCGCCGCTGACGTCGCGCAATTGATCCATAAGGGAAATCAGCGAGCGTTGACCGTCGACCGCGACCGAACGCGGCGATCCGGCGCGAAACTGATCGTTGAAAATCTCCAGTGAAAACTCGCCATCGTAGCCGGTCACCAGCAAGGCCTTCATGAAGTCGACAATCGGCATGTCGCCCTGGCCGGGGAAGCAGCGGAAATGCCGGCTCCAGGACAGCACATCCATGTCGAGCCAGGGCGCGTCGGCAAGCTGCACCAGGAAAATCCGGTCGCTCGGGATCGCATGCATCGGTTTAAGATCGGTCTTGCGGGCGCAGGTATGGAAGGTATCGAGCACAAGGCCGATGGCCGCATGGTCGGCGCGGCGCACCACCTCCCAGGCGTCGCGATAGTCATTGATATGGCGGCCCCAGGCCAGCGCCTCGAACCCGACGCGCAGGCCACGTTTGGCTGCCCGCTCGCCGAGGGCCCTGAAGTCGGCGGCGGCGCGGTCGATGCCGCCGAGCGATTCCGGCGACACATTGCTGCATACCATCAACAGATCGCAGCCGAGTTCCTGCATCACGTCGAATTTGCGTTCGGCACGGTCGAAGGTGCGCGTGCGCTGCGGCTCCGGCATCCCCTCGAAATCTCGAAACGGTTGGAACGTGATGGCCTTGAGGCCGAGATCGGCCATTTCCCTGGCGATGTCGGGCGGCGTTCCGTGATACGACAGGAGATCACTTTCAAAGATTTCCACGCCACGGAATCCAGCCGCCGCGATGGCCTCCAGCTTCTCGCTCAAGCCACCGCTGAGGCAAACCGTGGCGATCGAGGTCTTCATGGCTCCTATCCTCCGGTTTGCGATCGCGAACGTCAGATCGCCGGGGTCGCCGCATCGCGCTCCGCAAGCGCCGCAGCGAAAGTACGATGCAGGCGCGCAATGCCGACCTCAACGCCTGTAAACAGGCGGAACGCCTCGGCGGCTTGATGCACGCACATGCCCCCACCGTTCAACACGCGGCAGCCCTTGGCGGCGGCGGCCTGCAGGAATGCCGTCTCGATCGGCGTATAGATCACGTCGGCGGCCCAATGTGTGCTCTTGAGCGCCGCCACCGGCACAGGATTACCAGGGAAGCCGCGCATGCCGAGTTGCGTCGCGTTGACGACGCCCGCGGACGCGTCGATTTCGCGCTCAACGTCGCCGGCAATACGACAGCGCGACGGATCGAAATGTTTGGCTAGATCGCTCTTGAGCGCATTCGCACGCGCGGCATCAAGGTCGTGCAGAACGAGGACTCGAACGTCCAGATCCATCAAGGCAAAGGCGACGGCGCGCCCCGCGCCGCCGGCGCCAATCTGCACCACCGTCGCGTTACGGGCGCTGTCGCGGCCGAAGCTTTCCTCGAAGCTACGGCGCCAGCCTCGCCGGTCGAAATTGTAGCCGGTGGCACGGCCGTCCGCCGCGATCGCAACCGTATTGACCGCGCCAACCTGGGCGGCTTCCGGATCGATCGCATCGAGCAGCGGGATGATGTCCTGTTTGAACGGATAGGTGATGTTTGTGCCGGCAAAGCCCGCGGCTTTGATCGAATCGAGCAGATACGGCAGGCGCCGCTCCCGCATGCGGTCGACATCGATCAGATGATAAAAGCCATCGATGCCGGCGGCCGCGAAGGCGTCGGCGAACAGCGGCGGCGACAGCGATCCCATGATGTTCGCGCCGATCAATCCAAGCAGCATCCTACGCTTGCTCATGACACGGGCTCCACCGGCGCTAGGCCGCCGCCGAGAAACAATTGCGCGATTCGGGTATCGGCAAGAATTCGCGGCGCGGTATCCTCGATTCGAGTTTGGCCCTGTTCCAGAACGAGGCCGTAATCGGAAATCTGCAATGCCTGCTTGGCGTTCTGCTCGATCAAGAGCACGGTGACGCCGGAATCCCGCAGGCCTTTGAGGATCGCAAAAACCTCCTGCACGAGCAGTGGGGAAAGTCCGATGGACGGCTCATCGATGAGCACCAATTTGGGATCGAGCAGCATGCCGCGCGCGACTTCGAGCAGCTTTTGCTGACCGCCCGAAAGAGTTGAGGCCTGCGCGGTGACCTTTTCCCGCAGCATGGGGAAACGGTGCATGACTTTATCGATACGCCCCGGCAGGCTCGATTGGTCGGCCAAGGCGACGCCACCAAGCTCAAGGTTGTGCAGCACACTCAATTCCGGAAATATGTTGCGTCCCTGCGGGATATAGACGGCACCGGCATCGAGCATATCGCGCGGCGAAAAATTAGTGATGTTTTTCCCGCCGAG
The DNA here is from genome assembly GCA_036268675.1 of Pseudolabrys sp. Taxonomy (GTDB): domain Bacteria; phylum Pseudomonadota; class Alphaproteobacteria; order Rhizobiales; family Xanthobacteraceae; genus Pseudolabrys. Next base: position 9,718 of record DATATS010000028.1, read on the forward strand.
CGTAATGCTACCGCTGCGCACCGGCAGCAGACCGAAAATCGTCTTGAACAACGTCGATTTGCCGGCGCCGTTTGGGCCGATCACGGTGGTGATCGTGCCGCGGCGAATTCTCGCCGTGATGCCGTTGAGAATGGTCATCTTGCCGTAGCCGGCGAAAACGCCGTCCACGATCAAAGCTGGTTCGGCCGCGTTCATTCGCTCAATGCCCGAGATATGCTTCGATAACGACGGGGTTACTGCGGATGTCGCGAGGTGTGCCCTCGGCGATCAGCTTGCCTTCGGCGAGCACCAGCACACGCGTGCATAGCGCCATGACGAATTCCATCTGATGTTCGATCACCACAAACGTGGCCTTGCGCTCGGCATGATAAGTTTGCAACCGCTCACGCAATTGTCCGAGCATGGTCAGGTTCACGCCGCCGGCGGGTTCATCGAGCAGCACAAGCCGCGGGCCGGCCATGAAGGCCATGGCAGCATCGAGTAATTTCTGCTGCCCGTAACTCAGCGAGCCAGCCATTTCGTCCGCCAGATGCGACAGGCGAAAAAAGTCGATCATTTGGGCGGCCGCATCGGTCAGCCCGGCATCGGAGCGGCCGAACAGGCGCGAATACATCGTGCCCTGATGCTCCTGCCCCGCCAGAATGAGGTTATCGCGCACCGAAAGTTGCGGGAAAACCTGCAGCAACTGGAACGTCCGGCTCACGCCCAGGCGGTTGAGATCACAGGGTCGAAATCCGGTGGTTTGCCGGCCGTCGATCCTTACTTCTCCTTCGCTCGGCCGCAATTGGCCAAGCACGCAATTGAACAAGGTGGATTTTCCCGAGCCGTTCGGCCCGATGATGCCGAGGATTTCACCATCGCGCACATCGAAAGAGACGCCATCGACCGCAATGATGCCGCCGAACTGCTTGCGCAGATTGGTTACCTCGAGCACGGAGCTCATGGGTTCGCGCTCTCGGATTGCAGCTTCGACTGTGGCGGGTTGCGCTTGAAGATCACCAGTTTGATACCGCGCTCAAGCAGGCCAACGATGCCGAAGGGGCAAAACGCCATCATCAGCATGACCAATATGGCGTAGCAGACGAGGTAATATCCCTGAATGAAGCGCAGCCACTCGGGCAGCAGTACGGCAATCAGCGCGCCGACAAACGGTCCGAAGAAATAACCGCTGCCGCCGACGATGACCATGAGCAACAGATTGAGCGACAGATCGAGCGCGAAGGACAGCGGTTCGATATATTGGACCAGCGGCGCAAAGACCGCGCCGGCCAGCCCGCCGAGGCTCGACCCGATGGCGAAGGCCATCAGCGTGTAGCGGCGCGTGTCGAGACCGAGCGATAACGCGCGGATCGGATTTTCACGCAGCGCGACAAAGGCGCGTCCCCAAGGCGAATGCAGCATCCACCACGTCGCCGCCGTCAACACCACCATGATGCCGAAGCTGAAATAGTAGAAGCTCAGCGCGCCCTTGGTCGACCAGCCGAAAAACGACGGACGCGCAATGCCACTCAAACCATAGGTGCCGCCCGTCAGCCATTCTTCGTTGCGAAAAACCAGGAATACCAGCGCTGTGAAAGCAAGTGTGACGAAGGCAAGATAATGATGCTGCACGCGTAGCGCCGGGTAGCCGAGCACCCAACCGATGGCGAAACAGACCAATCCGGCGCTCACGAAGCAGATCGGATAAGGAACCCCGGCGTGCATCATCAGCGCCGCCGTATAGGCGCCGATGCCGACAAAGGCGCCCTGCGCCAACGACACCTGCCCGGCGTAACCGAGCGTCAGGTTGAGGCCCATCGCCGCGATCGACAGTACGACCCAGGTCGAGCTCAGATAAATGCCGTAGGGCTTGAGAAACAGCGGGACAATCGCGAAGAATGCCGTGGCGGCCACAACAGCGATGACGCCAAGACGGCTCATACCGTGCGCTCCTCGACGCGGCCAAGCAAACCTTGCGGGCGCCACATGATGATCACGATCAGGATCAGGAGCGGAGGCGCGCTACGATAAGTAGACGAGATGTACGCTGCAGACAGATTATCGAGAATGCCGATCAGGAAGCCCCCAAGGATCGCACCGCGCACCTGGTTGAAACCGCCGATGATGGCGGCAAGAAATGCCGCTATGCCCAGCGTCTCGCCGTTGATGAATTTGGCGAGATAGATTGGGCTGATCAGGATCGAGGCAATCGCGCAGAGCACCGCATTGATGAGAAAGGTGTATAGCACCATGCGCCGCACCGGGATGCCGAGGATGCCGGCGAGCGTCGGGTTCTGTGCGGTCGCTTGCATGGCGCGGCCGAGCCGCGTCTTGTGCAGCAGAAAGTGCAGCGCCATGACGGCCGAAATGGCGACGGCGAGAACGGCAAGACTCTGCGACGAGATCACCGCGCCGAAGAAGTGAAAGTCATAAGACGCCACCAGCGACGGAAACGGCTGCGCGTTCGCGCTATAGAGATTCTTGACCATCTCCTTCATGAACAGCGACAGCGCGATGGTCGAAATCACCAGCGGCAAAACACCGTGCTTGATCATCGGATCGACGATGATGAACTTGAAGGTCAAGCCGAGAAGCAGAAGCGAGAGCGCAATCCCGATCAGGATGGCGAGCCAGAACGGGGCGCCGAGGTACATCGCTTCGAGAATGAAGAAGGCAGGCACCATGACGAATTCGCCTTGAGCGAAATTGATCGTCTGCGACGTCTGCCACAAAAGCGTGAATCCGACCGCAGCCAAGGCGTAGATCGCCCCGGTCGCGAGGCCGGAGACCAAAAGCTGGATGAAAGTAGCCATTGGCGCCCGCGTATGACTCCCGCCCGGCACAACGCCGGGCGGAAGATTTTCAGGATGATGCTCTAATTGTGGAGTTTCGGCAAAATCTTCACGATCTTCTGCTTGCCGTCGACGACTTTGCCGAGGAAGCTTTCACGGTCAATGTCGCCGTTCTTGTCCCAGGTTGCTTCCATCAGAATGTTGGGCTCTTGCTTCGGCGTGATGGTCAAGCCGTGGGCTACATTGATGAAGCCCTTGCTGTCGAACTTGCCCATCTTCTCGGTCACATATTTCACGAAATAGACCGCGGTGTAGCCTTTGATGCCGTTGTGGTCGCAGATGTAGTTGAAGCGCTTCTTGAACCTTTCTGCGAATGCCTTCACGGCCGGAACCGGCGCATCGACGGTCAGAGCAACATGGCCCATCGTGCCTTCTGAAGCGCCGCCCGCAAGCTCGATCACCTTCTGGCTGAGCAGCGTGGTCTCACCAACAATCGGCGTTTTGGTGATGCCTTGCTTTCTGGCTTCCTTGAGGAAGCGCGCAGCCTCTTCTTCGTTGATGTAGGGGAAAATCACGTCCGCCTTTGCCGCCTTGACCTTGATGACATCCGCGGAGAAGTCGGTCTGGCCCGACTCGGTAGAAATATCGGCAACCACCTTGATGTTATACTTGGCCATTTCCTTCAGGAAGTTGTCCCGTCCGGGTTTACCGAAGTCGCTGTTGACCCAGACCAGCGCGACGGTCTTGGCATTGAGGCCTTCAGCGATGTATTTGGCGATCTTCGGCATGCTGAACTGCTGGCCGAACGAGGTACGAAACACGTAGGGGTCGCCCTTCATCGTGATCGTCGCCGCTTCGCCGCCGACGATCTCCGGAATTTCCGCGGCTTGCGTGAGTTGCATGTCGACCAGCACCGAGCCGGAATAGACCGGACCGAAAACGACGTAAGGCTTATTATCGAGTACTTTCTGGATAAGACCGCGCGACACGCCGGCCTGGCTCTGGGAGTCGAACACCGGCATGTCGATCTTCTTGCCGAGAATTCCGCCCTTGGCGTTGATCTCTTCGACGGCAAGCTTGAGGCCGTCACGGAAATTGGTCCCCGACACGGCGCCGGGACCGGACTCTTCGAGCACGGCCGGCATATAGACGGTCGATTGCGCATGGCTGGGGCCAGAGAACCCGAGGCCTGCAACAACAACCGACAGAAATAGTCCTGAACGACGCATTTGAGCCTACCTCCCTGTTTGTTCTGATTTTGGCCCGCTAGACGGCGGGCTCTTTTTTGCAAAGGTCAGCCTGTTTCCAGCGCCCCCGCCGGTCAACCATGCAAGCGGCTTGTCTCGCCGTCAATAACCAAGACGTTCCGATAACTTAACCTTATGTTATTTTCTCCGCGTGCCGCGCGGCTTAGCCATTCCCACCCGGCGCGATGGGCACGCCGACGCGGCAACCGCTTCCATATGGCCGCGCAGCGCCGCAATAAAGATCGTGCCGTAACGCGACGGCGTAGCGTCTTTCCGGTGCACGACGAACGTTTCAAAATTGGTAGGCTCGACAATGTCGAGTGCGCGGATTTTAGGCCAGGAGCCGGCGGCCAATGTAAATTCGTCGATGACCGCAATGCCGAGACCGTGCGTAACGAGTTCGCAGACGGTGTTGCCAAAGCGAGCTCTGATCGTCACTTCATATCCGAGCGCGTGGCTTGCAAAGACACCGGCCATAATGTGTCCATAAGGATCGTTCGGGTCCACACCGATCAACGGATATTTGGCGATTTCGCTCGCGTTCACGCTCGATCGCCGCGCCAACACGTGCGCTTCCGGCACGATGCATTTGAGCCGCCCGCGCGCGAGCGGCGTGTACGTCAACATCGGATGATCGATCTTCGAACTTGACACGACGAGCTCACCCTTCCCGAGCATGAGAAAGTCGACGGCGTCCTCAATCTTGAGGATATCGATCTCGATGAGAAGGTTGGGAAATGCCTTACGGACATCGGCAATGGCGCGCGGCACCATGGCGTTGGCGATGCTCGGCACGGATCCGATCCGCAGCTCGATGTCGGCTCCACGCTTGATGCGCGAGATGATGAATTGCAGGTCTTCGACTTTGTCGTAAACGCCGTTGATCTGATTGAAGATGGCGTCGGCTTCGCGGGTGGGGCTGTAACGGCCACCTCGGCGGTTGAACAACTTGACGCCGACCGACATTTCAGCGTGTTTCATCACGCGGCTGATGCCGGGAGATGACACATTGAGCAACCGCGCTGCGCCACCGACGGTGCCGGTGACCATGATGGCGCGGATCACTTCGATTTGTCGCAAGGTGAGCATCGGCGATGACCAGCGCCGATAGTATCCGCGCGGTTTCGGCACATCTACCGGAAGCGGACGCCGCGGGAATATTATTTCATCCGTATAAATCGTAGAAAAGCCCGAGCGAACAGCCAAATGCAGCCGCTAACCCTTTGATCCTGCAAGACGGGGTGTTCCGTCAGACGAGAAGCCGCTCAAGACCCGCCGGCTGCGCGCTCCTTACGCAGGGATTTGCGCAACGCGGTCACCTCACTGGCGGTGACTGCCGGCGCCGAATTACCCCAGGCGTTACGCACATAAGTGGCGACCGCGGCGATCTGATCGTCCTTGAGCTTCCAGCCATAGGCCGGCATCGCGAAAGGCGTCGGCCGCTTGTCGGTCGGCACTGTGCGGGCACCTTCGAGAATAACGCGGATCACGGTTGTCGGATCGGACTGCTGGACATTCACATCATGCTTGAGCGGCGGGAACATGTGCGGCACGCCGGAGCCATCGCTCTGATGGCAGGCGCCGCAACTGTCGTTGAAGATCGCGCCGCCGGCCGTCATGATCTTTTCGTCCGGCTTTGATGCGGTTGCCGGCGCGCCGCCATCGACATCCTTGATATAGGCCGCCATGGCGCGCAGATCCACGTCCGGCAGTTTCGATGTCGAGTCGGCTACCACTTCGGCCATCAGACCGGTGGCGCCACTGTGCTTGTTGCGGCCGGTCTTGAGATATTCGACAATGTCGTCGGTGCTCCACGAGCCGGTGCCGTCCTGCATGGAATTCGCGATCTTGGGCGCGAACCAGTTCTGCACGGAACCACCCCGCAACGCGTCGCGCGTTTTATCGGCGCCGAGCGCATTCTTCGGCGTGTGGCAGGCGCCGCAATGCCCGAGGCCTTCCACCAGATAGGCGCCGCGATTCCATTCCGCGCTCTTGTGAGGATCGGGCTTGAACGTTCCGGGCGTGAAGAACATGAAATCCCAACCGCGCATGACGACACGGTGATTGAGCGGCCAGTTAAATCCTGGCGGACGAGACGGATTTTTCACCGGCGGCAGCGTGTTGAGATAGGCGTGGATCGCCATCACGTCGTCGTGGGTGACCTTGGTGAAATAGGGATAGGGAAACGCCGGATAGAGTCGTTTACCGTCGGGGCGCACACCATTGTGCATGGCTCGGTAGAAATCTCCGTCCGACCAGGCTCCGATGCCGGTTTCCCGATCGGGCGTGAGATTCGGCGAATAGATCGTGCCAAACGGCGTCTCGATCGGCCGCCCGCCGGCGAACGGCTTGCCATTTGGATCGGTGTGGCAGGCAACGCAATCGCCGGCATTGACCAGATGCCGCCCGCGTTCGATTTTGGCAAAGGACGTGTCTGCCGCATGCGCAGGCGCGCTTGTGAACGTCAATGCGAGCAGCGGTGCAAGCAGCGCGCATCGATATGAGCGCATGATCCTGTTCCTCACGCCTGCACCAGTGGCCCGGGGTTTTTCAGATACTGCGTCCTGATCGCCTCGGCTGCATGATAGGTCAGCGCGCCGATGGTGCCGGTTGGGTTGTAGCCGGGGTTCTGCGGGAACGCGCCGGAGCCCACCACGAACAGATTGTGCAAATCCCAACTTTGCAGATATTTGTTGACGACGCTGGTTTTCGGATCGGCGCCCATAATCGCGCCACCGGTATTATGCGTCGTTTGATACGGCACGATGTCATAGTGCCCCGTGCGCTTCTTGGCATGGATTTCACGCGCATTCATGGCCTTGGCAATATCGGTCGCGCGATCGGTCAAATAGTCCGACATCTTGTGCTCGTTGTCGGTGTAGTCGAATGTCATGCGCAACATCGGCTGGCCATAAATGTTGCGATAGGTCGGATCGAGATCGAGGTAATTGTTGCGGTGGCTCATGACGGCGCCATGCGTCGAGATGCTGGTTGTGGTCAGATAATTCTTGGCCATCGCCGCCTTCCACTTGGCGCCCCATTTCGGCGTGCCCTCCGGCGTCGGATGAGTTTCGATCGGCCGGCCGTTGGTTTGCCAGCAAGCGAGGTAGCCGCCACCGATAAAGCCAAGCCCTGTGTGGTCGAAATTATCGCCATTATACTCGTCAATGCCGACGCCAAGCGCGCCGGCGCCGACAAACGGATTGAATATCTTGTCGTCGAAGAACACATCGACGCCACTGACGATCTGATAGGCATAATTCTTGCCCACGACGCCCTGCCCGGTCTTGGGATCATAGGGAGTGCCGATACCAGACAGCAGCATGAGATGCGGATTGTGATGCGCGAAAGCGCACAAGAACACCATCTCGGCCGGCTGTTCCCATTCCTCGCCCTGCGCGTCGATATAGACGACGCCAGTCGCGCGCTTGCCGGCGCTGTCCTTGAGCACCTTGAGCACATTACATTCGGTGCGCAGTTCGAAGTTTTTCTTGCGCATCAGCACAGGCAGGATGGTGGTCTGCGGGCTCGCCTTTGAATAATTGCCGCAGCCGAATTTTTCGCAGAAGCCGCAATAGGTGCACGGCCCAAGCTGCACCCCGAGCGGATTGGTATAGGGCCGCGACATGTTGGCGGCGGGGCACGGAAACGGCTTGTGGCCGGTTTTGGCTGCGGCCTCGCCGAATAGCGTCGGCGCGTAGACCATATCGAGCGGCGGATTGGGATAGTCGCGCGATCGCGCCCCCTCGAACGGATTACCGCCCGGCTGGATCTGCCCTTTCAGGTTTCCGGCCTTGCCGCTGATGCCACAGAGATATTCGAACTTGTCGTAATGGGGTTCGAGCTCGTCATAGGTGACGCCCCAATCCTGCACGGTCATGTCATCGGGGAGCTTGCCGTAGCGCCGTTCGTTGTGGCTGCGGGCAACGAAATCGCTCGGCAGAAAACGCCAAGTCTGCCCGTTCCAGTGGATCCCGGCACCGCCGACGCCGGTAGCCGGCAGAAATGAACCGAGATGCCGCATCGGCAGCGCGGTCTGGGTTGGATCGTTGCGGAAGGTAAGGGTTTCGCGCGCCGGCTCCTCGAACAGCGCGCGCCGCCACATGTAGCGCAATTCGTCCTGTGCAAACGTCACCGCGAAATCGGTCGAGGTGTCGCGCCAGCCGCCACGTTCGATTGCCAGGCAATTAAGCCCCGCGTCGGTCAATTCCTGGCCGAGAATAGCGGCGGTCCAGCCAAAACCGACAAATACGACGTCAACCGGCGGCAATTTTTTCGCCATGCTCGTTGCTCCTCAACCCGCATTCCAGCCAGGCCGGCCTTTGATGCCGACAGGGGCAAGACCAAGCTTCTGATTGTGTTTCTTGACGTATGGTCGATAGTCGTAGTGCGCGCCCGGAAATCCGAGCAATTTCCAGCCGGCCATGTCCTTGTTGCCGCCGTAGAGCGGGTCCGAAAAAAAGCCTTCGGTCGTGTTCTGCAAAAGCATGGTGAAGAAGGATTTCGCGTCGGCGCCGTCGAGCTTGATGTCACCTTTTTCGAGACCGGTAAGGACCTGATCCTGTTGCTCCGTCGTCAGCGCAGCAAACTTCTTGCCGGAAAACTTTCCGTTACAGTAGGCATCGATCGCCTTGATGGCGGCGCGATACACTTCGGCCGGCGACATCTTGCTCTGGTAACCTTGCGTTTTCTCGCCCTTGGCCCAAGGGCCCTGCATGTACCATTGCGCCGCTTGGCCGTAGGGCCCGGCCAACTGCCGGTCGAGAAAGACGGTTACGCCGGCTTCCTTGGCGCCGGGTCCCAGCGCGTCGGCCGGAATGATGCGTGAAACCGCAGCGTCGATGAACTGGGCCTCTTCCGGCGAAAAGAATTCGCTGGGGCCGGGTTTTGCGGTGTCCGGCTTATTTGCCTGGCCCGGCTCCCACGGCACATCGCCCGAGATCGAACGCGCCTGCGCTTGATCGATAACTGCAACGGACCCTGCGGCAACGCCAACGGAGAGGATTTGCCTGCGATCGAATTTCGGCGAGGTCACAATATACATTCCCGGAAAATCGGACGCCCCAAGGCGTAACCGCTATCCAGACTGGGAGTTCCATCGCTGCCTGAAATAAATGCGGTCGGCACTCTTCGCGACCGGCCGGTTGGCTATCTAAGGCGATAACGACTGAAGCAGGAGCGAGGCCGGCTCACAGCCGCGCCAGTTCGGCCATTCCGTCGGCAAAATCGACCTGCGGCTGCCAATCGAGTTCGGTGCGAAGCCGCGACGAGTCCGCCGTAATGTGGCGGACGTCGCCCAGCCGATATTGCCCGGTGACCACCGGATTCGATCCTTTGAGCGTTTTCGCCAGCGCCTCAGCCATATCTCCGACCGTTCGCGGCGTCCCCGAACCAACATTGAACGCCCGCACACCTTGGCGATGCCTTTCACCCGCCAGCACGGTCGCTGCGGCAACATCCCGGACGTTAACGAAGTCACGGCGCTGGCGGCCGTCCTCGAAAACCGTCGGCGCTTCGCCGCGCCGCAATGCGGACGTGAAAATGGCGGCCACGCCGGCATAGGGCGTGTTGCGCGGCATGCCCGGCCCGTAGACGTTGTGATAGCGCAGGGCCGCGACCGAGCCGCCGGTCACGCGCGCCCAATTCGCGGCGTAAAGCTCCTGCGCGACCTTGCTGGTGGCGTACGCGTTGCGCGCGTCGAACGAGGCGCTCTCATCAACTAGCGCGTGGTCAAGCGGGCGACCGCAGAGCGGACATGGCGACTCGAAATTCCCCGCCTTCAGCTCGGTTTCGATCCGGGGACCGGGTCGGACCGCGCCATGCTCGGGGCACTGGCCGACGCCCTCGCCATAGACCACCATTGAGCTCGCCAGCGTCAGGCGACCGACATTTGCGCGCGCCATGCCGGCCAGCAGTTCGGCCGTTCCAACATCGTTCGAGGACGCATAGTCAGGAAGGTCGCTGACGGCGACGCCGAGACCGACTTTGGCGGCAAGATGCAGAACGGCATCCGCCCCATGCAAAGCGCGGTCGATCGCCGCCGCATCGCGCACATCGGCGACGATCAGCTCAGCTCCGTCAAGGGGCCTGATCGTACCGTCGGCGTGCACGTCAGCCCTTAGTGAATCGAGAACCTTGACCTCGTGGCCGCGCCGAAGCAATTCGGCAAGCACATGCCGGCCGATGAAACCGGCGCCGCCGGTGAGCAAGACGCGCATGCTCAGGCCCTTTCGCGGCGCAAGTCACGCAGCGACCCGGGCGGCTCGTGGCGTAATGAAACGGCGAGCCGGATGAAAGTGGTCATGATCTTCCATGCGGCTTTGAGTCCGGCGGCAAGATTGCCGGATACTTTCGACACTCCACCGCGCCGGCAGCGATGATCCACCGGAATCTCGATAACGCGCAGTCGCGCGGCCGCGGCACGCATTTGCATTTCAAGGTTCCACCCGTAGGTCTGCTCACGCATCCCCAAGGCGCGCAACCGCTCGACGCGCATTGCGCGAAACGGCGACATGTCGGTAAAGCGGACGCCGTATGCGAAGTTCAGCAAAACCCCGGCAAGCCACGCCGCGACAAGCTGTTGTGGCGCGAGGCTGCCCGGCTCTCGTTTACCGCGCACCCGCGAGCCCATGACAAAATCGGCGTCTCCGGCCGCGATCGGACCGACAAGATCGGGCATGAAAACAGGTACGTCGCTGCCGTCTCCGTCGAGAAAGCAAACGATCTCGCTGCGCGCATCGACGGCATTGAGGCCTGCGGCGCAAGCGCGGCCGTAACCGCGAATCGGCTCGGAAACGACCCGCGCGCCGGCACGGACCGCCTGCGCCGCCGTCCGGTCGGTCGAGCCGTTGTCGACGACGATGACTTCATCGACGTCTTGAGCAAGCACGTCGCACACCACGGTCGCGATCGGTTCTTCTTCGTTTAAACAAGGGATCACAACGCTGACAAAGCGGACGCCCGAGGCCAGTTTCATGATCAGGCCCGGATCAAGGAGGCGCCGCGGCGCTCAAGAATGAACCGCCGCGTCGCGGGCGCGTCGGCGCCTGTTAAATGGGGCGGCGCAAAGCTTGGAGAGCGTCCGTCGAATTCATCCTCAAGCATTTGGAACGACGCAGCATCGTCAACGTCATACCAGCCCGGCACATTGACGACCGGAAGACGGATCTCGCTCGCGCGCTGCAAGGTCAATCGATACACCTCGCTTGTACTCCATGGGATGTCCTCAAACAGGCGAGCATGAGGCCGCGACAGGCCGACGAGCGTATATCCTCCGTCCAATGCCGGACTGAGAACGACGTTGTCGCCCTGACGCAGTGCATCCACCGCCTGGCGCAAGATTGCCGCGGGCAAAGTGGGAGAATCCGAATTGATCAGGATGGCGCCAGCGTGGCCGACCTTGAGAAGGTCGATCGTGCCTTTAAGCAGACGGGCGCCAAGATCGCCTTCACCTTGCAAGATCAGGCCGAAATGGTCCGGCAACAATTCCCGCAACGCCGCCTCCGAACCGGGAGGGGTGTAAACCGCGTGGCCGGCAACATCGCCGGACCTCACGAGCGAAGCGACGGTGTTCGACAGGTCGCGGATAAAGCAGCGCGAGATCGCAGCGCATTCATCGGGTCGCAATGGCGGGGATAGCCGCGTTTTGGATTGGCCAGGGCTCGGTGTCTTGCAAATGATGGCGACGGCAACGGACGTCATGGAATTAAGCTCACGCAGCCGCCGACATGGCACGCATCAGGTCGAAATACAGTTCGTCCGGATTTTCAAGTCCGACCGAAAATCTCAACAAGTCGCACGGACACGGCGAGCCCTCGCCCTCGATTGAGGCGCGATGTTCGATCAGGCTTTCGACACCGCCAAGCGACGTCGCCCGCTTCCACAGCTCCACCTTGGCCGCGACCGCGATCGCCGCTTTTTCTCCGTTCTTTAGCCGGATCGAAAACATGCCGCCAAAGCCGCCGACCATCTGGCGGAGCGCGACATCGTGCCCGGGATGCTGCTTGAGACCTGGATAGAGAACGATGCTGACCGCCGGATGATCGACAAGACGGTCCGCCAGCAAGGCAGCGTTCGCCGCTTGAGTACGGACGCGCACGTCCAGCGTGCGCAGGCCGCGCATCAGTAGCCACGCCTCGAACGAGCCAAGCGCGCTGCCGAGTTGACCGCGCATCTCCCGGATGCGCGACCAAAGCGGCGCCTCGCGCGCCGTCGCCAGCGCGCCGGCAATCACATCGGAATGTCCGTTCAGATATTTTGTCGCCGAATGCATGACGATATCGGCGCCAAGCGATAGCGGTTTAGTGAAAATCGGTGTGGCGACTGTCGAGTCGACGCAAAGGATCGCGTCAGCTGCATGCGCGATATCGGCAACCGCCGCGATGTCGGTGACTGTCCACAGCGGATTGCTCGGCGTCTCGATCCAAAAGAGACCCGTTTCCCCCGGCCTCACCGCGGCGCGAACGGCGTCGAGATCGGACGTATCCACGAAAGTCACGCTATGGCCGTAGCGGCCGATACCCTTGAGCCAGGAACGAAAGCCCCAATACATGACCTGCGAGGCGACGACGTGCGTCGGCTTATCGAGCGCCAGCAGAACGGTTGTGGCGGCGGCCATGCCAGAACTGAACAGAAGCGCCTCGTCGGCTCCCTCGAGCGCGCCGATCAGGTCCTCGGCCTGCTGCACCGAAACGTTATCGGTCCGGCCATAAACATAGCCCGTCCGATAACCATTATCGGGATCGCGCAGATAGGTCGTCGACATATGGATTGGAGCGACGATCCCATGCGTCACGGGATCGTGCGTACCAAGGGCCTGGGCGACAAGCGTCTGGGCCGAAAGACGCGACTTGGTCTGGTCATCCATATGGCTGTTTCAACCTGTCGATGATCCAAGAGTTCCCGCGTCGCGCCATTATTCTTTTTCGGGCAGACACTTTGGCGGACCAAATCATCTGCGGGCGAGCGCAATGAGCGTCTTTTCGTCCGAGGGGATTCGCTGACCTTGCGAAGGCTTCCAGGTCGGCGCCTTATCGAAGTCATCCCGTGACATATCAAGCGCATCGAGCTGACGCGCAAGAATCGCGACAACCTCGATTGGGACGGCCACCGGCCGCTTGCCCCATTCGGTCCGCGCCCAGCCGAAATGAGCGCTGTAAGGCACAATCAGGAAAATCTTTCCTTGGGGCGATCGAACCACTTCATGCACGTAGCCGATTGTCGAATCATTATAGTCCAGCACCGGCAAGCCTAGCAGATCGCCCACCCGAACCGGCTGGGGGAAGCGGTCCTGCATCTTTTGCTCGGGCGTCCGTTTTTCATCGTCGTCGTTCGAATCATTGTTGTCCGCGAGTTGCTGCGTGACCTGTCCATCGCCGGCTGAGCCCGCGGCAACGATGATTGCCGCTGCGGCCGCCCGCGACGGCACTGTTGAAAATCCCAGCACGGTCGCTGCCAAGAACGCGAAGATAAGATAGATTCGCTTCATCTAAACCGCCGCCCTACACGAAGTCGTGTGTTGCACGTCAAAATACGTTCGCGTCAATTGGCGCGAAATAATCTAATTGGGCTCGACAATTGATGAACGACGATATCGCGGTCAAATCAACTGAACGTTATCGGAAGCTGCATCCCTTGGCGCTTCGCATCATGCATTGGGTCAACGCCATTGCCATCCTCATCCTGATCGGCAGCGGCTGGAAGATTTACAACGACGAGGTCCTATTCGGCTGGCTTCACTTTCCGGACTGGATGGTCATCGGTCCCGAAGCGCAAAACGGCCTACAGTGGCACTTTTTCGCCATGTGGATTTTGATGTTCAACGGCATCGCCTATCTCTGTTACGGGCTCTTCACAGGACGCTTTCGGCGCAAGTTTCTGCCGATCTGGCCGAGCGCCTTCATTCGCGACGTTCGCGATGCGCTAAGCTTTCGACTCTCCCATGACGACATTCGTCATTACAATGCCGTGCAGAAGCTGCTGTACGTCGGCATCATCCTGGTCATTGTCATCCAGGTCATTTCCGGTTGGGTGATCTGGAAACCGATGCAGCTCTCGGAATTGACGCGCCTGTTCTATGACTTCCAGGGCGCGCGGCTCGTGCATTTCATTGGTATGGCCGCGATCGTGCTGTTTCTCGCGATCCACGTCGCGCTCGCGCTGCTCGTGCCCAAGACCATTGGCGCCATGGTGACGGGTGGGCCGCCAGAGCTTGAACCGAAAAATGAAGGCGCTGACGCCGTAGCGCTTTCTACGCCGGCCGAATAACGGAACGACATCATGCCGATTCGCTCGCCATCGCCGTCGGTCTTCCGCCCTAAAAGCGGCGTCGATCGAAGCGCATTCGAAGAGAACAAAAAGCTTGTTCAGGACATCAACCGCCGCAATCTGCTGCGCGGAACGGTCAGCCTCGGTGCGCTGACCATGCTGACCGGATGCGACATCTCGGACAGCAAAGGAATGCAGGCTTTTCTCCGCGGTGTCTCTTCATTTAACGACCGTGTGCAGGAACTGATCTTCCGGCCGAACCAC
>DATATS010000029.1:0-8766 GCA_036268675.1 Pseudolabrys sp.
TCGCCGAGATCGATGTTGCGCTCGACCAGACGCAGCCGTTGATCCTCCGGCCCCGATACATAGCCCTCGCGCGATCCGTCGGCCCCGGCCGGAACGCCGAGGTCTTGCAGATGCGGCAGCCCGCCGTCCCACAGCGAACGCGAGGCACGCACGTCGTGCTTGTCGGGATCGAGCCGCGTCACCTGCCAGTACCAGCCGGAAAGCGGAAGTTCGAACAGCGGATCGCCGAGCGACTGCGGAAATTTGTCGTTCGTTTCGTCCGGCGAGGCGACATCGGCAACAAGCGTACGCAGATAGACTCCGAGCCGGCGGTCGAAGGCGCGCTCCACCGCCTGGCGATAGAGCGAGGACAAGACGATGCCGGTGATGAGAAGGATGATCACCGCCCAGGCGGTGGCGGAGAGGAAGAGGCGCAGCGCGAGGGAGTTAGCGCGCATGACGACCGGGTGCCGCAATCATGCGCCGGGCGGCGTGAGCAGATAGCCGAGGCCGCGCACGGTCTGGATGATGTCGACGTCGAGTTTTTTGCGGACGCGGCCGACGAAAACTTCAATGGTATTTGAATCGCGATCGAAGTCCTGGTCGTAGAGATGCTCGACCAACTCGGTGCGCGACACCACGCGTCCTGCGTGATGCATCAGATAGGCGAGCAGCCGGTATTCATGGCTGGTGAGTTTGACCGGATTGCCGTCGACCGAAACGCGGCCGGTGCGCGAATCGAGCCGCACCGGCCCGCACACGAATTCGCTCTTGGCATGGCCGACCGAACGGCGCAGCAAAGCGCGCACGCGGGCAAGCACCTCCTCGAGGTGAAACGGCTTGGCGACGTAATCGTCCGCGCCGGCATCGAAGCCCTGCACCTTGTCGCTCCAGCGGTCGCGCGCGGTCAGCATCAGCACCGGCATGGCGCGGCCGGTGCGGCGCCAGGATTCCAGCACCGAAATGCCGTCCATTTTGGGCAGGCCGATGTCGAGGATGACCGCGTCATAGGGTTCCGACTCGCCGAGATAGTGTCCCTCCTCGCCGTCATAGGCGCGGTCGACCACATAGCCGGCGTCGGTCAGCGCGGTGGCGAGCTGGCGGTTGAGGTCGGGATCGTCCTCGATGACGAGGAGGCGCAAAGGCTTTTTCTCCGCGGCAGCCGGGTCATAGCCCGACGCTAGTGGCCCTTGATAAGCTCGCCGTTAGCGGCGTCAACACTCGCGCGGGTGACTTTGCCACTCCGCTTCAGCAGGGTCAGCACATAGACCAGCGATTCGCCGCGATGACAAAGCCGGGCCCGCAGCAGTTCGCCGCGGCGAATATGGCCGTGCAGGCGTTTGACGACTTCGGCAAGCGGCATCGCCAGGTGGCCCGCGACCGCGGCGCGCTGTTCGGCCTTGTTCAAGCAGGCCCGATGCGGCGCATCGGCGGCGAGCGTCGGGCTGGCCATGAGGCCGCTCAGTAGCGCAATAGAAATCAGTCGGGAAACCGGCATGGGAGAGGAACTCTAAAGGCGCGCCGGTGAACGCTGCCTGAACGCATTGTCCCTAGGCTTCAAAGCCGTCAAACGACGCAAAGGCGTCGAGCGGTTCGCGCGGGGAGCGCCAGGCATTGATCGGGGCGGCCTCGTCGGCGTAACCGAGGGCCAAACCCGAATAGATCATCATGTGGGAGGGGAGATCGAGGAAGGAGCGCACGGTGCGGTTAAACGATACCCACGCCTGTTGCGGGCAGGTATGCAGACCGTGCCCACGCGCCAGCAAGGCAACCGTTTGCAGGTAGCCGCCGATGTCGGCCCATTGGGCGGGACCGTGCGCCTTTTCGCGCGCGAAGAACAAGGCAACTGGGGCGCCGAAGAATTGATAGTTCCGGGCGTACTGCCGGTAGCGCGCAGGCTTGTCTTCCCGTGGAATATCGATGGCTTTGTAAAGCAGCTCCCCGACATGAAAGCGCCGGGCCTTGTAAGGTTCGGTCAGCGGTTCCGGATAGATCGTGTAGTCGGTGCCCTCGCCTCTCGGCAATTCGGTCGCCATGCGCGGCGCAAGCAGCGCTTTCAGATCCTCAACGCGCTTGCCCGCGAGCGCATAAATTCGCCACGGCTGCATGTTGCCGGCCGATGGCGCGCGGCTCGCGCGCTCGACGATGTCGCGTACGGATTTTTCAGGCACCGGCGTCGGCAGGAAAGCGCGACAGGAGTATCGCGAGGCAACGGCTTCAAAGACGTCCATGGGGAGGCGCTCCGCGGAAGATTGCGGAGAGTGTGGCGGGCGGGCCGTGCAATGCCAAGCGCCTTGCGGAGATTACTTCCGCGCCAGAATGGATGCGATCTTCTCGCCGCTGCGGCCGAGGAACCAGAGCGACATCAGCCAGCCCATCCAGGTGGCAAGATCGCCGTGCAGCGCCGGCGTCGAACCGAGGCCCATTACGGTGTCCCAGACGACGCCCTTGGCAAAATAGATGGCCCCCGCCCACATGACGAGCGCGCGCGGCGCCGCCGTCCACCAGCGGCCTTCGTCGGCGACGATGACCTGCGCGCGCAACTCCTGCTCGCGCTGCTCGAGGTTGAGTTCGCGCGCGGCCAGATCGGCGGCAATGCGCTCCGACGTATTGCCGGCATCGAGCTTGGCCTTGTAGGCGTTGATGAGCCCGCTGATGACGGGTCCGCCCAGAAAACTTGCGAGCCAGGTCCACATGGTGCCGCTCAGGCTTTATTCAGCGTGCGCAACCGCGCCCAGGCGACGAGGCCGAGATAGCCGACCATTGCGATGCCGACGGTCGTGGGCGTGCAATATTGCGCGATTGCCCCTTTGATCGAGTCCGCCGCGCCGGGATCGTTCGCAAGATTGCAAATCCAGTCCACCACATCGCCACTCG
This sequence comes from Pseudolabrys sp., assembly GCA_036268675.1. Classification (GTDB taxonomy): domain Bacteria; phylum Pseudomonadota; class Alphaproteobacteria; order Rhizobiales; family Xanthobacteraceae; genus Pseudolabrys. The sequence continues at coordinate 2,857 of DATATS010000029.1, forward strand.
CCGTCGCGATGCACGAGGCGACGATACCGAGCTGCACCGCGACCATCGTGGCGCTTCCCCGGCCCGCATCCCACACGCGCTGCCAACCGGTCGAGGTCGCGCCGAGATAGGCGCGCACGAAGTCAAACGCGATGATAGCGATCAACGCCAACGCAATCAGGGTCATGGCGAATTTCATGAACTTCTCCGTTTCAGGTTTGTTTGTGCTGCCGCCAGTACCAGGCGGCAAAAACGACGAGCGCGACGCTGGCGGCGATGAGCGCGCATTGCCACAAGGCAAAGCCGGCCTGCGAAGCCGCCGCGCCGGCCGCGGCGCCGCCGGTCAGCACAGCCCCGCCTTTGACCGGGTCGGTCAGTTTGGGCGCAGACGGGTTTGCGGATGGCGCGCCGAAAACGATCGTTGGGTCGAGCGCCTGCATGGCAATGATCAAGCCAGCGCAGCCGAGTTGCTTATCGACCACCGGCTCAATCGGCCCGTGATCGACCAGCACCTTGCCCCTGACGTATTGATCGGTGCCCGACCAGACATACGGTGAAGCCTGGCCGTGATCGGCATAAGCGAGCCCGTTATAGAGTTCGAGCAGCGTCAGCGCGCCACCGGCCGACCAATCGTTCCAGTGCGCCGCATAGGGTGCGCAGTTGACCAGCGCGTCATGGGCTGCCGCCTCGAAGCTCGTGAACGGCCCGCGGCCGCGCGGCTCATGCGTCGAGGCTTTATTCCACGGGTCGCCCTGCGCAATCGACTTGCTGAAATCCTGCGCGGCCTCGCGCTCGTGGATGACGGCGGTGATAAACCAGGGCACGCCGGTTGCGCGCTCGATTTGCCGATAGCGCGACTTGGCCGCCGCCAGCCGCGCAGCGACGGCTGCAAGCTCAGGCCCGCGCGTCAGCTTGGCGGTCCGCCAGCGCGCGGCATTGCGCGCGATCAGATCGGCATGGGCGGCGTCGGTCATGATCAATGTCCCCGTGTCGATTAGCCGGCGCTGACGGTGACGACGCCGGAATTGCTCCACAGCCGGCCGGCGACATGCGGATCGGCCGTCGGAATGCTCGCCATTTGCAGCGTGCCGTTGCAGGCAATGACACCGGCGGCGGCGCGCGACAAAGTGGTGTCGGTCGTGCCGGAATAGCTGGTGCCGTCGGTGAAGCCGAGTTGCTGGCTCGACGTGCCGAAGAAACCGCCGGAGCGAACGCAAAACTGGTAATTGCCGCCGGCGCCGCTGCCGAACGTCATGTAGCCGATGTTGGTTTTGATCTGCGAGTTGGCGAGCGCAAGCGTGACATTCCCGGAGTTGTCCACGGTCAGTCCGTTGATGACGCCGCTGGCGCTGACAATGGAACCCAATTTATCGACGCTCAACTTGCTCGCGCCGCCGACCTGAAGATCGGCCAGCAGCGAGCCGGACGCGCTCGCCGTGTTGGTCACGTTGACCTTGAGCGCGGTGAACGCGACGGCGCCGGCGTTCCAGGTCTGAGTCAGCGCCGCCGGTTGCGAGGTTGCGATCGAACCGGTTGCAAGCGAAAGGTTGGCGAAGGTGACGGCGTCCGCCGTCGTCAAGCCCGCGATATCGGCCTGCGCCAGCGTGAGCGTTCCGCCGAGCGCCAGCGCATGGCCGGAAACGGTGACGCTCGCGTTGGCCAGCGCCGAATTGGGCACCGCCGACAGCCGCGCGCTGGGAAGCGTGCCCGTCAAATTTGCCGCGTCGGTGCCGGTGGCAAACGAACCGAGCCCGGAAATATCGCCGGCGGCAAGCGTCACATCGCCGGTGCGGCCGGCAACCGACTGCACCGGCGCAGGCGGCGCGAGCAATTCGCGCCAGTTCGCGAGCGTCGTTGCGGGCGCCAACGCGAGCACGAAGGATTTGCTCACGTCGCTGCGGACCGCAATGTCGCCCTGCAGGGCCGTAAGCGCCAGCATCTCGGTTTGCGAGGCCACGGCATACACGTTGCCGCTGCTGCCGGACCCGGCCGGACCGATGGGTCCGGCTGGCCCGGCGGGACCCTGCGTGGCGATGCGGATGGTACGGATATCTTGCGTCATGTGCCTTCGCTCCTTCGGAGCTCCGGCGCACGCGCGTGCCATTTGCTCCATTCATTTCTGTTGAAAACGGCTCGGCCGCCAAAGCGCCCGGCGCGACGGCGGCTCATGGCGCGAGCACCCTGATTGGAATAATGAGCAGCGTCGATTTGCAGTTGGCGCTGTCGGTGAGCGGAAGCACGGCCCGCGCCCGTTGGCCGTCCGGCACCACTGTGCTGTCGGCGCGCGCGATCGTGACGGTGATGGCGCCAGCCGCCGCGTCGACATTGAGCCGGCCGTTGACGACCGTCAGCGCCAGCTCTCCGCCACGCCATTTGATCGCCCCGCCGTCAAAGGAGCAGCCGGTGAGGTCGATCGGCACGTCGTCATCGCCGAGCAAGGCGAACGGCCAGATCCAGTCGTCGCCGCGGGTTTCCTCGATCGGTTCGGTTTCGATGACAGGCTGCATCGGTTGGGGCTTTCAATAAAAAGCCGCCGGCCTCGCGGGCGGCGGCGGTTGCGACTGAAATTTTGCGCGGATCACGCGCTCGGCGCGCTCATTTCCATGAAGTAACAGATGAGCCGCACCTTGCCGGCGGTGAAGGTCGAGCCATTGGCGGTGACGCGCACTTTGGTGTCGGCGTAGAAACCGGCCGGGCCGATTACGCCCACATTGATAGAGTTGAGGGCGATGCCGAGCGTGTTGCCGAACTGCGTTGCATTGCTGGCGGTTCCGACGCCGTAGGATGTCGCGCCGGTGATCGCGAGCGTCGTGCGCGCCGACACGCCGAGCACGATGGCGCGGTCGGGAATGAAGGCTGCATCCGTCGTTTCGACGTAGGCGCCGGCGAGCGTCAGCTCCTCTTCCTTGGCGCGCAACGTCACGCGCCCGCCATGAGCGGTAAGCGCGATGCCATCGCGCCAGACGGCGTCCTCATAGGTGACGGTCGCGCGCTCGTCCCGCACCCAGGCCTTGAGGCCGGGCACCGGCGCAATCAGCGACCAGCCATCGTCATAGGCGGCGATCTGCCCGTCCCAGCCGCTCCAGGCGCCGGTCGCGCCCGCCGCGGGAATGTAACAGGCGCCTTCCGCCGGCGAGCCGGGCGGCGCCGTGAGCGTGCTGCTTTCGACGGTGAGCTGCGTCAGCGCGTCGAGCAGCGCCAGCGCTTCGTTGTGAGTGACGTGCTTTTGCGCCTGCGCGGCTTCGATCGCCGGCAGGGAGAGACGGGGCGTATCGGTCATATGAACTCAGGGTGTGAGGGTTGCCTGCGCCGCAAAGCCGCGGCCGACGGTGGCCGAAAGCTGCGTGACGCGGATGTCCAGCGAAGTCTGCGGCGAACCGAAGTCGGTCAGTTCGTCGGCGGCAGCATAGAGCGCGCTCGGCGCCGTCGCGCCTAGAGTTCGGACCACATCGCCGCCGGACAGAATATCGACGGCATATTGCTCGCTGTCCTCGCCGAGCGGCACCTCGCCGACCCAGCTATCGCCATCCACGCGCGTGCGGCGGATCCATGTGACGGTGACGCCGCTGCCATCGCGGGCCGCTTTCACATGCACCGGCGTCAATGGCTTGAGCGCGGTCGCCTGCGGGGTTGCTTCGAGCGCGAGTGCTGCCGGGTCGCCGTAGTCGCGGCCTGCGGCGATGACACGCAACTGCATGGTTCGTTCGAGCGCGTCGAGGCCGCTGGCGATGGAAACGACATGCTCGTCAAGCAGCACGAAAGGCGCGCCGGCCGTAAGCGCCGGGGAGATCGCCCATTCGCTGCCCGCCTGCCCGCGCAGCAGGCGCGACAAGAGATAGGTGTTCTCGGCCACCAGTTCGGCATTGGAAAACTGAATCACTTCCCAGGCACCGTCGGCGCGCTGCACCGCCGCAGCATTGGCGCCGGAAAACAGCGCGCTGTCGGACACCGACGACAATGCGCCACCGTAAAGCTGTACGCGCAGGCTCGCATCTTGCCAGCGCGCGGTCGGTCCCGCGGCAAGGTCATCGAGCGTCACGCCGACGGTTGCCGGCGCCAGCGCAAGCGCGGCGCGGCCGTAACTGAGGCCATCGCTTGAGGCCCACACCGAAACCGCTCCCGGCCACGGATCGGCAAATACGGCAAGGCGTGCAAGCACCGTCGGCTGCGCGTCGTCGAGCGCCGGCAGATCGAGCAGCAGCGCATGCACCGGGCCGACCGCCGCCGGCACCGCGGGCGGCTTCAGGCGCGGCGCGGCCAGCGCGAGGTCGAACACTTCGGGATCGATCGAGCAGGCGGTGACCGCGCGGCTTTCGGTGTCGGCGATTTCCTGAATTTCGACCAGCCGCCGCCGATTATTGACGGTGATGCCGACCACGTCGCCGAGCGAAAGCGAGAGGTTACTCGGCGGCAATGCAAATTCGACCGCCTCGCGGCCGGCCCACAGATCCTGCAACCAGATTTCGGCGCGCCGTTCGGCCTCAGTGTCGTTGGTCACCATTGCAAGATCGGCATTCGCGGTGCGGGTCGAACCGCCGACCAGCCGGCGCGAGGTGGCGGCCGCGCGTTGATAGTCCGCGCCCATGTCGGTGTAGCCGATCGATACCTGGCGCGGCAGATCGCTCTCCTGCGTGCGCGTGAGACGCGCCGGCGGATTGTCATCGGGCAGCACCAGGTCGTCCTCCGCGAGGTCGATCACCGGCGCGCCGCCGCGCTGCTTGAAGCGCAGCACGCCGTCGAGCTCGTAAGCGTCGAAGGCAAAACAAAGCGCCAGCGGATCGAGCATGGCGCGCGGCGCCATCGGCCGATCCACGACGTAGCCGTCCGGCCCCTCCCCGAGTTCGCTGGTGTCGGCGTCGGTCACGCCGCTGTCGGCCAATATCGTCGCAACCAGCCCATCAAGCGGCGTCGCGCCAAGCCGGCCGGTCAGCCAGTGGCCGGTCATCCAGTTGGCGGCATCGCTCCACACGTCGGTCGCCGCGGGAAACGCCGGAAACGGCCGCGCATCCCATGTCCACAGATGAATGCCGTCGGGCGCGATCATGCGGCCGTCATAGACCGACGACACCGGATTAAGCGCATCGGCGCCGAACGCCGGGTCGAAAGCGCCGAGCACCGTTTCGAGATAGCGGCGCTGGATCAGGTCGTCGCGCCGCCCGTTAGAATAATGCGGAAGGCCTGCTTCCGAGGAATGCGGATCGGGGAATGTGCTCGGCTGGTTGGCGCCCTTGTCCACCGCCGGACAGCCAACTTCGGTCAGCCAGACCGGTTTGGATTGCGCCACCCAGGCGGTCGGGCTTCCGAGTTCGACGCCGCCGACGCGCTCGTAATGCGGCTGGTCCCAGAAACTCCAGATATCCTTCTGACGAAAAATCCACGGCTTGCCGAGGCCGTCGGCGATCGCACTCCGCGTTTGGGAATCGCGCGCCGCATCGTCGGCGTAATACCAGTCATAGGCTTCGCCGCCGGCGAGGTTTCCGGCCAGATAACTTGCGCGATACGCATTGTCGGTGAGCGCCAGATCGAGCTGGCTCGAAGTGTCGCGCCAGTCGGCAAGCGGCGCGTAATAGTCGATGCCGATGCACTCAATCGCGGACGACGCCCATAACGCGTCGAGCGGAAAGCGCACTTCGTCGGCGGACGGATCGACGACATGCGCGCCGTATTCGGTCCAGTCGGCACCATAGGTGACGACCGTGCCGCTACCGACGATCGCTTTCACATCGGACGCCAGCGTCACCAACGCATCGACCGCGGGATAAACGCCCGATGCCGAGCGCACGCGCGTGAGCGATTTCAGCTCCGAGCCGATCAGAAACGCATCGACGCCGCCGGCATCGGCCGCCAACGACGCATAATGCAAAATCATGTTGCGGTAGTTCCAGGCGTCAGGTCCGCCGCTGAAGAAGGCATCGACCTGCGTTGCCGCCG
>DATATS010000030.1:0-14883 GCA_036268675.1 Pseudolabrys sp.
CTGGTGACGGCCAAGGGCGTCGAGCCCTGGCCGCCGCAAAGCAAGGAGGATGTCGCAACGATGCTGATGGCGCGCATCGCCAAGGCGTTGGCGAGATAGCAGTAACCGCACCAGCGACGGCGAGCGCGGAATTACACACAGATGAATGTCCGCCGATGGTTCTCGTTTCAGGTCGCGCGGGCTAGGCTTCCAATCTGACGCGGTCGTCCGCGAGCCAGGTTGCAATGGCGGCAAATCCCCAGTTCAGAAAAAACACGGAAGAGACCTCAAACGAGGTCAAAGTGCAGCGTCTGCCGCACGGCAAGGACTTGGCCCTGCCGTCCTATCAGAGCGCGCTGGCCGCCGGGCTCGATCTCATGGCCGCGGTGCCGGCAGACACGCCGCTCAACCTCGAACCGGGTCAGCGCGCGCTGGTGCCGACCGGCATCGCGCTCGCGCTGCCGACAGGCCTCGAGGCACAGGTGCGGCCGCGCTCGGGGCTCGCGGCCAAGCACGGCATCACCGTACTCAACGCGCCCGGCACCATCGACGCCGACTACCGTGGCGAAATCCAGGTGCTGCTGATCAACCACGGCAGCGAAGCCTTCGCCGTCACGCGCGGCCTGCGCATTGCGCAATTGGTCGTGGCCGCGGTCGCGCATGTTGCGTTGCGCGAGGTCGAGACGCTCGATCCCACTCGTCGCGGCTCCGGTGGATTCGGTTCGACCGGAAATTTAGGGGATAATTCATGCACTTGGCTAGACGCATGCGGGACCGTAGCCTATTACCACTTGCCTCGTTTGCAATGGGTGCCGACCGTCATGCTGCTGGTGTCCCGCAAGGGCGTTCTTGCCATCGCCGCAGTGATCGACGTCGCGATCAATTCGCGCGGCCGGCCGGTGTCGGCCAAGGCATTGGCCGCGCGCCAGGCGCTGCCGCCGCGCCATCTCGAACCGGTGCTGCAAGCTCTGGTGCGTGACGGCATCCTGAAGGGAATTCGCGGGCCGCACGGGGGTTACTCGCTCGGACGCGAGCACAAGCGCATCACCGCCGGCGACATCCTGCGCTCGGCTGCCTCGGCCGAGGAAGCCGGCGAACCGACGTTGCCCGCGTCCACTTTGCTCGACGATGTGGTGCGCCCGGCGCTGAGCGAAGCCGAACGCACCTTCTCGGTCGCGCTCGGCCGCATCACTGTCGAGGATCTGGCGCGGCGGGCGCACAATCTGAAATAGCCGCGTCGCCCAAACCCTTAACGACACACGTTCACGGTCTGGACTCTTTCGGCCGGAGTCTCCGCGGGGGTAAAGTCCGGCGATTCGCGATGGCGTGGCGGACGCCGCGCGCAATCCTGGGGCCAGACGGAATGCCGGAGACGATCCGGGCGGCGAACGAGAGGCTGCGTGCTCGTCCGAGGCGAGGCGGTTTCCTCGCCGCCTTCGCTATCGCAAATCTTGCCATCGTTCTGACGCCGGCTCACGCCGGCGCGGGGCCGTTCGGTACATTGGCCGATCATGTCCGGCACACCGCCTCAGTTCTCAGCCGTCAGGAAATCGCGACGCTGTCGCTGATGCTCGGCCTGCTCGCCTTCGCAGTGCTCGCGACGGTTATGCTGATGCGCGCGCGCGCATCCGCCGACCGGTTCGATTCAGTCTCGCGCGACGATGTGATGGCGCTGCGCGCCGAGACCGATCGGCTCAAGGCGCTGCTGCTGTCGGAACCGCAGGTGCTGGCGATATGGGCCGCGTCCGACGACGCACCCGAAATCCTCGGTGACACCGGCATCATCGTCCCCGGCGGCTTGCCGGAACGCGTGCTCGCCTTTGGCACCTGGCTTGAGGCGGCGCCTGCGCAACGCATGGAGCAGGCGGTCGAAGCCTTGCGCGGCGATGGCCGCGGTTTCACGATGACGCTGACCACGCGTATGCAACGCCCGGTCGAGGCGGAAGGCCGCGCGGTCGCAGGACACGCCGTGCTGCGGCTGCGCGACGTGGGCGGCATCGAGCACGAATTGATTGACCTGTCCGCCCGCCATGACCGGCTGGCAAGCGACGTCGAAACCATGAAGGCAGTGCTCGATTCGCTGCCCGCGCCGGTGTGGGCGCGCGACGACAGCGGCCGCTTGATCTTCGTCAACGCGGCCTATGCCCGCGCGGTGGACGCGGAAGACCCCATCGACGCCGTGACGCGCGAACTCGAATTGCTCGACCGCGGCGCGCTCGACAATCTCGCCCGCATGCGGGCCGACGACGCCAAGCCCTTCAGCGCACGGCTTCCCGCGATTGTAGCCGGCGAGCGTCGTATTTTCGACGTGATGGATGCGCCTGCCGGCGCCGGCAGCGCCGGCATCGCGATCGATCGCACCGAAGTCGCGGCCATGCGCGCCGAACTGACCCGCATGGTCGAAGCGCACCGCCGCGTGCTCGACCAGCTCGCGACCGGCGTCGCCATCTTCAATGCCGACCGCAAGCTGATTTTCTACAACACGGCGTTCCGCTCGCTGTTCGACCTCGACGCCGGCTTTCTCGACCAGACGCCGACCGACTCGGCCGTGCTCGATACGCTGCGCGCCGACCGCAAGCTGCCGGAGGAACAGGATTTCCGCCAATGGAAACAGCAGCTCTACGAGGCCTATCGCGCGGCCGAGCCGATGGAGCACATGTGGCACATGCCGGATGGCCGCACGCTGCGCGTGGTCACCGCGCCCAACCCGGAAGGCGGCATCACTTACCTCTATGACGACGTCACCGAACGCCTCGACATGCACAGGCGCTACGACGCGCTCATCAAGGTGCAGAGTGAAACCCTCGATCATCTGGCCGAAGCGGTCGCCGTGTTCGGCTCGGACGGGCGCGTGCGCCTGCATAATCCCGCGTTCCAGCGAATGTGGAAGCTCACCCCCGAGGCGCTCGACCAGCACCCGCATGTGGAAGCGGTCAGCGCCTGGTCTCAAGCCTTGCACGACGAGGGCGCGGTGTGGCGCGAGTTGCGCGCCGCGGTCACCGCGATCGAGGATCGCGAGCCGCTCGCCGCCCGCATCGAGCGGCGCGACGGCATGATGATCGACATGACCACCATGCCGCTGCCCGACGGGGCGACGCTGGTCACGTTCCAGGACATGTCCGACGCGGTCAACGTCGAGCGCGCGCTGCGCGAGAAAAACGAGGCGCTGGAAGCGGCCGATGCGATCAAGCTCGAATTCGTGCACCATGTGTCCTACGAATTGCGCTCGCCGCTGACCAACATCATCGGCTTCGCCAATTTGCTGGGCGATCCGGCCTTCGGGCCGCTCACCGACAAGCAGCACGAATATCTCGGCTACATCACGACCTCGACCAACGCGCTGCTCGCGCTCATCAATAATATTCTGGACCTTGCCACCATCGACGCCGGCGCCATGGCGCTGAGCCTCTCGGAGGTGGACATCCGCGCCAGCATGAATGCGGCGGCCGAAGGCGTGCAGGACCGGCTGGTCAAGGACAATCTCACCCTCGACATCCGCGCCGCGCCCCACATCGGCAGCTTCGCGGCCGACGAACGCCGGTTGCGGCAGATTCTTTTCAATCTGTTGTCAAATGCGGTCGGCTTCTCGCCGCCGGGCGAAACCGTCAGCTTCGACGCCGAGCGGCGTGCCGACGCAGTCGTGTTCACCGTCATCGACCGCGGGCCCGGCATCCCGCCCGAGCAGCAGGAAAAGGTCTTCGATCTTTTCGAAACCGATTCCATGGGCTCGCAACATCGCGGCACCGGCCTCGGACTTTCGCTGGTGCGCTCGTTCGTCGAACTGCACGGCGGCAGCGTGACGATCGATTCCACGCTCGGCCAGGGCACCACCGTGACCTGTGTCTTTCCCATCACGCAGGCGGCGAAAAAGACGGCGGCCTAGCCGCCACAATTGCCGCCGACGCGAGCCGCGCGCCTTGTACGCCGCAACTGGAACTTGCCAGTGGCGGAATGTGGCGGTGGGCGAATCTGGTTGTTTGTCGTGGCGGGATCGCGCTAACGTCACGCTCTTGCCGCCGGGCAAACAAACATAAACATTCCTCTCGCGAGGACATCCGGCCGGCCTGAAATGTGGGGGGCGTCGCGATGCGAAAACAATTCAGCGCTATTGCTTTCATCATCGTGACGATGGCGCCGCTGTCCGCCCTCGCCTACACGCAGGAAGATGCCGACGCCTGCACGCCGGATGCGATGCGGCTTTGTCAGGCCGCCATCCCCGATCCGGATCGCGTGACGCAGTGCCTGCTCGACAAGCGGCGGGAGCTCAGCCCGGAATGCAAAACCGTATTCAGCCGGCCAAAGAGCGTGCGCGAACACAACGACCGGCGTCAGAAGAACGACTGATTTTTCCCCCGCCGATTCCGTTTATAAGGTCAGCGACCTTGGGCGGATGATTCGATGTTTCCCAGCACATCCGGCGGCTACAGCTTCACCGTGGCGCTCGACGGCGAGCCGGCGATGCAGCGGCTGATGGTGGACATTGCGGCCGCCATCGAGCCGGGCGATCTCATCACGCTGTCGGGCGACCTCGGCGCTGGCAAGACCACCTTCGCCCGCGCCCTGATCCGCCACCTTGCCGGCGACGAAACGGTCGAGGTGCCGAGTCCCAGTTTTACGCTGATGCAGACTTACGCGCTGCCCCGTTTTACGCTCACGCATGCCGATCTCTACCGGCTGTCGGGGCCCTCGGAGCTTTCCGAGCTTGGCTTCGACGATCTCGGCGACGACGCCGTGACGGTGGTGGAATGGCCGGACCGCGCCGCCGGATTTCTTCCCGCCGACCGGCTCGATATCGCGTTCACGCTGTCGCCGCAGCACGGACCGAATTTCCGCAACGCGCGCGTCACCGGTTACGGCGCTTGCGCCGCGCGCGCCGAGCGCATTGCCGCGATCCGCGGCTTCCTCGATCGTTCGGGTTTTATGGCGGCCGAGCGCCGCCGCATCCAGGGCGATGCCTCGACGCGCAGCTACGAGCGGCTCACGCTGCAAGGCGCGACTTATATCCTGATGAATTCGCCGCGCCGGCCGGACGGACCCTTCGTGCGCGACGGCAAACCCTACAGCGCCATCGCGCATCTGGCCGAGGACGTGACGCCGTTCATTGCCATGGCGGGCGCATTGCGGGGACGCGGCCTGTCGGCGCCGGCGCTCTTTGCGTCTGACCGCGAACTGGGCCTGCTGGTCATCGAGGATCTCGGACAGGAGCTTGTGGTGGCCGGCGATCCGCCCGCGCCGGTCGAACAGCGTTACGAGGTGGCGGTCGATCTGCTGGCTGCACTGCATCGCGATCCCCTGCCCGATGTGCTCGAGGTCGAGCCCGGCGTCGACTACCGGCTGCCGCGTTACGACATGCCGGCGCTTCTGATCGAGGCTGAGTTGCTGGTGGACTGGTATCTGCCGATGATCGACGCCAAGGTATCGAGCGCCAAGCGCGAGGCTTATCTCGCGCTGTGGCGGGAGGCGCTCAATCCGGCGACCGAGCAACCGCCGACCTGGGTACTGCGCGACATGCACTCGCCCAATTTGCTGTGGCTACCGGAACGCGAAGGCATCGCGCGCATTGGTCTTCTGGATTTTCAGGATGCGATGATGGGGCCGGCCGCCTACGATCTTGCCTCCTTGTTGCAGGACGCCCGCGTGGACGTACCCGAGATGATGGAGATCGCGCTGCTGTCGCATTACACCCGCGTGCGCCGCGCCGCCGACGCCCGGTTCGACGCGCCGGCTTTCGCGCAGGCCTATGCCGCGCTCGCCGCCCAGCGCGCGTCCAAAATCCTGGGCATCTTCGCGCGCCTCGAAGCCCGCGACGGCAAGCCGCAATATTTGCGTCACATGCCGCGTGTATGGCGCTATCTGCAGCGCTCGCTGGCGCATCCCGCGCTGGCGCCGTTGAGCGCGTGGTACAGCGTCAACGTGCCGGCATTGAAATCATGAGCGAACCGACGAGCAAATCCGCGCCGCGCCGCGCCATGGTGCTGGCAGCCGGCATCGGCACGCGCATGCGCCCGCTGACCGAGCGGCGGCCGAAGCCTCTGGTCGAGGTCGGCGGCAAGGCACTGCTCGATCATGTGCTCGACCGGCTGGCGGACGCCGATGTCGAGCGCGCGGTGGTGAACGTGCACCACTTCGCCGAGCAGATGACGCAGCATCTGGCGCAGCGGACGAAGCCGCAGATCGTGATCTCCAACGAAACCGGATTGCTTCTCGGCACCGGCGGCGGCGTCGTGAAGGCGCTGCCCGATCTGGGCGCCGCGCCGTTCTATCATCTCAATTCCGACACGCTCTGGATCGACAGCGTGAAGCCCAATCTCGCGCGACTGGCGGACACCTTCGATCGCGCCGCGATGGACGCGCTCTTGCTCCTCGCCCCGACCACCGGCAGCATCGGCTATGCCGGCCGCGGCGATTTCACGATGGCCGGCGACGGACGCCTGACCCGGCGCGGCGAACGCGATGTAGCGCCTTTCGTATACGCAGGCGCGGCGATCCTGAGCCCGGCGCTGTTTGCCGACCCGCCGCCGCACGAATTCCCGCTCACCGACATGTTCGGCCGCGCCGCCAGTGCCGGCCGGCTCTATGGATTGCGGCTGGAAGGCCTGTGGATGCATGTCGGTTCGCCGGACGCCATCGCCCTGGCGGAAGCCGCGATTGCGGCGAGCGCGGGTTGATCGGGGCGCCTCCTAAGCGTGTATGATTCAGCCGCCATGCCGGCGAGTCGATCAAACCTCTTCACCATTCCAGCCTCCGCGCCGTTTCTGCGCACGCTGATCGATGCGCTGCTCGCCGGCCGGCTGGTCGAAGGATTTCCAAAATCGCGCGATCCGCTCGAACTGGCGCGCGCGACGCTTTATCTGCCGACGCGGCGGGCGTGCCGGCTGGCGCGCGAGGTCTTTCTCCAACACATCGAAGGCGACGCTTCCATTCTGCCGCGCATCGTCGCCATCGGCGATATCGACGACGACGAGATCGCATTCGCGGAAGCGGCAACGGGCGCGCTCGCTGCGCAATCGCTGGCCTTGCCGCCGGCGTTAAGCGGTCTCGATCGCGACCTGCCGCTTGCCGCGCTGATTTTGCGCTGGGCGCAAACGATCGCCGCCAGCCAAATGAAAGGCCAAGTGAAGGGCCAAGCGAGCGATCATGTGCCGGTGGTCGCCAGCAATCCGGCGACCGCGCTGGCGCTGGCGCGTGACCTGGCGCGGCTGATGGACGACATGACCACGCGGCAGGTGAGCTGGGAGCGGCTCGACGAGCTGGTGCCGGACGACCTCGACAAATATTGGGACGTGACGCTCGGCTTCCTGAAGTTCATCCGCGCGCAGTGGCCTGCGATCCTGAACGAACTTGTCCGCATGGAGCCGGCCGAGCGCCGCGACCGGCTGATCGCGGCGGAAGCCGCGCGCCTCGCCAACAGCACCGATCCGGTGATCGCGGCGGGCTCCACAGGCTCGATGCCGGCGACCGCGGCGCTGCTTGAAACCATCGCCAGATTGCCGCACGGCGCCGTCGTGCTGCCGGGGCTCGATACCGATCTTGACGAAAGCACTTGGGCGACGATTTCGGGCGATACCGAACACGGCCACAACCATCCGCAATTCGCCATGGCCGGATTGCTCGCGCGCCTTGGGGTCGCGCGTTCTCAGGTTGCAACACTCGTGCCGCCGGCCGCGCATGGCCGCGAACCCATCGTGTCCGAGGCGTTACGGCCGGCCGCATCCAGCGATCTCTGGAAAGACCGCTTGCGCGAACCGACATTCGCGAAACATGCCGACGCCGCGATGGCGAGTATCGCCGTCATCGAAGCCGCCAACGCCGAGGACGAATCGCTGGCCATCGCGGTCGCGCTGCGCGAGACGCTCGAAGAGCCGGGCAAGACCGCGGCGCTGGTGACACCCGACGTGGCGCTCGGCCGGCGCGTAATGGCGGCGCTGGCGCGCTGGAACGTACCGGTCGAGGATTCGCGTGGTGTGTCGCTGGCCGATACGCCGCACGGCCTGTTCGCGCGGCTGGCCGCCGAAGCGGCCATCGAAGGCGCAGCGCCGGTGCCCCTTTTGGCACTGCTCAAGCATCCACTGGCGCCCTTCGCGGCCGACGCGGTCGCTGCGCTCGAACGCGCCATCCTGCGCGGAGCGCGGCCACGCCACGGCACGTCCGGATTGCAAGCCGCGCTGACGGCCTTCCGCGCCGACCTCGTCAATTTTCGCGCCGGCAAGCCATCTTCGTTGCATCGCTCGGACCCGCGCCTGTCGCTGACCGATGCCGGGCTTGACGCCGCGGCAGACGCAATCGCGCAACTGAAAAACGCGCTGGCGCCGCTCGAACAATTGCCGCGCGCAGCGCTTCCGATCGCGGCCGTTGCAGCGCGCCATGCCGAGGTTGTGGCTGCGCTCGGCGGCATGACGCGCGAGCTGGACGAGGCGTTCGGCGAGATCGGCCGTGCCGGCGCACTCAGTGTTGGTCCCGCCGACTATGCCGAACTGTTTCACGCAAGCATCGCCGGCAAGACGATCTACCGGCCCACAGCCGGCGCGCGCGTGCGCATCTTCGGCCTGCTCGAAGCGCGTCTGCAATCGGTCGATCGGCTCGTGCTGGGCGGTCTGGTCGAGGGCGTCTGGCCGCCGGAGACGCGCGGCGATCCGTGGCTGAGCCGGCCGATGCGCCATGAACTTGGTCTCGATCTGCCGGAGCGGCGCGTCGGTCTCTCGGCGCATGATTTCGCGCAAGGCTTGGGCGCGCCGGAAGTTATTTTAAGCCGCGCGGCCAAGCTTGCCGGCGCGCCGACGGTTGCCTCGCGCTTTGTGCAGCGGCTCGCCGCGGTTGCCGGCAGCGACCGCTGGGATCCGGCCATCAAACGCGGCGCACGCTTTGTCGCGCTCGCCCGCCAGATCGACGAGGCCGGCGCGCCCAAACCTGCGGCGCGGCCTGCGCCCGCACCGCCGCTCGCGGCGCGGCCGCGCCAGCTCAGCGTCACTGAAATCGAAGACCTGTTGCGCGACCCCTACACGATCTACGCCCGGCATGTGCTCAAGCTGCCGCCGCTCGACGACATCGACGCGCCGCCGGGCGCCGCCGAACGCGGCACCGTAATCCACGACGCCATCGGCGAATTCGGCAAACAATATCCAGCGAAGCTACCGGACAATCCAGCGGCAGTGCTGATCGAGATCGGCCGCGCGACGTTCGCGCCGCTGTCGGAAATCCCCGAAGCGCGCGCCTTCTGGTGGCCGCGCTTCCTGCGCATCGCGGAATGGATGGCCGGTTTCGAGACGACGCGCCGCGCCAATCTCAAGTCGTTTGCAGCCGAAATCGGCGGGCGTATCGAGATCCCCTTCGCCGGCGGCACGTTCACGCTGACGGTGCGCGCCGACCGCATCGAATGCCTGGCGGACGGGCGCTACGCCATCATCGACTACAAAACGGGGGCGCCGCCGACCGGACCGCAGGTGCGCGCCGGTCTGTCGCCGCAGTTGACGCTGGAAGCCGCGATCCTGCGCGGCGGCGGCTTCAAGAACATTCCAGCCGGCGCATCGGTGGCGGAATTGCTCTATGTGCGGCTGCGCGGGGGCGCCGAGGCCGGCGAAGAAAAACCAATCGACTTCGACGACAGCACGCCCGATGCGCAGGCCGATCACGCGCTCACCGAGCTGACCACGGTGCTGCAACAGTTCGCCGACCCGGCGAAGCCTTACTACTCGCTGCTGCATCCGATGTGGTCGACGCATTACGGCACCTACGATCATCTCGCGCGCGTGCAGGAATGGTCGCTCACCGGCGGCGCCAAGGACGACGGGGGCGGCGAATGAACGCGCCGCGCGAATTCCCGCCCGCTTTGATCGAACGCCAGACCAAGGCCTCCAACCCGGACACCTCGGCCTGGGTCTCCGCCAATGCTGGCTCCGGCAAGACTCACGTTCTGGCCCAGCGCGTCATCCGCCTGCTGCTGTCGGGCGCAGAGCCCGCGCGCATCCTCTGCATCACCTTCACCAAGGCCGCCGCCGCCAACATGGCCAACAAGGTGTTTCAGGATTTGCGCGCCTGGACGATGCTCGACGACGCGGCGCTCGACCAGGCCATGCGCAATGCGGGCGTGAACAAAATCGATGCGGCCTTGCGGGCGCGGGCGCGCAGGTTGTTTGCGCTCGCGCTGGAAACGCCGGGCGGCCTGAAGGTGCAAACCATCCACGCCTTCTGCACGCAATTGCTGCATCTGTTTCCGTTCGAGGCCAACGTGCCGGCACGTTTCGAGGTGCTCGACGAAATCACCGAGACGCAGATGCTCGGAAAATCAAGCCTCGATGTTCTGCTTGAAGCCGCCGAAGCGCCCGACAGCCCGCTTGGCGCCGCGCTGGCGCAAGCCGTGCTCGCCGCCGCCGACACGACATTCCAGGACATGCTGCGCGAGGCGATCCGTTCGCGCGATGCGCTCACAGTCTGGGTCGATGAAGCCGGCGGCGTGGCGCAGGCGATGGCGCAGCTTTCGCGGGCACTCGGCGTCAAACCGGATGAGACGCTGCAATCGGTCGAGCAGGACTATTTCGCACATTCGCTCATCCCTGCGACGGATTGGCCAACGCTCACCGAGATTCTGGAAAGCGGATCGAAGACCGACAACAATCACGTCGCAGCGCTCGATGCCGCGCGCGCCGCCGTGGGCCGCGAAAAAATCGATCATTATCTCAAGGTGTTCTGCACGACCGAACTGAAGCCGCGCAAGAACATCATCACCAAGAAACTCGCAACCGAACACCCGGACTGGCTGGCGCTGCTGCAATCCGAACAGGAGCGCGTCTGCAAGCTGATCGCGCGCGAACGCGCCATCGAGGCATGCGACCGCAGCGCTGCGCTCTTTACTATTGCCTACGCGGTCATCGCCCGCCTGCGCGCCGAAAAAGACCGCCGCGGGCTGCTCGACTATGACGATCTGATCGACAGGACGCTCGATTTGCTCAAGGACGAACGCGCGGCCTGGGTGCACTACAAGCTCGACCGCGGCATCCATCACGTGCTGATCGACGAGGCGCAGGACACCAGCCCCAAACAGTGGGAGATCATCAAGGCACTGGTGAATGAATTTTTCGCCGGCCGCGGCGCGCATGATCGCAAACGCACGATCTTCGCTGTCGGGGACGAGAAGCAGTCGATCTTCTCGTTCCAGGGCGCGGCGCCAGACGAGTTCGCGGCCAACCGCGCGCATTTCGAAACGGCGCACAAGCGCGCCGAACTGGATTTCGTCGTCACCGAGTTCAAGCACTCGTTCCGCTCCGGGCAGAACGTGCTGGGCGCAGTCGACACGGTGTTCGCGCGCCCCGAGGCCCATGCCGGGCTCACAGCCGACGCCGTTGCCCCCGTGCACGAGGCGATCCCGGACAAGGCGCCGGGCCTGGTGGAAATATGGGAGCTGGAAAAATCCGACGAACGCGAGAAAATCGAAGGCTGGGCGGCGCCCTTCGACGTGAAGAATGTCACTGGCGCTACGGCAAAGCTTGCAACGCGCATCGCTCGCACGGTCGCGGCGTGGCAAAAGAAGGGCCGGCGGCCGAAGGATGTTTTGATTTTGCTGCGCCGGCGCGGCCCGCTGTTCGAAGCGATCATCCGCGCACTCAAGCGCGAAAACGTGCCCATCGCCGGCGCCGATCGTCTGACGCTCACCGACCATATCGCGGCGATGGACCTGATGGTGCTGGGCGACGCGATCCTGCTGCCGGAGGACGATCTGGCGCTGGCGACCGTGCTCAAGAGCCCGCTGTTCGGCCTCGACGACGACGCGCTGTTCACGCTCGCCTGGAACCGCGGGGGCAGCCTCTATGAGGCGCTGCAAGCGCAGCAGCCGGTGCTGGCCGTTCAGTTCGAGGCGATGCGCGCGGCCGCGCAGACGCTGTCGCCATTTTCATTCTACGCGTGGCTGCTCGGCGCAGGCGAAGGCCGGCGAAAGATTTTAGCGCGGCTCGGGCACGAGGCCGCCGACGCGCTCGATGAGTTTCTCAACCTGGCGCTCGACTACGAACGCGGCGAGACACCCTCGTTACAGGGCTTTCTCGCCTGGCTGCGCGCGGCCGATGTCGAGGTCAAGCGCGACATGGAGATGGATCGCGACGAGGTGCGCGTGATGACCGTGCACGGCGCCAAGGGACTCGAAGCGCCGATCGTCATTCTCGCCGACACGACGACGCCGGCGCAAGGGTGGCATCCGCCGCGGCTCCTCCACGTTCCCCCGGATAGGCCCGTGCCCGGTGCGGCCGAGCGGCTGATCTGGGCCGCCTCGAAAGACAACGATGTCGGCCCGATGGCCGCGGCGCGCGAGGCGGCGCTTGATGGCGCGCGCGACGAATACCGGCGGTTGCTCTATGTGGCGATGACGCGCGCGATCGAAAAGCTGGTGGTGTGCGGCGTCGATAACGGCCGCAAGCTTCCCGAGGGCTGCTGGTACGCTCTCGTACGCGACGCGCTCGAAGGCGAGAGCCAACGCGAGCCGGCCGACGATGGCGTGGGCGAAGTCTTGCGCTTTCGCAAAGTCGCGGACGATTCCGTGACGCACGTAACCCGACCCGATCGTGCCGTCGTTGCCGTCGTCGCTGCGCCTGCCTGGCTGCGCGCGCCGGTGGCTGCCGCCCCGCCCCGTATTGTGCCGGTCAGGCCGTCGGGCTTTGGCGGCGTCGCTGCCGGATTGCCGGCGGCATCGCCAGCGCGGCGACACGCGCTCGCGCGCGGCATTCTCGTCCACCGCCTGTTGCAATCCTTGCCGGACATCCCCGCGCAATTTCGCGCAGGCGCCATGCAGGATTATCTGGCACGCAACGGTGCGGAATTGCCCTCCGAGGATCGCGCGAGGATCGCCGAACAAGTGATGCTCGTGACCGAGGATCGGCACTTCTACGAGCTATACGGGCCCGGCAGCAGGGCCGAAGTGTCGATCGTCGGCCGCGTCCAGATCGGCAGCCAAAGCGTGCCGGTTTCGGGCCAGATCGACCGCGTGGCGGTGACGCAAGCCACTGTGCTGATTGGCGATTTCAAGACGGACCGGGATCCGCCGGCCCGAATCGCCGATGCGCCGCTGTCATACGTGAAACAGCTCGCGCTCTACCGCGCGGTGCTGCAAAAGCTCTATCCGGACCGGCCGGTGCGCGCCGCGCTCATCTGGACTGAAGTGCCTGATCTGATGGAGATTTCCGCCGATGTCCTGGACGCGGCATTGGCATAGGTTACATCCGTCTGACGGCGCTTGACGCGCCGGGATCGCGTTCATAGGTTCTGCGCTCCCCATTCTCGGCGCGGCCCGCGCCATCACCAAAAACACGAGGTTTTTCATGACCGTCGGCAAAACATCTGACGCAAGCTTCGAATCGGATGTTCTCAAGGCAGATGCGCCGGTCGTCGTCGACTTCTGGGCGGAATGGTGCGGTCCCTGCCGCATGATCGCGCCAGCACTGGAGGAAATCGCCGGCCAGCTCGGCGACAAGGTCAAGATCGTCAAGCTCAATGTCGACGAGAACCCGGACACCGCGGCCAAATACGGCATCATGTCGATCCCGACACTGATGCTGTTCAAGAACGGCGAGATCGCCTCGCGCCAGGTCGGTGCCGCCCCGAAGCAGAAGCTCGCGCAATGGATCACCGGCGCGGTGTGACGTTTCGGAATCGTTTGGATTGAAGCGGCCGGCCCTTGCGCCGGCCGTTATCATTTCAGGTTGGCGGCGTGCCGTTCTCGCGCAAGACTTCGCCGGCAAGATAAAGCGAGCCGGTGATGAGAATGCGCGGTGGCGGCTCGAGATCGAGCTTGCGCGCGGCTTCCAGGGCTTCAGTCAGATTGTCACGACTGGTCGCCGGCAATCCGATGGCGCGCGCGGCATCGGCGACGGTATCGGCACCGAGGCCTTTTTCGACATTCGGAATCGGCACCGCGATCATGCGGCGCGCGAGCCCGGTAAAATTGCGTAAGAAACCGGCGCAATCCTTGGTCGCCATCATGCCGACGATCAGCACGAGCGGGCGCGACACGCGCTCCTCGAGATCGGCGAGCGCAGCCGCAACCGCGCGGCCACCGTCGGGATTATGCCCACCGTCAAGCCATAATTCACTTCCCGGCGGTGCCAGATCGACGAGCCGGCCGGCGCCAAGGCGATGCAGTCGCGCCGGCCAATCGGCCTCGATCATGCCGGCCTCGTAGCCGGCGGGTGCAAGCTTCAGCGGCTTGATCGCGCGCAAGGCTGCGATCGCGAGCCCGGCATTCTCGAATTGATGGCGGCCGTAAAGTTTCGGTGCCGGCAGATCGAGCAGCCCCGCTTCGTCCTGATAAACCAGCCGCCCGCGTTCCTCGGTCGCGGTCCAGTTCTCGCCAGCTATTTTCAACGGCGCGTTCAGGCGCGCAGCCTGCCGCTCGATCACCGCGAGCGCGTCACGCGGCTGCGCTGCGACGATCGCAGGCGTATCGCGCTTGAGGATGCCGGCCTTCTCGGCCGCGATTTTCTCGATCGTGTCACCGAGGAATTCGGTGTGATCGACGGATATTGGCGTGATGACGGTGGCAAGCGGATGCTCAACCACATTGGTAGCGTCGAGCCGGCCGCCGAGGCCGACTTCCATCAGCAACACATCGGCCGGATTGCGCGCGAACAGCATGAGCCCGGCGACGGTGGTCATTTCAAACACAGTGATGGGCGCGCCTTCATTGGCGCGCTCGCTTTGCTCCAGCGTGGCGGCAAGTTCGTCGTCCGAAACGAGCCGGCCGCCGCCATGCGCGCCGATGCGGAAACGCTCGTTGAAATTGACCAGGTGCGGCGACGTATAGGCGTGCACGCGTTTTCCCGCGGCTTCAAGAATCGCGCGCAGGAAGGCGATGGTCGATCCCTTGCCGTTGGTGCCGCCGACGTGAATCACCGGCGGCAATTTGCGCTCCGGATGATCGAGGGC
>DATATS010000031.1:0-11667 GCA_036268675.1 Pseudolabrys sp.
CTCGCCACCGACCGGTTACAGCGGCCGGTCGACCTCGCGCTCGATCTGCGCGTGCAATATGCGCTGCGCGACGAGCTCGTGAAGGCGCGCGAGAAATTCCACGCCAAGGCGTCCTCCGGCGTCGTCTACAACGTCAACACCGGCGAGATCGTCGCCATGGTGTCGGAGCCGGATTTCGATCCGAACAATCCGAAAGAGGCCAACGATCCGACGCGCATCAACCGGCTGACGACCGGCGTCTACGAGATGGGCTCGACCTTCAAGTCGCTCACCATCGCCATGGCGCTCGACAGCGGCAAGGTCAAACTCAATTCGAAATTCGACGCGCGCGCGCCGCTGCACTACGGCAAGTTCACCATCCACGACTTCGAGCCGGAGGGGCGCTTCCTCTCGGTTCCCGAGTGCTACACCTTCTCGTCGAATATCTGCTTTGCACGCATCGCGCTGGCAGTGGGCGTCGACGCGCACAAGGCGTTCCTCAAGAAGATGGGCCAACTCGACCGGCTGCGCACCGAATTGCCCGAGAGCGCCGAGCCGCTGGTGCCGAAAAACTGGGGCGAACTCAACACCATGACCATCGCCTTCGGCCAGGGCCTTTCGGTTGCCCCGTTGCAGGCGGTGATGGGCATCGGCGCGCTGGTCAACGGCGGCAAGCTCCTGCATCCGACCTTCCTCAAGCGCGACCAGGCAGAGGCCGATCGGCTCGCCACGCAGGTGATCAAGCCCTCGACCAGCGAGGACATCCGCTATCTGATGCGGCTCAACGTGGAAAAAGGCACCGCGCGCAAGGCCGATGTGTCCGGCTATTACATCGGCGGCAAGACCGGCACCGCGGACAAGGTAATCGGCGGCCGTTATTCCAAGAACAAGGTTTTGACCAGTTTCACCGCCATTTTGCCGGCCGACAAACCACGCTATCTTTTGCTGATCATGCTCGACGAACCGGAAGGCCTGCCGGAAACCCACGGTTTCCGCACTTCGGGCTGGAACGCGGTGCCGACCGGCGCTGCGGTGATCGCGCGCATCGCGCCGCTATTGGACATCCCGCCGCGCTTCGACCTGCCGAAGGCCGACCAATTGCTGCTGGCGAGCACAAAGGAGACACGGTGAGGCTGGGCGACCTATTGCCGGAAGCTGCGATCGAGGCGCGCGGCAAGGCGCTCACGATCGCGGGCGTGACGTCCGACAGCCGCAAGGTCAAGCCGGGTTTCCTGTTTATCGCCATCGCCGGCGCCAAGACCGACGGTGCGCACTTTGCCAAGCAGGCCGTGGACGCGGGCGCAAGCGCTGTTGCCGCCGAACAGCGCCCGGACGGATTGGCGGATACGGCCGCCTTTGTGCCGGTGAAGAATGCGCGGCACGCACTGAGCACCGCAGCCGCGAAATTCTTCCCGCGCCAGCCGGGCACCATTGCCGCGGTCACCGGCACCAGCGGCAAGACATCCGTTGCAACCTTCACGCGCGAGATCTGGACGGCGCTCGGGTTGCAGGCCGCCAGCATCGGCACGATTGGGGTCGTGTCGCCCGCGGGCGCGACGTACGGTTCGTTGACCACGCCCGATCCGGTTGAACTGCACCGGACGCTCGATCGGTTGGCCGGCGAGGGCGTGACACATCTCGCGTTGGAGGCTTCCTCGCACGGTCTGGACCAGCACCGGCTCGACGGCGTGCGCGTGAGTGCCGGAGCGTTCACGAATCTGTCGCGCGACCATCTCGATTATCACGAGAGCATGGAAGCTTATCTCGCGGCCAAGCTGCGGCTGTTTACCGATTTGATCGCGCCCGGCGGCGCGGCGGTGATCGACGTGGACGATTGCTACGCGGGCCAGGTGATCGACGCCGCGAAAGCGCGCGGCCTGGAGATCATGACGGTCGGCGTTGGTGGCGACGACATCAAGCTCAAGGACGGCAGGATCGAGCGCTTCGCGCAAGTCATCACGTTTACGCATGGCGGACACGACTATCAGGTCAAGCTGCCGTTGGTCGGCGCGTTTCAGGTGCAGAACGCGGCGGTAGCGGCAGGACTGGCGATTGCGACCGGCTCGGCGCCGGCGCAGGTATTTGCCGCACTCGCTCACCTCACCGGCGCCAAGGGGCGGCTGGAACTGGCCGGCAGCAAGAACGGCGCGCCGATTTTCATCGACTATGCTCACAAGCCGGACGCGCTCAAAAAGGCGCTCGAAGCCTTGCGTCCCTATGCGAGCGGCAAACTGGTGGTGGTGTTCGGCGCCGGTGGCGACCGCGACGCCGGCAAGCGCCCGATCATGGGCCGCATCGCGCATGAGAATGCCGACCGCGTGATCGTCACCGACGACAATCCGCGCGGCGAACAACCAGAGGCGATCCGTGCGGCGATTCTGGCGGCGGCGCCGGACGCAATCGAGATTGGCGATCGCGCGCAAGCCATTCGCCAGGCGATCGCGGAATTGAAGGCGGGTG
This sequence comes from Pseudolabrys sp., assembly GCA_036268675.1. Taxonomy (GTDB): domain Bacteria; phylum Pseudomonadota; class Alphaproteobacteria; order Rhizobiales; family Xanthobacteraceae; genus Pseudolabrys. The sequence goes on from DATATS010000031.1 coordinate 2,440, forward strand.
ACGCGCTGTTGATCGCCGGGAAGGGCCACGAGACCGGCCAGATTATTGCCGACAAGGTTTTGAAGTTTTCCGACCACGAGGCGGTGGCCGCAGCCTTGAAGGACAAGGTTGCATGAGCACGCTGTGGACGACCGACGATATGACCGCGGCGATGCGCGCGGAAAAATCCGGCGCGCTGCCTGCCGGCGTGCCCGGCCTGTCGATCGACAGCCGCAGCATGGCGTGCGGCGAAGCATTCTTCGCCATCACGGGTGATAACCGCGACGGCCACGACTTCGTCGAAGCGGCGCTCAACGCCGGCGCGGGACTGGCGGTGGTGGCGCGTAGCAAGCGTGCGATGTTTGCCGCCGGCGCGCCATTGTTGCTCGTGGATGATGTGCTGGACGGTTTGCGCGAACTGGCCCGCGCTGCGCGCGCGCGCTCCGCGGCAAAGGTGATCGCCGTCACCGGCTCGGTCGGCAAGACCGGAACCAAGGAGGCGTTGCGCCTTGCGCTCTCGCCCGATGGCGAGACGCATGCCTCCGCCGCCTCCTACAACAATCATTGGGGCGTGCCGCTGTCGCTTGCGCGCTGCCCGCAGGCCGCAAAATATGCCGTGTTCGAAATCGGCATGAACCATGCCGGCGAAATAACGCCGCTCACCAAACTGGTGCGCCCGCATGTCGCGATCGTTACGGCGATCGAACCTGTGCATCTGGAATATTTCGGGTCGCTTGAAAAGATTGCCGACGCCAAGGCGGAAATCTTTGTCGGCCTGGAGCTAAGTGGAGCGGCCGTGCTCAACCGCGACAACGCGCAATATGCGCGGCTTGCCGCCGCTGCCAAAGCGGCCGGTGTTGCCCGCATCGTCTCGTTCGGTGAAAACGCCGAAGCCGGCGCGCGACTCAAGCGATATTCGCTGCAGGCCGAAAGTTCGACGGTCGAGGCCAGCATCCTCGGCCAGCATGTCACCTATAAGCTCGGCGCGCCCGGACGCCATCTGGTGCTCAATTCGCTCGGCGTGCTCGCGGCCGTATCGCTGGTGGGCGCCGATCTCGCTCTCGCCGCGCTTGCGCTCAACAATCTCAGACCCGCCGCGGGGCGTGGTACGCGCGCAACATTGCGGCTGCCGTCGGGAAGCGCGCTGCTGATCGATGAGAGCTACAACGCCAATCCCGCCTCCATGGCCGCGGCCATCGCATTGCTCGGCCAGGCGCCGGTCGGCCGCACCGGCCGGCGCGTCGCCGTGCTCGGTGACATGCTGGAACTGGGCGACCAGGGCGTCGCTCTTCATCGTGCGCTGGCCGAACCGGTCAAGGCGGCGGCGGTCGATCTGGTCTATTGCTGCGGCCCGTTGATGCGTTCGCTGTGGGAGGCTCTTCCCTCCGGCACCCGGGGCAGCTATGCCGACACCGCGGCGGCTCTCGAGCCGGCGGTGCTCGATGCCATCCGCGACGGCGATGCGGTGATGGTGAAGGGCTCGCTCGGCTCCAAAATGGGGCCGATCGTCAAGGCGCTGGAACGGCAGTTTCCCCGCAAGGCCGTTCTTGAGCAGGGCGCATGATCTCGAAAAGCGGGCACCGGTTTTCGGATAAGATCATGCGCCAGGGAAAAGAATTCTAGGATTGGACTTCGATGTTCTATTGGCTGACTGACTTCTCCGAGAAACTGTCGTTCCTGAATGTCTTTCGTTACATCACGTTCCGCACCGGCGGCGCGATCGTCACCGCGCTGGTGTTCGTGTTCCTGTTCGGCGGGCCGATCATCGACCTTTTGCGGTTGAAGCAGGGCAAGGGCCAGCCGATCCGCTCCGACGGCCCGGCCTCGCACCTGATCACCAAGAAGGGCACGCCCACCATGGGCGGGCTGATGATCCTGTCCGGATTGCTCGTCTCGACGCTGCTGTGGGCGAACCCGTCCAATCCTTATGTGTGGATCGTGCTGGGCGTGACGTTGAGCTTCGGCTTGATCGGTTTCTACGACGACTACCTCAAGGTCACCCGGCAAACCAATGACGGCTTTGCCGGGCGCACGCGCTTCGCCGCCGAGTGGCTGATCGCGGTGGTCGCCTGCACCGCGCTCGCGTCACTGGGCAAGGGCGCGATCGCGACGTCGCTGGTGTTTCCGTTCTTCAAGGAACTGGTGATCAATCTCGGTTGGTCTTTCGTATTGCTCGGTGGCTTCGTCATCGTCGGCGCCGGCAATGCGGTCAATCTCACCGATGGGCTGGACGGTCTCGCAATCGTGCCGGTGATGATCGCGGCGGCGAGCTTCGGGCTGATCGCGTATCTCGCCGGCAACGCGGAATTCGCCAAATATCTGCAAATCCACTACGTCGCCGGCACTGGCGAACTGGCGGTGCTGTGCGGAGCGGTGATCGGGGCCAGTCTTGGATTCCTCTGGTTCAACGCGCCGCCGGCGTCCATCTTCATGGGCGACACCGGTTCGCTGTCGCTCGGCGGCATGCTTGGCACCATCGCGGTCGCGGTCAAGCACGAGATCGTGCTCGCCATCATCGGCGGGCTGTTCGTGCTGGAAGCGGTATCGGTGATCGTGCAGGTGGTTTCGTTCAAGCTCACGGGCAAACGGGTATTCAAGATGGCGCCGATCCACCATCACTACGAACAACTCGGCTGGACCGAGCCGCAGATCGTCATCCGCTTCTGGATCGTCGCCGTGGTGCTGGCGCTGGCCGGGCTGGCGACGCTGAAGTTGCGGTGAGCCTTGATCCCCGTCACCAGTTTTGCGGACAAAACGGTCGCGGTCTTCGGGCTCGGCAAGTCCGGGCTGCTGGCGGCGGGTGCGCTGATCAAGGGCGGCGCCGCGGTCGTCGTCTTCGACGATGACGAGAAAAGCGCTGCGGCGGCAAAGAGCGCCGGCCTCGATGTTCGCAATCTGCGGGAACTCGACTGGGCCGGCATCGCGGCGCTGGTGCTCGCGCCCGGCGTGCCGCTCACCCATCCGACGCCGCATTGGAGCGTGAACCTCGCGCGCAAGGCCGAGGTCGAGATCATCGGCGACATCGAACTGTTTTGCCGCGAGCGCGCCAAATCCGGGCCGGCGTGCCCGCTCATCGCCATTACCGGCACCAACGGAAAATCCACGACCACCGCGCTGATCGCGCATCTGCTGCGAAGCGCCGGCCGCGACGCGCAGATCGGCGGCAACATCGGCGTGCCGGTGCTGGCGCTGGAGCCGTTCGCGCCTGAGCGCAATTATGTCCTGGAAGTATCGTCCTATCAGGTCGACCTGGCGCCGTCGTTGCACCCCAGCGTCGGTATTCTCCTGAACGTGTCGCAGGATCATCTCGATCGCCATGGCACGATGGAAAACTACGCCGCGCTCAAGGCGCTGGTGCCGGCGGCGATCGAAGCCGGCGGCACCGCGGTGATCGGCGTCGACGACCGCTATACGCGCGACGCGGCCGAGCGCATCGAACGCGCTGGAAAGAAAGTCGTGCGCGTATCGGTCAAGGCGCCATTGCACGATGGCTACTATGCCGAGGGGAGCCGCATCTTGCGCGCCAGTGCCGGCAAAGCCTTCGCGGTGGCGCAGCTCGCCGGCATCGGCTCGCTGCGCGGCGAGCATAACGCGCAGAACGCGGCCTGCGCCGTGGCGGCCTGTGCCGCGCTGGGGCTCGATCCCGCTGACATCCAGAAAGGCCTCGCAAGCTTTCCCGGGCTTGCCTACCGCATGCAGCAGATCGCCTCGAAGGACAATGTGCTGTTCGTCAACGACTCGAAGGCGACCAATGCCGATTCCACGGCGCGTGCGCTGGCGAGCTTTGCAGATGTTTTCTGGATCGCCGGCGGCAAACCCAAGACCGGCGGCATCGAGAGCCTTGCCGGATTTTTCCCGCGCATCCGCAAGGCTTATCTGATCGGCGAGGCGGCCGGCGAATTCGCCAAGACGCTCGATGGAAAAGCGCCCTACGAGATCGCCGGCGCGCTGTCGGCCGCGGTCGATGCTGCCGCGCGCGACGCCGCGCTCTCCGGGTTGAAGGAGGCCGTGGTGCTCCTTTCGCCCGCCTGCGCTTCGTTCGACCAGTATCCGAATTTCGAGGTGCGCGGAAAGGCGTTCACCGATCTGGTGCTGGCGATACCGGGGATAAAGAGCGCGGTTTAAGCCCGCGACCCGGATCGTTAATGCTTCGTAAACCGTGACGCGTCAGCTTGCGAACGGGAACGGGTCATGGTCTCACGCGCGCAACGAACGCCTTTCGGCGAATGGTGGTGGACGGTCGACCGGCTTACGCTCGCCGCGATCGGCGCGTTGATGCTGGCAGGCATCGTGCTTTCGCTCGCCGCGAGTCCGCCGGTCGCGGCACGCCTCGGTCTCGACCCGTTCTATTTCGTCGACCGCCACATCCTCTATCTGATCCCGACCATTGCCGTTTTGCTCGGCGTCTCGTTCCTCAATCCGCGCCAGATTCGAAGGTTGGCAATCGCCGTATTCCTCGTCAGCCTCGTCATGGTCGCGGTCGCGCCGGTCTTCGGCCCGGAGATCAAGGGTGCGCGGCGCTGGCTGGTGATTCTCGGCATGAACATCCAGCCGTCGGAATTCCTCAAGCCCGCGTTCGTGATCCTGGTCGCATGGTTGTTTGCCGAAAGCTCCAGGCGGCCTGACATGCCGGCCAATCTGCTGTCGCTTGCGCTTTTGCTCACGGTTGTTGCGTTGCTGGTGATGCAGCCGGATTTCGGCCAGACCATGCTCGTCGTGCTGGTGTGGAGTGCGCTGTTCTTCATGGCGGGGATGCGATTGATCTGGGTTTTCGGGATCGCCGGCATTGCCGGCGTCGGTCTGACGGCGGCTTACTTCACGGTGCCGCATGTGGCCGGCCGCATCCAGCGGTTCCTCAACCCGGGCTCCGGCGACACCTTCAACATCGACCTTGCCACCGACTCTTTCGTGCGCGGCGGGTGGTTCGGTCTCGGGCCCGGGGAGGGTACCGTGAAGCGGCTCTTGCCGGAGAGCCATACCGATTTCGTGTTCGCGGTGGCGGCGGAGGAATTCGGCGTCGCGCTCTGTCTGGTGCTGGTGGCGCTTTACGCTTTCATCGTCATCCGCGCGCTGGCGCGCGCCATGCGCAACGACGACGCTTTCACGCGCTTTGCCGCTGCCGGTCTCGCCATCCTGTTCGGCAGCCAGGCCGCGATCAATATCGCGGTGAATTTGCACCTGATCCCGGCCAAGGGCATGACGCTGCCGTTCATATCCTATGGCGGCTCCTCGATGCTCTCGCTGGCGTATGCCATGGGCATGCTGCTGGCGCTCACCCGCGAGCAGCCGCGTGCGGCCATTCTGTCGCCGGACCTGACGCCGGTTGGGAGCGAGATTTGATGGCGGCCGGTTCGCCGCTCGTACTGCTGGCGGCCGGAGGGACCGGCGGACATTTGTTTCCGGCGCAGGCGCTGGCGAGTGCCCTGCAGAAGCGCGGAATAACCGTCGATCTGGCGACCGACCATCGCGCCGCGCATTTCAAGTTTCCCGCGCGCGCCGTGCATATTATTCCAAGCGCAACGCTGCGCGGCCGCAATCCGTTCGCGCTCGCGCGCACCGCGACATTGTTGACGCTCGGCGGCATCAAGGCATGGGTGCTGCTGGGACGCCTGCGGCCGGGCGTCGTTGTTGGATTCGGCGGCTATCCGAGCGTACCGCCGCTGTTTGCGGCGACGATGCGCGGCGTGCCGAGCGTGCTGCACGAACAGAACGGCGTCATGGGCCGCGCCAACCGGCTATTGGCGCCGCGTGTCACCGCCATTGCGACCGGGTTTGGCGCGCTCAAGAATCTCGATTCCCGCTGGCAGGGAAAAATCACGTTCACGGGCAATCCCGTGCGCAGCGAAGTGGTCGCCGCGTCGGCTGCGCCCTATCTGGCGCCGGACGCTGGCGCAAAACTACGTCTGCTCGTCTTCGGCGGCAGCCAGGGCGCGCGGGTGATGGCCGAGGTGGTGCCGAAGGCGATCGAACGCATTCCGGCCGCGCAACTCGTCCGCCTGTCAATCGTGCAGCAGGCGCGGCCCGAGGACCTCGCCGCCGTCCAGGGCACTTACGCTCAGCTCGGCGTCGAGGCCGAGTGCGCGCCGTTCTTTTCCGATTTGCCGGCCCGGATGGCGCAGGCTCACCTGGTGATTTCGCGCTCCGGCGCGTCCACGGTGGCAGAGCTTTCCGCAATCGGCCGGCCTTCCATTCTGGTGCCGCTGCCGAACGCGCTCGATCAGGACCAACTCGCCAATGCCGGCATGCTGGCGGAAGCGGGCGGAGCGATCAGGATCGAGCAGCGCGATTTCACGCCGGAGCGGCTGGCCTCCGAGATTGCTTCGTTGGCCGCCGATTCAGGCCGCTTGGTTCGCATGGCGCAGGCCGCCAAATCGGCCGGCATCCTCGATGCATCCGAGCGGCTGGCGGAACTGGTGATGAAAGTCGCCCGCCGCTGAGCCGGCTACATTGCGCGAATCGCCCGACCGTTGAATGATTGGGCCGACCGGCAAGGTGGATACACGCAGAGATGCTGCAAATCGACGGCAAGAACTACGAGCCGGGCGAGCTTCCGACCATCGTGTTCGGACAGGTCAAGCCGCTCGCCTACGTGCTCAATCCGAAATCGGCCTGCACGCTCGCGCTTAATTTCGTCTTCTACGTCAATCACGGCTATCGCTACTTCGATCCCATCCAGATTCATTACAGCCGCACGGCGCTGTTCCAGATCAAGAGCCCGGAATTCGATCCGCGCGCCATCTTCGTCTTCCGCGGCCTGAAGCCCAAGAGCTTCTCGATCGTGCGCGACCCGTTGCAGCGCTTCGTCTCCGGTTTCCTGTCCAAGGTGTTTTCCGATGACGACCTCGTCTATCGGCCTTACCGGGATACGCTCACCTCGTTGCACGGCATCGACCTCAGTCCGGAGGCGGATCCGGCGCGCTCGTGCCTTGCCTTCGCCAGGTGGCTGGCCGGGCAAGCCGACTCGAGCAAGATCGACGTGCATTTCCGGCCGCAAGTTCTCAACCTGCAACTCGGCCATCGTTTCACCATCGATACCATCCTGCGCCTGGAGGATCGCGCCGGCCTCGTCGCCTTCTTCTCGCAATGGATCGGCGTCGAGAAGGCGGAGTGGTTTCTGTCGCTGCGCTTCAACGAGCACGTCAAGCAGAAGAAGGACGGCATCGTCACCGACGAATTGCAGCAACTCGTGCGCCGGATCTATGCCCGCGATTACGAGTTGTTCTATGACGACGCGAAAAAGATCGCGTCCTGATTTGCGCCGGCACGATCGAGAAGTGAGGCCCCATGGAAGTCGTAGCGCTCAATCTCACGCTCGGCCAAACGCAACGCGATTTTCTCTTCCGCAAGGGCACCAGCGACGAAGGCGTCATCGTCCAGGTCCTCCAGAACAGCGACTACAATTTCGGACGCCTGAAGCGCGCGCAGGAACTGGCCGATTTCTTTAAGCGGCTGACGCAGTCGGGAAAGACGCCGCTGATCGTCGATGCCGGCGCCAATATCGGCGCCTCGGCGGTCTACTTCGCCTACTCCTTTGCGGGAGCGCGCATCGTCGCCATCGAGCCGGAGCGTGGCAATTTCGACCTGCTCGCCGCCAACACCGCCGACCTGCCGGTCGAATGCCTGCATGCCGCCTTGGCGGCGTCGGTGGGCAGGCTGAACGTCATCGATCCAGGCGAGGGACACTGGGGCTATCGCACAACGTCGGAGACCGCGGGCGCGGAACTCGATTCGGTCGAGACGGTGACCATGAACGATATCTACCGGCGCTACGCCGACAGCGCGCTGCCCTTTATCGCGAAAATCGATATCGAAGGCGCCGAAAGCGAGCTGTTCGCGGCCAACACCGAATGGGTCGACCGCACGCCGGTCATCATCATCGAACTGCACGATTGGATGATGCCGGGCCAGGCCAATTCCAGCGCCTTCCTCAAATGCATCGCCGGCCGTAACCGCGATTTCGTCTATTTCGGCGAGAACGTCTTTTCGATCGACAACAGCCTGGTGCCGGCGCAAGCGGCTGCGTGAGGCGCGATATTTGCGCTCTCGCGGTGTGGCGGCGCTAAGCGCGCGGTAGCGATGCCGTGCGAAAGCTGGATGGACGCCTCCCGACGCGCTTTCATTTTTAGCGGCAGTGCCCTAAACGAAGGCCCCCGATCCGCGCCTGCCCCGTGCGGGCGGGCGGGCAAAAACCGGCTAAGGGAACGTTCAATGAAGCTGCCACGCGACATCGGCCCGGTGCATTTCGTCGGCATCGGCGGCATCGGCATGAGCGGCATCGCCGAGGTGCTGGCCAATCTCGGCTACACCGTGACCGGCTCGGACGTGTCCGACAGCGCCAATGTCAAACGGCTGCGCGACAAGGGCATCAAGGTTGCGATCGGCCACAGAGCTGAGAACATCGACGGCGCGGATGTCGTCGTGGTCTCCTCCGCCATCAAGCGCGACAATCCAGAGCTTGTTGCCGCGCGCGGGCAGCGGCGCCCGGTCGTGCGCCGCGCCGAAATGCTGGCCGAGTTGATGCGGCTTAAATCCTGCGTCGCGATTGCCGGCACCCACGGCAAGACCACGACGACGTCGCTGGTGGCGGCGCTGCTCGACGCCGGCGGGCTCGACCCGACCGTGATCAACGGTGGCATCATCAACGCCTACGGCACCAATGCGCGGCTGGGGGCGGGCGACTGGATGGTGGTCGAGGCCGACGAATCCGACGGCACTTTCCTGAAATTGCCCGCCGACGTCGCCATCGTCACCAACATCGATCCCGAGCACCTCGACCATTTTCATACCTTCGAGGCGGTGCAGGACGCTTTCCGCGCTTTCGTCGAGAATATTCCGTTCTACGGCTTCGCGGTGATGTGCACCGATCATGCGGTGGTGCAGACGCTGGTCGGCAAGCTGGAAGACCGCCGCGTTCTCACGTACGGCGAAAACCCGCAAGCCGATGTGCGGCTCGCCGATCTCGATCACCACAACGGCCAGTCGCGTTTTTCCGTGCTGTTCCGCGACCGCGAGGGCAAGACGGCGCACGCGATCGACAACCTCACGATGCCGATGCCCGGCCGGCACAATGCGCTGAATGCCACAGCGGCAGTTGCGGTGGCGCATGCGCTCGGCATCAAGGACGACGCGATCCGCAAGGCCTTGGCGACGTTCGGCGGCGTCAAGCGCCGCTTCACCAAGGTCGGCGAATGGAACGGCGCGGTGATCATCGACGATTACGGCCATCATCCGGTGGAGATCGCGGCGGTT
>DATATS010000032.1:0-2083 GCA_036268675.1 Pseudolabrys sp.
GGGCAGCCAAAGCCGCCGGCTCCAGGCGCGCAGCGCATTCAGGAGGCACTGTTTGCCGGACTCGACCGGCGCGAGGTGGAACATGAACTCGAACTCGACGCGCGGCTGACCGTGTCCGACCGCGAAGTCTTGCAAGCTAAGGACTTCGCGCAAATGAGTGCAGCCGAGATCGCGCAGGTGAAGCTTGCGATTGCGCGGCTATCGCTGCCGCTTGACATGGTGCGCACGCGGCGCAACGAAGCGAGCCGCCGCGGCCGCCTGATCGACATTCGCCGCACGCTGCGCGCCAGCATGAAGGCAGGCGGAGCTTTGATCGATCTTAAGTATTTCGGGCCGCGCGAAAAAGAGCCGCCGATCGTGGCGCTGCTCGATATTTCCGGCTCCATGAGCCAATACACCCGGCTGTTCCTGCAATTCCTGCATTCGATCACCGACGCGCGCAAGCGCGTGACGATCTTCCTGTTCGGGACGCGGCTGACCAATGTCACGCGCGCGATCCGGCAGCGCGATCCGGACGAGGCGCTCGCGGCCTGTTCCGCCCATGTGATGGACTGGTCGGGCGGCACGCGCATTGCGTCGTCGTTGCGCGAGTTCAACAAGAACTGGGGGCGCCGCGTGCTCGGGCAGGGTGCGGTGGTGCTCCTGATAACCGATGGACTTGAGCGGGACGCCGACGACACGCTCGGATTTGAGATGGACCGGCTGCATCGCTCGTGCCGCCGGCTGATCTGGCTCAATCCGCTTTTGCGGTTCGAGGGCTTCGAAGCGCGCGCCAAGGGCGTGCGCGCGATGCTGCCGCATGTTGACGAATTGCGGCCGATCCACAATCTGGAGTCCATGACCGATCTGGTCAGTGCGCTGTCGGGCGCGCCGGCCAAGGGCTACGATCCAAAGCAGATGCTGAGACACGTTGCTTGACGGAGAACAATCATGCTTTCACGCGATGAAGATATTCTCAAAGCCGCCGAGACCTGGCGCAAGGACGGGCGCGGTGTGGCGCTGGCGACCGTGGTCGAAACATGGGGCTCGGCGCCGCGGCAGGTCGGGTCAAATCTCGTGATCGACAACGACGGCAATTTTCTCGGCTCGGTGTCGGGCGGATGCGTCGAAGGCGCCGTGGTGACCGAAGCCATCGACGTGATCGAAAGCGGCAAGCCGAAAATGCTGGAATTCGGGGTCGCCGACGAGGCAGCCTGGAATGTGGGCTTATCCTGTGGTGGGACGATCCGCGTTTATGTTGAGAAGGTCAGTTAGGTGAAACTCGACATCTTGCATGCGCTCAACGCCGAACGCGCCGCGCGCCGCGCGGTGGTGGTTGTCACCGATGTGGCAAGCGGCGAACAGCGGCTGGTGAAGGTCAATGATCTCGCCAAGGATCCGCTCAAAGACGCGATCGAAAAGCGCCTGCGCATGGCGAAAAGCGGCATGGAGGAAACCACGCAAGGGCGAATGTTTTTGACCGTGCATGTGCCATCGCCACAGCTTGTTATCACGGGCGCTGTCCATATCAGCCAGACGCTGGCGCCGATCGGGCAATTGCTCGGCTATGATGTCACCATCCTCGACCCGCGCACGGCCTTTGCCTCGATTGAGCGCTTTCCCGATGTGAAGGTGATCGCGGAATGGCCGGACGTCGCACTGCCGCCGCTCAACGTCGATCATTACACGGCCTTTGCCGCGCTCACGCATGACCCGAAGATCGACGACCCGGCGCTTCTGCATGCGCTCAAGCGCGAGTGTTTCTATGTCGGCGCGCTCGGCTCCAGGAAGACGCATGCCAAGCGGGTCGACCGTTTGAAGGCCGCAGGGCTTATCGACGCCGACATCGCGCGCATTCATGCGCCTATCGGTTTGCCGATCGGCGCGGTATCGCCGGCCGAGATCGCCGTCGCCATCATGGGCGAGATCACGCAACGCCTGCGCGTGAAGTCAGAGAAAGCCGAGGCGGCATGAAATTCGGCGCGGTCTCCCCGGCAGACGCAATCGGCGGCACGGCGGTGCATTCGATCCGCCAGGACGAGTTCGTGCTCAAGAAAGGCACCTTGATCGGCGCAAAGGAAGCCGCCGCGCTCAATGCCGCGGG
>DATATS010000033.1:0-24485 GCA_036268675.1 Pseudolabrys sp.
GCGCGGTCATAGGGAGGATGAGGCTGTGGCGCCGAACGCCGCCGCTCCGGCGGATACTTTTCCTAAGCTATTGATTCGCAATGCCGATTTGTATGGCTCGCGGCCGTCGATGCGGCACAAGGATCTTGGTATCTGGCAGACTTGGACTTGGGCCCAGGTGCTGGAGATCGTGCGCGCTTACGCCGTCGGTCTGCATCGCCTCGGCGTCAAGCGCGGAGAGACCGTTGCCATCGTCGGGGCCAATCGGCCCAAGCTCTATTGGTCGGTGATGGCGGTCCAGGCGCTGGGGGCCATCCCGGTGCCGGTCTATGCCGACGCGGTTGCCGATGAACTGGCCTATGTGCTCGCGCATGCCGAGGTGCGCTTTGCTGCGGTGGAAGATCAGGAACAGATCGACAAGATCCAGTCGGTGAAGGATCGCCTGCCCAAGCTCCAGGAAATGTTTTACGATGAAACGCGCGGCTTGCGCGATTACGACCACAGCCACCTGCATCCGATGAGCGACCTCATCGCGGAGGGCCGCAAGGCGCTGCGCGACGATCCGTCGGTCGGCGCCTGGCTCGATGCCGAGATCGCTGCGGGCAAGGGCTCTGACCCATCGATCATTCTTTATACGTCGGGCACGACCGGCGCCTCCAAGGGCGTGGTGCTGACCGGCGAACGCTCGATCAAGGCGGCAACTGACACGGTCGCGTTCGACAGACTGACAGCGGACGACGTCGCACTCGCCTATCTGCCGCTGGCCTGGGTCGGCGACCACTATCTTAATTATGCGCAGGGGCTGGTAGCCGGTTTCTGCATGGCCTGCCCGGAAAGCACCGACACGGCGATGGCGGATTTGCGCGAAATCGGCCCCACTTTCTATTTCGCGCCGCCGCGCACGCTGGAACTGTTGCTGACGCGCGTGATGATTCGCATGGAGGACGCCGGTTTCCTTCAGCGCAAGATGTTCCATTACTTTATCGGCGTTGCGCGCCGCTATGGCGAGCGCATCCTCAACGGCCAAGCCGTGCCGTTGCACGGCCGGCTGCTCTATGCGATCGGCAACCTGCTGGTCTATGCGCCGCTCAAGAATGTGCTCGGCTTCTCGAGAGTGCGCGTCGCCTACACTGCGGGCGAGGCGATCGGCCCCGATCTGTTTGCCTTCTATCGTTCGATTGGTCTCAACCTGAAGCAGCTCTACGGGCAGACCGAGGCGTTCCTTTACGTTACCGCGCAGGAGGACGGCGCGATCTATTCCGACACCGTCGGGCCTGCCTTGCCGAACGTCGAAATCCGCATCGCCGAGAACGGCGAGGTGCAGTTCAAATCGCCCGGCATGTTCTCCGGTTATTTCAAGGACAATGAAAAAACCGCCGAAGCGATGACCGCCGACGGCTATGTGAAGACCGGCGATGCCGGCTTCTTCGACGAGAAGACCGGCCATCTGAAAATCATCGATCGCTCCAAGGATGTCGGCAAGCTCAAGGACGGCACGCTGTTCCCGCCCAAATACATCGAGAACAAGCTCAAGTTTTATCCGAACATCCGCGAAGTGGTCGCCTATGGCGATCAGCGCGACTTTGTCGCCGTGATGATCAATATCGATCTGACCGCGGTAGGAAGCTGGGCCGAGCGCAATAACGTGGTCTACGGCTCCTACCAGGAACTCGCCGGCCATCCGTCGGTCTACGGCATGATCGAAGAACACATGGCCGAAGTGAATCGTTCGCTGGCCGAGGACAAGATGATGGCGGGCGCGCAGATCAAGCGTTTTCTCATTTTGCACAAGGAACTCGACGCCGACGACGGCGAGCTTACGCGCACGCAGAAAGTACGCCGCGGATTCATCGCGGATCGCTATGGGCCGCTGGTCAAGGCGCTCTATGACGGATCGAAAGAATCCGACATCTCGACCGAAGTAACCTTCGAGGACGGTCGCAAGGGCGTTATCAATGCGCGCGTGAAAATTCACGACATGAAGACGGCGCCGGCCATGGGGAAAGCGGCATGAGAGCGCCGAGCGGCACCGGACCTGAGGTTGCGGTCGGAGATGTGCTTTTGTCGGTGGAGGACGTGTCGCTGTCATTCGGCGGCGTGAAGGCCGTCACCGACGTGTCCTTCGATATCCGCAAAGGTGAAATCCGCGCCATCATCGGACCGAACGGGGCCGGCAAGACCTCGATGCTCAATATCATCAATGGCTTCTACCATCCGCAGCAGGGCCGCATCACGTTCAAGGGCAAAACCCGCGCCAAGATGAAGCCCTACGAGGCGGCTCGTGGCGGCATCGCGCGCACCTTCCAGAATGTCGCGCTGTTTCGCGGCATGACCGCGCTCGACAACATCATGGCCGGCCGTTCGCTGAAGATGCACAAAGGCTTCTTCTGGCAATTGTTGCGCTTCGGACCGGCCATGACCGAGGAGGTGGCGCATCGCCGGCGGGTCGAGGAGATCATTGACTTCCTCAAAATCCAGGAAATCCGCCGCGTGCCGGTGGGCCGTTTGCCCTACGGTTTGCAGAAGCGCGTCGAACTCGGCCGTGCGCTCGCCATGGAGCCGGAACTTCTGCTGCTGGACGAGCCGATGGCCGGCATGAACATTGAAGAAAAAGAAGACATGTCGCGCTTTGTGCTCGACGTGAACGATCATTACGGCACCACCATCGCACTCATCGAGCACGACATGGGCGTCGTGATGGACCTGTCCGACCGTGTCGTGGTGCTCGATCACGGCGTCAAGATCGCGGACGGCACGCCCGACCATGTCAAAAGCGATCGGGCGGTGATCGACGCCTACCTCGGAGTCGCACATTGAAGAACGTGGCGGACTGAGGAGCAGGCATGCATCTCCTCTACATGATCTTCATCGATCCCTTCGTGCAGATGGGTTCTGCGCCGGACCTGTTCGTGCAAACGCTGTGGGAAGGGCTGGTCGCCGGCGTGCTCTACGCGCTGATCGCGCTTGGGTTTGTGTTGATCTTTAAGGCGTCGGGCGTATTCAATTTTGCGCAAGGCATCATGGTGGTTTTTGCGGCGCTGACCTTCGTCGGACTGCACTCCGCCGGCCTTCCGGCCTTTATCGCGCTGGGGCTCACGATCGTCGTCATGTTCGTTCTTGCTTTTTGCATCGAACGTCTCGTGCTGCGGCCACTGGTCAATCAGCCCGACATCATTTTGTTCATGGCGACCTTCGGCATCACCTATTTCCTCATCGGGTTCGGCGAGTACGTGTTCGGTGGCGATCCAAAGGTCATGCCGACGGCCGATCTGTATTTGCCGAGCGGGGCGCTGCGATACCACATCCTGGGTGGCATGGTGGAATTGCAGAAAATCGACATCGCCGCGGCAATTATTGCCTCGATCATGGTGGGCGCGCTTGCCGTGTTCTTTTCCAGAACACGCATCGGCCGTGCCTTGCGTGCAGTTGCGGACAGCCACCGCGCCGCTCTCTCGGTCGGCATCTCGCTCGAGCAGATTTGGGTGATCGTCTGGTTTGCCGCCGGCGTTGTTGCGCTGGTGACCGGCATCTTCTGGGGCGCGCGCTCCGACGTATCATTCGCACTCGAAGTGATTGCGCTCAAGGCGCTGCCGGTGCTGATCCTCGGCGGGTTCACGTCAATTCCCGGCGCGATCGTCGGCGGCCTGATCATCGGGATCGGCGAGAAGCTCGTCGAATTCTATTGGGGCCCGCTCGTCGGCGGCGGCACCGATGCGTGGTTCGCTTACGTGATCGCGCTCGTGTTCCTGCTGTTCCGGCCGCAGGGCCTGTTCGGCGAAAAAATCATCGAGCGGGTGTGACATGTTTTATCGCGAAGCCGGACAATTCAAGACCAGCTATAGCAGCGACCATGCCGTGTTCCCTGTGCTGCAGGACCGCATCGGTCTTGCCGTCATTTTTCTCGTCGCGCTGCTGATTCCGCTTGCCGATAACGACTTCCTGACCAACGCGGTCATGATCCCGTTCATGATCTTTGTGCTGGCGGCGATCGGCCTCAACTTGTTGACCGGATATGCAGGTCTGCTGTCGCTCGGCACCGGAGCCTTCATGGGCGTCGGCGCCTATGCCTGCTATAAGCTGACGACAATTTTTCCCGGCGTGAATGTGCTCATCTGGGTTTTCGTTTCCGGATTTTTTGCCGCTGCGGTCGGCACGGTTTTCGGCTTGCCGTCGCTTCGCATCAAGGGCTTTTATCTCGCCATCGCGACTCTGGCTGCGCAGTTCTTTCTCGAATGGTGCTTTATCCGGATCCCTTGGCTCTTCAATTACAATCTGTCGGCCGCGATCGAAGTGCCGCAGCGCGAGCTTTTCGGCCTCATTGTCACCGGTCCGCGCGCCACAGCCGAGACGCGCTATTATATTGTGCTCGCGTTCCTGATCGGGCTGACGTGGCTTGCCTCCAATCTTGTGCATGGACGCATCGGACGCATGTGGATGGCGGTGCGCGACATGGATATTGCCGCTGAGTTGATGGGTATCCGCCTATTGCCGACCAAGTTGCTCGCCTTCGCGGTGTCTTCGTTCTATTGCGGCGTCGCCGGCGCGTTGATGGTGTTTCTCTGGTACGGCGGCGCCGAGCCGAGTGTCTTCAACATCAACCAGAGCTTTACCGTCCTGTTCATGATCATCATCGGCGGCCTCGGCAGCCTTTTGGGTGCCTACCTTGGCGCGGCGTTGATCTTCATCTTGCCGATCGTGCTGCGTTTCGCGCCGGAAGCGATGGGGCTTCATATCGAGTCGAACACGATCGAGCACATCACGTTCATGACTGTGGGCGCGCTGATCATCCTGTTCCTCATCGCGGAACCGGCCGGGCTTGCCCGGCTATGGCAGATTGGCAAGCAAAAACTGAGGGTGTGGCCGTTTCCCTATTAATGGTGCAGGATAGGCAACAATTTCCGGCCGCGGTCAGGTTTGAGACGCGGAAGAGAAATCGCTCCGGATACGATCTCCGGGATGACGCGAAAGAAGGCCGTGCGAAAATGCGCGGAACACAGGGAGGAGAAACATGAAGGCAAGACAATTGCTTATTGCGGCCGCCTGCGCCGGTGTGCTGGCGGGCGCGGCGTTCGCTGAAAGCGCGCGGGCTCAGGACAGCATCTACATTCCGCTGTTCACATATCGCACCGGCCCGTATTCGAATTCAGGGATTCCGATCGCCAACGGGATGCACGATTACCTCTCCATGCTGAACGAGCGTGACGGTGGCATCGGCGGCGTCAAGATCAACGTCGAGGAATGCGAAACCGGTTACGACACCAAGAAGGGCGTCGAATGCTGGGAATCGGTCAAGGACAAGCATCCGACGGTCGTCAACCCGTTCTCGACCGGCATCACCTTGCAGCTCATTCCGAAGGCCTCCGTCGACAAGATCCCGATCCTGTCGATGGCCTACGGACTGTCGGCGGCCGCCATCGGCAAGGATTTCCCGTGGATCTTCAACCCGCCGGCCACCTACTGGGACGGCATGTCGATGATCGTCAAATATATCGGCGGCAAGGAAGGCGGCCTCGACAAACTCAAGGGCAAGAAGATCGGCTTCATCTTCCTCGATGCAGGCTATGGCCGCGAGCCGATTCCGCTGCTGCAGCAGCTCGCGAAGGACTACGGGTTTGAGGTCAAACTCTATCCCATCGCCGGCAAGGACATGCAGGACCAGTCGGGAACCTGGCTTTCGGTTCGTCGCGATCGTCCAAACTGGATGATCATGTGGGGCTGGGGCGCCATGAATCCGACGGCGGTCAAGCGCGCGTCCGAAAACGGCTTCGCCATGGATCACTTCATCGGCGTGTGGTGGTCGGGATCGGATGACGATGCCCGCGGCGGCGGCCAACAGGCCAAGGGCTATCTCTCGCTCAACTTCAACGGCCTTGGCGGCGACTATCCGCTGTTCAAGGACATCAAGAAGTACGTCGTTGATAAAGGCAAGAGCCAGGTCGCCAAGGACAAGTTCGCCGACGTCTTCTATGATCACGGCGTCTACAACATGGTCCTGGTCACCGAGGCGATCCGCAACGCGCAGAAGATCACCGGCAAGAAAGTCGTCACCGGTCCGGACGTGCGGCGCGGCTTCGAAAGCCTGAACATCACGCAGGCACGCTGGAAGGAGATCGGGTTGCCGAACTTCGCGGCGCCGATCCATATCACATGCACCGACCACAACGGTCATGGCCCCGCTTATATGCAGCAGTGGGACGGCACCAAGTGGGTCAAGGTGTCGGATTGGATCTCGCCCATGAAGGACAAGGTTGAGCCGATGCTCAATGCCGCCGCGGCCGACTACGTGAGCAAGAACGCCGGCTGGCCAAAGCGCACCGAGGCTTGCGACAAGTCTTCGTAACGCGCGTATCAACAATCCTCTCCCCGCCGCCATGGCGGGGAGAGGTTCTTGTCTGGAGTAGCCATGTCGGCCGTGACGCAGACCGAGACCGCGACCTCTGCCAAGGTGGAGAACATCCTCTCGGTCAAAAATATCGAGGTCATCTACGATCGCGTCATCCTCGTCCTCAAGGGCGTGTCGCTTGACGTTCCCAAGGGCGGCATCGTCGCGCTGCTCGGCGCCAATGGCGCCGGCAAGACCACCACGCTCAAGGCGATCTCCAATTTGCTGCATGCCGAACGCGGCGACGTCACCAAAGGCGCGATCCTGTTCGAGGGCGACGAGATCCAGGACCTTTCGCCCAACGAACTGGTCCGGCGCGGCTGCATCCAGGTCATGGAAGGCCGCATGTGCTTTGGTCATCTTACCATCGAGGAAAATCTGCTCACCGGCGCCTTCACCCGGCGCGACGGCAAGGCGGCGATCCGCGCCGACCTCGACCTGGTCTATTCATATTTTCCCAAGCTCGCCGAGCGCAAAGACGCCCTGGCGGGTTACACCTCGGGCGGCGAACAGCAGATGTGCGCCATCGGCCGCGCGCTGATGTCGCGGCCCAAGACGATCCTGCTCGATGAGCCGTCGATGGGGCTTGCCCCGCAGATCGTCGAGGAAATCTTCGAGATCGTGCGCGGCCTCAATGAAAGGGAAGGCGTCTCGTTCCTGCTGGCCGAGCAGAATACGCACATGGCGCTGCGCTTCGCGCGCTACGGCTATATCCTCGAGAACGGCCGCGTGGTCATGGATGGCGATGCCAAATCGCTGGCCGAGAACGAGGACGTGAAGGAGTTCTATCTCGGCGTTGCCGAGGGCAAGCGGAAGTCCTTCCGCGAGGGCAAGCATTATCGCCGCCGCAAGCGTTGGCTGGCGTAGAGCCGCCAAAATCCCCTTGTCCCCGCCGGACTTGCTCCCGCCATCAACGTCCTTAGTGTAGCGGCATGAGCGAGCATTACGACGCCCTGGAAACCCGCGATTGCGCGCGGCGCGACCTGGAACAATTCGCCAGGCTGCCGGACGTTGTCGCGCGCGCCATGAGCGCGCCGGGCTGGGCGAAGCACCTCAAGGGCATCGACCCGAAATCGATCGTCTCGCGCGCCGCGTTGGCGAAACTGCCGGTGCTGCCCAAATCCGACATTTCCGCCATGCAGAGGGAGAATCCGCCCTTCGGCGGCCTCAATGTCACGCCGCCCGGCAAGGCGCGCAGGCTGCTGATGTCGCCGGGACCGATCTTCGAACCGGAAGGCGATGGCAAAGACTGGTATGGCGCGGCGCGCGCGCTCTTTGCCGCCGGCTTCCGGTCCAGCGACATCGTGCATAATTCGTTCGCCTACCATCTCACGCCCGGCGGGTTCATCATGGAATCGGGCGCGCATGCGCTCGGCTGCACGGTCATCCCAGGCGGCATCGGCAATACCGAACAGCAGCTCGACGCGATCGCGCATTACAAGCCGGCAGGCTACACCGGCACGCCGGATTTTCTGAAAATCCTGCTCGATTCCGCTGCCAAAACCGGCAAGGACGCGTCTTCCATCAAGCGTGCGCTGGTATCGGGCGCGGCGCTGCCCGCTTCGCTACGCGAGGAACTCGGGGAGCGCGGCGTCGCCGTGCTGCAATGCTACGCCACTGCCGAACTCGGCGTGATCGCCTATGAGAGTGAGGCGACTTCCAAGCTGGTCGCGCGTTCGGACGCAAAACCGCGTACCGCTTTTGCTGAACGCGCTCCGGAAGGAATGATCGTGAACGAGACCGTCATCGTCGAGATCGTGCGGCCCGGCACCGGCGATCCCGTTGCCGAAGGCGAGGTTGGCGAGATTGTCGTAACCTCGTTCAATCCCGATTATCCGATGATCCGCCTCGGCACCGGCGATCTGTCCGCGCTGCTTGCCGGGGCTTCGCCCTGCGGACGCACGAACATGCGCATCAAGGGCTGGATGGGCCGCGCCGATCAGACCGCCAAGATCAAAGGCATGTTCGTGCATCCAAGGCAGGTTGCCGAAATTGCCGCGCGCCATCCCGAACTCAAGCGATTGCGCCTCGTCGTCGGCCGCCACGGCGAGCAGGACACCATGACGCTGCTGGCGGAAAGCGCGGCGCCCGACGACGCCCTTGCGGCGGCCGTTGCGGCGACGCTGCAATCGGTCACCAAATTAAAGGGTGTCGTCAGTCTGGTTGCCGTGGGTGAAATGCCGAACGACGGCAAAGTGATCGCCGACGAGCGCGCGCCATGAGTCCGGCGGTCAATTCAGCGCTGGCGAGCCGCATCGGTGTTTTGCTGGTCAATCTCGGCACGCCCGAGGCGACCACGTATTGGGCGGTGCGCCGCTATCTGAAGGAATTTTTGTCGGACCGCCGCGTGATCGAGGAGAACCGCGTCAAGTGGTGGCTGGCGCTTAATCTCGTCATCCTGACGGTGCGTCCGGGCCGCAAGGCGCGCGACTATGCCAAAATCTGGAACAAGGAGCGCAATGAATCGCCGCTCAAGACCATCACGCGCGCACAGTCCGACAAATTGGAGGATATGCTCGAGAAGGTCGACAAGCGCCTGCGCGTCGATTGGGCCATGCGCTACGGCAATCCGTCGATCCGCTCGCGGCTCGAAGCGCTCGTCGCGCAGGACTGCGAGCGCATTTTGATCGTGCCGCTTTATCCGCAGTATTCCGCAGCCACCACGGCAACCGTGTGCGACGAGGCTTTCCGCGCGCTCGCGCGCATGCGTGCGCAACCGACGCTGCGGGTGGCTGCGCCCTATTACGCGGAGCCCGCCTATATCGACGCGCTGGCGGCTTCGCTCAACGCAGAACTCGGCAAACTTTCTTTCAAGCCGGAGCGGATCATCGCGTCCTACCACGGCATGCCGGAATCGTATGTCGCCAAGGGCGACCCTTATGACAGGCACTGCACGGAGACCACCGAACTGCTGCGCCGCAAGCTCAAGCTCGACGACGACACCTTGATGATGACATTCCAGTCGCGTTTCGGACTTGCCGAATGGTTGAAGCCCTACACCGACGCCACGCTGAAGGGATTGGCCGGGCAGGGGGTCAAAAGCATCGCCGTTATCACGCCCGGGTTTTCCGCCGATTGTCTGGAGACCCTGGAAGAGATTGCCATGGAGAACGCCGAAATCTTCAAAGCCGCCGGGGGCAAGAATTTCGCCGCCATCCCCTGCCTCAACGATTCAGCGCAAGGCATGGCGGTGATCCGCGACGTTGTGATGCGCGAGCTCAAAGGCTGGATTTGAGACGGCTGGATTTGAGGCCGTCTTCGGCCCATTTGCGCCAGTCAACGTCCCGTTAACCATAGGCTTTTAACTTCCGTTAACCAAAGCCCGCGATCCGGCGGGCGAGCGTGCCTTTGCAAAAGGTGCGCCCGCCCGGCGTTTTCCCGTGGGCGGGAGGGTTGCGACCGCCGTGCCGCGCTTTTGTCATCCACGCCTTGCCGCCTTGCGACGCGCGCGCCTGCGGATGGTGCTCGGCATCGCTTTGAGCAGCATTGTTTTGGGCGGTGCTCAGGTCATTGCGCAGACGGCGCCGCTTGATCCGCTGGCGCCCAAGCTGCAGAGCGATCCGCACAATCCGCCGCGGTTCAAGAAACCGACACAGGCGCAATCGAATGCGCCAGTAGGCTTCAGCCCGCCGGCATCCGGCGCCGGTTCGACCGGATACGACGCGAGCAACAATCCGGCGCGCAAAGCCACGACGCCAACCAGCGCGAGCGCGGCATCAACGTCCCCGTCCGACGCGCCCGTGGAGCCCTTGTCTCCCTATCAGGAGCCACCGCCGTCTGCGGATAGCGGCAATAGTGCGCTGGCGCAGGCTCCCGGAACGCCGCCGGTCGAACTGGGCCCGATCCGCAAACCGCCAAAAAAGCACAAAGCGCACACCGAGCCCGACGACCCTTATGCAGCACTCGGCGTGCGCGCCGGCAGCTTCACGCTGTACCCGGCGGTCGAGCTGATCGGCGGCTACAGCACCAATCCAGGAAACTCGGCCGGTGGCAGCGGGGCCGCGCTCTATTCGGCTGTACCCGAACTGAAGGTGCAGTCGAACTGGTCGCGCCACGAACTCACGGCCGACCTGCGCGGCAGCTACACCGGCTACAGCCCCGACCAGACGCCGACCCTCAGCCGGCCATACTTCGACGGCAAGGTTGACGGTCGTGTCGATGTCACCAGCGCCACGCGCATCGACCTCAACAGCCACGCGCTTATCTCGACCGACAATCCCGGCAGTCCGAACCTGCAGGCCGGCCTCGCCAGCCTGCCCGTTTTCACCACGGTCGGAGGTACGGCCGGCATCGCGCACCGCTTCAATCGTTTCGAGATCGCGATCAAAGGCACCGCCGATCGCACCGACTATCAGGATTCCAAGTTGACCGACGGCACGACCGCCAGCAATGACGACCGCAACTACAATCAATTTGGCGGCGCGCTGCGCGGCAGCTACGAATTGACGCCTGGCGTGAAACCCTATGTCGAAGTGGAAACCGACACCCGCCGGCACGATCTTGCGACCGACTTTTCAGGCTATCAGCGCAATTCCAGGGGCGTGACCGGCACCGTCGGTTCCACATTCGAATTGACGCGCGAGCTCACCGGCAAGATCGGCATCGGCTATACCGAGCGCAACTACGACGACCCGCGGCTTGAAAAGCTCGCCGGCCTGATCGGAAATGCCTCTCTCATCTGGACGGCCAATGCCTTGACCACGGTCAAATTCACCGGCACATCCGCCGCGAGTGAGACGGTCATACCGGGTGTCTCGGGCGAACTGTCGCGCGATGCCGGCCTGCAAGTCGATCATTCCTTCCGGCGCTGGCTGATCGGCACTGTGAAGCTCGGTTTCGGGGTCGACGACTATGTCGGCCTCGATCGCGAGGACAAGCGCTATACGGCCGGCATCGGCCTGACCTACAAGTTCAATCGCAACGTCCAGCTCAAGAGCGAAATTCGCCAGGACTGGCTGCGTTCCAACGTGACCGGCAATGATTATAACGCGACCGTTTTCCTGCTCGGCGTGCGTGTGCAGCAGTAAGCAGGTCCAGGTTATTTGCCGCCGAGCAGACGGTCGAGTTCGGCGCGAAACTCGGGTTCGATATCCGGCCGCTCGAGTGCGTAGGCGACGTTGGCCGCGAGGAAGCCTGTCTTCGAGCCGCAATCGAAACTGCGCCCCTCGAATTTGAGGCCATAGAACGGTTGCGTCGCCTTGAGCGCCAGCATGGCATCGGTGAGCTGGATTTCACCGCCGGCGCCGGCCGCCTGCTTCTCCAGAATCTCGAAAATCTCAGGCTGCAGGATGTAGCGGCCTGTGATGGTGAGATTGGACGGCGCCTCGGCGGCCTTGGGCTTTTCGACCATCTTGGTGATCGCGAAAGCGTTGCCTTTGGGTTCGCCGATCCCGACCACGCCATACATGTGGATGCGCTCTTTCGGCACTTCTTCGACGGCGATGATGTTGGCGTTACCGTCGAGCGTGTTGGCGGCGTCGATCATCTGCGCGAGGCAGCCGCGCGTGTTCTGCACCAGCACGTCCGGCAGCAGCAGAGCGAAAGGCTCGTGGCCGACCAGTTCACGCGCACACCACACCGCATGTCCAAGTCCCAGCGGCGACTGCTGGCGGGTGAAACTGACAGTGCCGGCCTCCGGCAGGTCCTGCGACAATAAGGCGAGGTCCGCCTTCTTGCCGCGCTCCACCAAAGTCAGTTCCAATTCGAACTGGCGGTCGAAATGATCCTCGATCACGCTTTTGTTGCGGCCCGTGACGAAGATGAAGTGCTCGATTCCGGCCTGACGCGCCTCGTCCACGACGTGCTGGATCAGCGGCCGGTCCACGACGGGGAGCATTTCCTTCGGCATTGCCTTGGTTGCCGGCAGGAACCGGGTTCCGAGGCCGGCGACGGGAAATATGGCTTTGCGGATGCGGGTCATGCGAGATTTGGCCGGTGTTCGGTCGAGTCGTTGCGTAGCAGAAAGCACGGGAGCGAGCGCGAATCCAGATGCCGGGCTAGGCTAGACCATTAACGTCCTCGAAACGAGTTCGAGTCACCCATAGAGTTGCCGCGTCACACCAATCCGGAGCACGGGCCGAAACCTGGCATGCGCGTCATCCACCGCATTCTTGTCGTCGCACTTCTGATGGCCGCAGGCGGCGTGGCCACGGCGCAGAACGGCCGCATCGACAGCTATTCCGGTCCGACCGGCTCCATCCAGCCGGGAGCCGTCGACGCGCGGCCCGCTCCGGTGGAATGGAGCGGTCGGTCCGGCTCGTCCGGCGATCCGCGCATGACCGCGCAGGCGATCCGCGCAGCCGCTGCCGATTTCCACGGCTGCCTGGAGCGGCTGTGGCCAGTGGCCGCGCGCCATGGAATCTCGCGCAATCTCTATGTCGCCGACACCGGCAGGCTGACACCCGATCTGCGCATCATGGATCTGCTCGACAGCCAGCCGGAATTCACCAAGTCGTTCTGGGATTATCTCGATCTGCTGGTGAACGACGACCGCATCGCCAGGGGCCGTGCGCTGATCGCGAAATACCGCGCGACTTTCGACGCGGTGGAGCGCGCCTATGGCGTCGACCGCTATCTGATCACCGCGATCTGGGGCGTCGAAACAGATTACGGCACGCTCGTCGGCGAGCGGCCCGTGATCCGCTCGACCGCGACGCTGGCCTGCATCGGCCGCCGTCAGCGCTATTTCCGCGATGAATTCATCGCGGCGCTTGAAATTCTCCAGCGCGGCGACGTCAGGCCCGACCAACTGGTCGGCTCTTGGGCCGGCGCCTTCGGCCCGACCCAGTTCATGCCCACCGCGTTCAAGCGTTACGCCGTCGACTTCGATCGGGACGGACGCCGCGACGTGGTCGGCTCGATCCCCGATATCATCGCGTCCACCGCCAATAATCTGAAAAAGGACGGCTGGCTCGACGGGCAGACCTGGGGTTACGAGGTGGTGGTGCCGGCGAATTTCAATTTCATGCTGGCCGATCACCATCGCACGATGACCATTCGCGAATGGGAGCGCTACGGGCTGCGGAGGCCCGACGGCAGACCGTTCCCGCGGCCCGACGACCACGCATTCCTTTTGGTGCCGGCCGGCATACAGGGGCCGGGCTTCCTGATGCTGCCGAACTTCCGCGCCATCATGCGTTACAACCCGGCTGAGGCTTATGCGCTGGCGATCGGCCATCTTGCCGACCGGCTGCGCGGTGGCGGTGAGTTCGCTCAGCACTGGCCGCGCTACGAGCGGGTGCTCTCGCGCGACGAGCGGCTGGAATTGCAACAGCTTCTCGCCCGGCATGGCTATGACGTGGGCGAGCCGGACGGCATGCTCGGCGCCAGGACCCGGGCGGCCATCCGCGATTTCCAATCCAGGATCGGCCGGGTTCCCGACGGCTTTGCCTCGGCCGGAATCCTCGATCGCTTGCGCGCCCGCTAGCGCTTGCGGTGCTTGAGAAAGCCCGTAAATCCGGCGCGCAGCCGCCCGTTCGACCAGAAATGACTGGACGCCAGGGTAACCAGCAGGCCACCTTCGAGTTGACATTTTTTGCGTGCTATTGACCCATGACGATTGGCGGCGGCGGCCGAAATGACAGGGTCGGGCCGGCGCACCGTTGAAGGTCTTGGGCGTTTCGCCATGATTGGCAAATTCCGCATATCGCGATGGATGATCGGCGCGCTGGTCCTTGTGGCGGCCGAATGCGCCGGCGTCGTTGCTTTTCAAGTGGCGCTCACGGGGCCTGCCCAGGCGCAGCGCCTCGACGACCGCTATCCGTTTCTGAGCCGCCAGCGCCCGCGCAGCTCGGGTGGTTTCTTCCACAATCTGTTCGGGAACGACAACGAGCGCTCCCAACGGCAGGAGCCGCAGGTCGATCACTCGCGCGCGCCGTCGCCGCGCAAGCCGGATCCGAAAGCCCCGCCGGTGGTGCCGACAATTTCCATCGTTGTGATGGGCGACGGCATGGCGGGCTGGCTCGCCTATGGTCTGGAAGACGCCTTTGCCGACGAACCCGAGATCGGCATCGTGCGCAAGGACAAGGTGCACTCCGGGCTGCTGCGATACGACTCAAAGACCCAGCTTGACTGGTGGAACGTCGCGCGCGACGAGCTTGCGAAGGAAAAACCGAACTATGTGATCATGATGCTTGGCGTGAGCGATCGCCAGAACATCCGCGAGAAAGATATCGCCAAGGAGGCCGAAACGGCCAAGGCGGGGGACAAGGCGGGGGACAAGGCGAAACCGGACGCACAGGGCAAGGATCAGGATAAACCCGACCCGTCTTCGATCGTCGCGCCGGAACCCGAGGCCGGCAAGAAGGCAAACGGCATCATCGAATTCCGCAGCGACCGCTGGGCAACGGTCTATTCGCGGCGCATCGACGAAACGCTGGCCGCGCTCAAGAGCAAGGGGGTTCCGGTATTCTGGGTCGGCCTGCCGTCGATCCGCGGCACCAAATCGACCGCCGACGCCGTCTATCTCAACGATCTCTATCGCAGCCGGGCCGAGCGCGCCGGTGCGATCTATGTCGACATCTGGGACGGTTTTGTCGACGAGGCCGGGAAATTCGCGACCTACGGTCCCGATTACGAAGGCCAGATGCGGAGTCTGCGTTCCTCCGACGGCGTCTATTTCACCAAGGCCGGCGCTCGCAAGCTCGCGCATTTCGTCGAGCGCGAACTGCGCCGCTATATGAACAATCACGTCACGCCGGTGGCGCTTCCGGTGGGGCCGGTCGGTCCGGCGACGGCACCGGGCAAATCCGCGGCGCGGCCGCTGGCAGGACCTGTGGTGCCCCTGACCGTGGCCCCTACGAATTCCGACGAGTTGCTCGGTGGCGCTGGCGTTCATCCGGCGCATGACGACGCGATCGCCGATCGCGTCCTGGTCAAGGGCGAGCCCATCGCGCCGCCGCCCGGCCGGGCCGACGATTACACATGGCCGCCCGGCAGCGATCGCAAGGCGGCGCTTCCGGCTGCCGTGCCTGCCGAGACGCCGGCAATCGCGCCCGAGAGCAAACCGGCAGAGCGCAGACCGGCCGAGCACAAGACCGGGGCGGCCGCGAAATCTGCCGCGAAGCTCGCCGCCGAGAACGCAAAGCTTGCGCAGGAAAAGAAGACGGCCAGACAGCCGAGCCACAACCACCGCCCGCCGCCTATCCGGCAAGATCCGATGGGCTGGTTCCGCTAACGCGGCAGTGTCGTCGATCCCATCAGGAATTTGTCGACTGCGTGCGCGGTCTGGCGGCCTTCGCGGATCGCCCACACCACAAGCGACTGACCGCGGCGCATGTCGCCGGCGGCAAAAACTTTCGGGATCGACGTCGCATAGGCGTCGGTGTTGGCCTTCACATTGCCGCGCGGATCGAGTTCGACGCCGAGCGTCTTGAGAAGGCCGTCATGCACTGGGTGCAAGAAGCCCACGGCGAGCAGCACCAGATCGGCTTCGATCTCGAATTCGCTGCCGGCGACCGGCTGGAACTTGGCGTCGGCCTGCACGCAATGCAGCTTCTTCACGCTTCCGTTCTCGCCTGAAAATTTCTGAGTCAACATGGCGAAGGCGCGCTCGACGCCCTCCTGGTGGCTGGAGGAGATACGCATCTTGAGCGGCCAATCCGGCCACACCAGCATCTTGTTCTCCTGCTCGGGCGGCTGCGGCATGATCTCGAAATTGGTGACGGAGATCGCGCCCTGGCGGATCGAGGTGCCGATGCAGTCGGAGCCGGTGTCGCCGCCGCCGATGACGACCACCTTTTTTCCGGTGGCCAGAATCGGTTCGCCTTTGCCCTGCGGCTCGCCGGAGACGCGCCGGTTCTGCTGTGGCAGGAAGTCCATGGCGAAATGGATGCCTTTGAGCTCGCGGCCTGGGACCGGCACGTCGCGCGGCTTTTCGGCGCCACCCGACAGCACGACGGCGTCGTGCTCCTTGACCAGCTTTTCCGCTGGCAGGTCGACGCCGACGTGGACGCCATAGTGAAATTGCACGCCCTCGGCGATCATCTGCTCGACGCGACGCTCGACGTGAATTTTTTCCATCTTGAAGTCGGGAATGCCGTAGCGCAGCAGGCCGCCCGCTTTGGCCCAACGCTCATAGACATGCACATCGTGGCCGGCGCGCGCGAGTTGCTGCGCGCAGGCGAGCCCTGCGGGACCGGAGCCGACGACGGCAACTTTCTTGCCGGTTTTGTGCGGAGCGACTTCGGGCTTGAGCCCCTGCGCGATGGCGCGGTCGGCGATTTCGCATTCGATCGTTTTGATCGTGACCGGGTTGTCGTCGATGTTGAGCGTGCAGGAGGCCTCGCACGGCGCCGGGCACACGCGCCCCGTCACTTCCGGAAAGTTGTTGGTCGAGTGCAGGTTGCGCGCGGCTTCATCCCAGTTGGCGCGATAGGCCAGATCGTTCCAGTCCGGAATCTGGTTGTTGACCGGACAGCCGGTGGGCGCGCCGGTGATGCGGCTGGTGCCATGACAGTAAGGCACGCCGCAGTCCATGCAGCGCGCGGCCTGTTCGCGCAATTCGGTGTCGGGCAGCGGCAGCACGAACTCGCGCCAATGCTTGATACGCTCCGCGACCGGCTGGTATTTGCGGTCGTGCCGCTCGATTTCGAGAAAACCAGTGACCTTGCCCATGCTATTCGGCGGCCTGCATGGTGGCTGCCTTCTCCTTTGCCATCTCGGCAAGCGCGCGGCGGTATTCGACCGGCATCACCTTCTTGAACAGCGGGCGATAGCGTTGCCACTGCTCCAGAATCTCGGTCGCGCGCTTTGAATTGGTGTAGCGCGCGTGGCTGGAAATCAGCATGTGCAGCCGCTCGGCGTCCTTGCCGGTCAGGTCCGCCATCACGTCGACGCGGCCGTGGCTTTCGAGATCGTTGTAGTGGCCGAATTCCTTTTCGGCGACCTCTTCCTCCTGCGGTACAGGCTCCAATTCGACCATGGCCAGATTGCAACGCGTCTTGAACGTGCCGTCCTCGTCGAGCACATAAGCGATGCCGCCCGACATGCCGGCGGCAAAATTCCGGCCCGTATAGCCGAGCACGACGACAACGCCTCCGGTCATGTATTCGCAGCAATGATCGCCGGCGCCCTCGATCACGGCGACCGCGCCTGAATTGCGCACGGCGAAGCGTTCGCCGGCGACACCGCGGAAGAAACATTCACCCTCGGTCGCGCCGTAAAGCACGGTGTTGCCGACAATGATCGATTCCTCCGGCACGATTCCGGAGTCGGCGGGCGGGCGGATAATCAGACGGCCGCCCGAAAGCCCCTTGCCGACATAGTCGTTGCCTTCACCGTCGAGTTCGAAGGTGATGCCGCGCGCGAGCCAAGCGCCGAAGCTCTGCCCGGCCGTGCCGGTGAAGCGCACATGGATGGTGCCGTCCGGCAACCCTTCATGACCGTAGCGCTTGGCGACCTCGCCCGAGAGCATGCCACCGACGGCGCGATCGATGTTCTTGATGATCGTCTGCAGGCGTACCGGCGCGCCGCGGTCGAGCGCGCCTTGCGATTCTGCGATCAGCTTGCGGTCGAGGATGTCGTGGATCTTGTGATCCTGCTTCTCGCAATTGTAGATGGCGGTGCCGGGCAGCGCCTTCGGCTTGGTGAACAGCTTGGAAAAGTCGAGGCCTTTGGCCTTCCAGTGTTCGACGAGCTTGCGCTGGTCGAGCATCTGCATCTGCCCGATCATCTCGTTGAAGGTGCGGAAGCCGAGCGCGGCCATGATCTCGCGCACTTCCTCGGCGACGAAGAAGAAATAATTGATGACGTGTTCGGGCTGACCCTTGAAGCGCTTGCGCAGCACCGGGTCTTGCGTCGCGATGCCGACGGGGCAGGTGTTCAGGTGGCACTTGCGCATCATGATGCAGCCGGCGGCGATCAAAGGCGCGGTGGCGAAACCGAACTCGTCGGCGCCGAGCAGCGCACCCACGACAACGTCGCGCCCGGTCCGGATGCCGCCGTCGACCTGCACGGAAATGCGGCTGCGCAGGCGGTTAATCACCAGCGTCTGGTGCGTCTCGGCCAAGCCGATTTCCCAAGGGGAGCCGGCATGCTTGAGCGAGGTGAGGGGAGCGGCACCCGTGCCGCCCTCGAAGCCCGCGATGGTGACGTGGTCGGCGCGCGCTTTCGAGACGCCGGCCGCGACCGTGCCGACGCCCACTTCCGACACGAGCTTGACCGAGACGTCGCCCGCCGGGTTGACGTTTTTCAGGTCGAAGATGAGCTGCGCCAGGTCCTCGATCGAATAGATGTCATGATGCGGCGGCGGCGATATGAGACCGACGCCGGGCGTCGAGCGGCGCACCTTGGCGATGGCCTTGTCGACCTTGTGGCCCGGCAACTGGCCGCCTTCACCGGGCTTTGCCCCTTGAGCCATCTTGATCTGCATCATGTCGGAATTGACGAGATATTCCGCCGTGACGCCAAAACGCCCCGAGGCCACCTGCTTGATCGCCGAGCGCATGGAGTCGCCGTTCGGCAACGGCTTGAATCGGTCGCTTTCTTCGCCACCCTCGCCGGTATTCGATTTGCCGCCGATGCGGTTCATGGCGATGGCGAGCGTGGTGTGTGCCTCGCGCGATATGGAGCCGAACGACATAGCGCCCGTCGAGAAGCGCCGCACGATATTCTTGGCGGGCTCGACCTCCTCGATCGGAATCGGACTGCGGCCGTCTTCCGGCGCGGCGCCGATACGGAACAGGCCGCGAATGGTGAGCAGCCGCTCGTTCTGCTCGTTCACGATTTTGGCAAAGGCGCGGTAGTGGTCCTGCGAATTGCCGCGCACCGCGTGTTGCAATCGCGACACGGTCTCGGCGGTCCAGACATGATCCTCTCCGCGCACGCGCACGGCATAGTCGCCGCCGACGTCGAGCATCGAGGTATAGATCGGCGAGTCGCCGAAGGCGTCGCGGTGGCGGCGCACCGTCTCTTCGGCGATCTCGGACAGTCCGACGCCTTCGATGCGCGTATGCGTGCCGGTGAAATATTTATCGATGAATTCCTGGCGCAGGCCGACCGCGTCGAAAATCTGCGCGCCGCAGTAAGATTGATAGGTCGAGATGCCCATCTTGGACATCACCTTGAGCAGCCCCTTGTCGATCGACTTGATGTAGCGCTTGACGACTTCCTTCTCGTCGAGCTTCTGCGGCAGGCCATCCTTCATCGCGACCAGGGTCTCGAAGGCGAGATAGGGATTGATCGCTTCCGCGCCGTAACCGGCCAAACATGCAAAATGGTGCACCTCGCGCGGCTCGGCGGTTTCCACGACGAGCCCGACCGATGTGCGCAGGCCGTTGCGGATGAGATGGTGATGCACCGCCGCGCATGCGAGCAGCGACGGGATCGGGATGCGGTCGGTGCTCGCCTTGCGGTCAGACAAGATGATGATGTTGCAGCCGGCGCGCAGTTCTTCTTCAGCGCGCTCGCACAAGGCATCGATCGCCCAGCCCATGCCGTCGGCGCCATGCTCGGCCGGGAAGGTGATGTCAAAGGTGTGCGACTTGAAATGATCGCCGCTCATCTGCGAGATCGAGCGGATTTTTTCCAGGTCCTCGTTGGTGAGGATCGGCTGGCGCACTTCGAGCCGCCTGCTCTTGGACAGGCCCTCCTGATCGAACAGATTGGGCCGCGGGCCGATGATAGAGACGAGGCTCATCACCAACTCTTCGCGGATCGGATCAATCGGCGGGTTGGTGACCTGCGCGAAATTCTGCTTGAAATAGGTGAACAGGGGCTTGGGCTTGTCGGACAGCGCCGAGATCGGCGTGTCATTGCCCATGGAGCCGATCGCTTCCTCGCCGGTCGAGGCCATCGGCGTCATCAGGAATTTGAGGTCTTCCTGGGTGTAGCCGAACATCTGCTGGCGATCGAGCAGCGGCAGGTTCGAGATCGGCGCTTCGTTGGCGGTGCCGGGCAGCTCTTCCAATACAATTTGGGTGTTGGCGAGCCACTCCTTGTAAGGATGGCTTTTGGCCAGCGTCGACTTCAATTCCTCGTCGGGAATGAGCCGGCCTTCGTCGAGATCGACGAGCAGCATTTTGCCCGGTTGCAGCCGCCACTTTTTGACGATGTCCTTCTCGGGGATTGGCAGCACGCCCATCTCGGATGCCATTACGATGCGGTCGTCGCGCGTGAGCAGATAGCGCGCCGGCCGCAGGCCATTGCGATCCAACGTCGCGCCAATTTGGCGTCCGTTGGTGAAGGCGATGGCCGCAGGGCCGTCCCACGGCTCCATCAGCGCTGCGTTGTATTCGTAGAAAGCGCGCCGTTCTTCGTCCATCAGCGGATTGCCGGCCCAGGCTTCCGGAATCATCATCATCATGGCGTTGGCGAGCGAGTAGCCGCCTTGCGTCAGGAATTCGAGCGCGTTGTCGAAGCAGGCAGTGTCGGACTGGCCCTCGTACGAAATCGGCCACAGCTTGTTGATGTCGGCGCCGAACAGCGGCGACGACACGCTCGCCTGGCGCGCCGCCATCCAGTTGACGTTGCCACGCAGCGTGTTGATCTCGCCGTTATGCGCGACGTAGCGATAAGGATGCGCCAGCGACCAGGTCGGGAACGTGTTGGTCGAGAAGCGCTGATGCACCAGCGCCAGCGCGCTCTCGAAATCCGGGTCGTGCAAATCGGGATAATAAGTGCCGAGCTGGTCGGCGAGGAACATGCCCTTGTAGATCACCGTGCGGCAGGAGATCGAGACCGGGTAATAGCCGGACGTGCGCCGCTCGCGCCGCTTGTAGATCGCGTTCGAGATCGACTTGCGCAGGATGTAGAGCTTGCGTTCGAATTCGGGTTCGGAGATCTTCTTTTTGCCGCGCCCGATGAAGACCTGGAGATGCGTCGGTTCGGTCGGCTTCACCGACTCGCCCAATGTCGAATTGTCGGTCGGTACGCTGCGCCAGCCCAGAAGCGACAAGCCCTCGCGCGCGATTACTTCCGCATAAATGTCGCGGATGATCTGCCGCCAGTGCGGGTCCGTCGGCATGAACAGATAGCCGACCGCGTACTCGCCCGGCTCCGGCAACGTGAAGCCGATCTCTTTTGTCTTCTTGGCGAAGAACTTGTGCGGGATCTGCACCAGGATGCCGGCGCCATCGCCCATGCGCGGATCGGCGCCGACCGCGCCGCGGTGTTCGAGGTTGCAGAGAATGCGCAGACCGTCCTCGATCAGAAGGTGCGACTTGCGGCCCTTGATGTCGGCGATGAAACCGACGCCGCAGCTGTCCTTGTCGAGCTTCGGATCGTAGAGGCCTTGCGGCAATCCGGTGCCCGGATCGGCGTCGGCATAGGCGCGCGCGATCGCGGCGGAATGCCTCGCATTTCCGCCTCGCTCAAAATCCGTGCGCTTCCTTCGCCTGCCCATCGTGCCCTGCCTCGCCGGCGGCGCATCGCAGCGCCATCGGCGTACCCGCCTCGTCCGCAGCGTCGACTTGGCCGCCGCGGCCTGAGCGTAACCGATCTCGAGAAGAGCAGCCTTGCCCGGCTTAAACGCTCGCCGCGGCTGCCCTCGTTGGGCGCCAATGACGCCGGCCCCGCCTCAAAAGGCCGTCATCGTGGTCGCCGCCATTAGGACAGCATTACTGTCCTAATGGACCATGCCAAATTTTGCCCTGCCACACAAGCTTGGTCCACGCCGGAATGGAGCAAACCTTGCGCTTTGTTGCGGCGAGCCCCGTACACCGAGCAAGAAGCGGACCACGCGCGTGCCTCAGGCGCAACGCCATTGCGCCGCCGGGCTCCGCCGGCGAAAGCCGAGCGAGGTTAACCGTTTAACCGTGGCGAGGGGAAAAAGCCGCGGCCGAAGCCGCTTTGATTATGGTGCCTCAACGATTGGGATGGAGAGGCGTCATGACCGATACGTTTGCGCCCATGCCGGGCGCTGCGAACAACACGCAAGGCGCCGCCGCCATGTCGCGCCTTGCCGACCGGCTGGCCGCGGTGGCGCCGTCGGCGCCGGTGCTCGAATTGACCAGGCCGATGCTGACGGCGCAGCCGCGCTTTTCGCCGGCCGTGACGGCGGCGCTGAGCGCCAGCGCCGCGATCAACGCACGCGCCGAACGGCGCGCCCGCCGCTCGCGCTCGATCGTCGGATTGCTGGTGGATGGTTTCGTCGCGACCTGCTCATTCATTCCCTACGCGCTGGTGGCGCTCGGCTTGCGGTTGGTCATGGCGCGGGTGTTCTTCTTCGACGGGCAGACCCGCATCGACGGTCCGCGCGTCCCGCTCAACGTGCATGACTTCGACCTCTCGGTCGTGCTGCCGTTGCAGGTGAAAGCGGAAACCTTCGCCGTCTTTCTCAATCAATATGCCGCCTTGCCGGTGCCGCCGATGCTGGCCGCCTATCTGGTGAGTTACGGGGAATTCGTGCTGCCGATCATGCTGGTGCTCGGGTTCGGCACGCGCATCGCCGCGCTGGGGCTGCTGATCATGACGGCGATGATCCAGGTTTACGTCATGCCCCAGGCGCTCTGGAACGTGCACATCTATTGGGCGTCGATCTTGATGGTGCTGCTCGCGCTCGGCCCGGGACAAATCTCGGTCGACGCCATCATCCGCTTCGTCACGCGGCGCGCGTGATCCCGAAAAGTGGGGACCGGTTTTCGGACAAGATCATACGCAAAGGAAAAAACGCGTAATGAAAAAAACGGCGACCACGGTTCTGGCGGCAGCGGTGCTCGCCGCTACGCTGTCGCTGGTCGTGGCCGGCTCGTTCAAGGACGAGCCGGTCACTGCCGCCGATGCGCTGCCAGCCCATGAGATCGCCGCCACCGTCAGGGCCATGGGCCTCGCGCCGATCGGCAAACCCCTGCGGCGCGGGGCCTATTACGTGCTGCATGCTTACGACCCGAGAGGCGTCGAGGTGCGCGTGGTGGCCGACGCGCAACTGGGTGACATCCTTTCGGTTGTTCCCGCGAACGCGCCGCAAAACGCCTATGCGCCGCGCTACCAGCGTGGGCCGCACATCATTCATGTTCCGAAACCGCGTGCGCATCGCGTGAGTGCCTACGATCGGCAAGAGAGTGCGCTGCCCGATGATTATGACGATTTGTCCGTCGCGCCGCCTGCCCCGCACCGGCGCATGACGCCGCCGCCGCACCGTCACAGCAAAGTGTCGGCTCCGCCTCCGCAAAAAAAGCAACGCACAGTATTGAGCGCGCCGCCGCCGCGGCCGTCCGGCTTGACGCCGATCTATCCGACGCCGCGCTTCGATGCGAAGACCGAGGCGCAGGATAAATTCGATCCGCCGCACGAAAAAGCGCCGGCCGCCGCGGAAAATCTGCAGCCGCCCGGATACACGCCGCCGGCGGCTCTCCCGCGAAGCGACTGATCGACGAGCCGATGAAACGAAAGCGCCCCGGTTTCCCGGGGCGCTGCCGTCTGTCGTTGGAGGTTTTGCGATCAGGCTGCGGCTTTGGTCTCGACCGTTTGCGGCTTGGCTTTCTGGTTGCCTTGGCCGTTGCCGATCGGAATCTGGCGTGGCTTTTTGGCCTCGGGGATTTCACGCACGAGATCGACGTGCAACAATCCGTTCTCGATGGCCGCGGCCTTGACCGTGACATGATCGGCAAGCTGGAAGACGCGCTCGAAGGCGCGCGCGGCGATACCCTGATAGAGCACCTCGCCGTTCTGCTCTTCCTTTACGTCCTTGGCGCCCTTGATTGTCAGCGTGCTTTCTTTCGCCTCGATCGAGAGTTCGCTCTCGCCAAAGCCGGCGACCGCGACGGTGATGCGGTAATCGTTCTCGCCGGTGCGCTCGATGTTATAGGGCGGGTAGCCAGGAGCTGCCTCCAAGCCGTCCATCATCGAAAACAGCCGGTCGAAGCCGACGGTGGAGCGATAAAGGGGAGCAAGATCGAATGTACGCATGGCATATCCTCATAAGTTAGAGCGACATGCGGGTGGTCCGCCTTATGGCCGAACCAAAGACCCGTGCGCAGCCTGAATGGCCTGCGCAAAGTTGATATGGGTGGCGCGCAAACGGCTCGCAAGAGGCCGGCCCTGGCGAGCTAACAGACTGAAAAACAGAGAAGATTTATCATTTTGAGCGGCTCGATTGAGCGCGGCCTCGGCCCTGCTATAAGGCCGCTACATCTCCCGCACCGGCCGATCCGGCGTCCATGAAACTCATCTCCATTCCTGCCAATCC
>DATATS010000034.1:0-2684 GCA_036268675.1 Pseudolabrys sp.
CGGGACGTCGGCCTCGTCGTCGGCAGCGATCCGGTCGAGTTCGTCCACGGTGGCGATCACCTTGGCGGCGACGCCGTGGCGCTCGGCGGTCATGCGCAGCAGGACTTTGAGCAACTCGACGGTCGCCGCTCCGCTCGGAGGTGAGCGGAAGCGGTCGAGCTTGGGCAGCGTCTTGGGGTCGCGCGACAGACCGCGTTGGACCGCATCGACGATTTCGGCTCCCCAGCGCGAGCGCTCGAATCCCTTGGGCAACGAACGCATGGAGCCGAGCCGCTCGATTGTGGTCGGGGCCTGTGCCGCGATGTCACCAAGAGCGTCGTCCTTGAGCACGCGCGAGCGCGGCACATCGCGCGTCTGCGCCTCGCGTTCGCGCCACGCGGCGATCTCCATCAGAACCGCGAGGTCCTTGGGCTTGCGAACGCGGCTCTTCAGCCGTTCCCAGGCTCGCTCCGGATCCATGCGGTAGGTTTCCGGCGAAGTGAGGACGCCCATCTCGGACTCGACCCAATTGTTGCGTTCGCGTTTCTTGAGGTCGTCGGAGAGCTTGAGATAAACGTCGCGCAAATGGGTCACGTCGGACAGCGCGTATGTCACCTGCGCCTCGGCGAGCGGCCGTCGCGTCCAATCGGTGAAACGGTGTGACTTGTCGAGCGTATCGCCGGTGATGCGCTGCACAAGCTGATCGTAGGAAATCGAGTCGCCATAGCCGAGCACCATGGCGGCTACCTGCGTGTCGAAAATCGGGTGCGGGATCGTCTTCGCCATGTTCCAGACGATTTCAATGTCCTGGCGGGCCGCGTGGAATACCTTGACGATCTTTTCGTTCGCCATGAGTGAGAAAAACGGCGTGAGGTCGATGCCCGCGGCCAGTGCGTCGATCACCACCGCCTCGTCGGGCGAAGCCATCTGCGCCACGCAGAGCAGCGGGTAATAGGTGGTCTCGCGCAGGAACTCGGTATCGACCGTAACGAAGGGGTAGCGCGCCATGCGCGCGCAGACATCCCCAAGTTCCGCTGTGGTGGTGATCAGGTCCATTGCAGGATTGAACCTAACCCGATCCGGCTCGCCCATGGCAATGGATTTAACTTCCTCGCACGCGCGGCATGTGGATGAATTCCCATGGGCTCGGCAGCGGTCCGACCGGCACCTCGATCAGCGTCGGCTCGCGGCGGGCAAAACCGGCCTTGAGCGCGGCGCGCAATTGCGCCGGATTTTGCGCGCGGCGTCCGACGGCGCCGAAACTCTCGGCGTATTTGACAAAATCGGGGTTGGCGAGGTCCGAGCCGATCAGCCGGTTGCCGAAGCGCTCTTCCTGGATGCGCCGGACGTTGCCGAAGGCGCCGTCGGCGAACACGACTGCGACCAGTGGGATGCGGTGGCGAATGGCGGTAGCCAGTTCGTTGCCGGTGTAGAGGAAGCCGCCGTCGCCGTTGACCGAGAGCACCGGCACGTCAGGCCGTGCATGCTGCGCGCCGAGGGCGCTGGCGTAACCCCATCCGAGATTATCCTGGAAACCGGGCGACAGGAATGTGCGCGGCTTGTAAACCGGATAGGCGAGACGGGCTGCAAATCCGATCTGCGTGACGTCGTCAACATAGATGCCGTCCTCGGGCAGTTCGGCACGGATCGCACCGAGGAACGCAAGCTGCGGCGCAAGCTTGGCGAGCCGCGCGCGCAATCTGGATTGGCGTTGCAGCATCTCGTCGCGGCGCGATGGACGGCGCGGATTGATTTTCGCAAGCGCGTCGATCAGCCGCCCGAGGATCGGCGCGGCGTGCCCGACCAGCGCCACGTTCGGCTTATGGATGCGCGCGGGTTCCTTTGAGTCGGCATCGACGCGCACGATTTTCAAAGTCCTGTCGGTGCCCCAGATCGTCAGTTGATTGAGCAAGCGCGTGCCGACTGCCAGCACGGCATCGGACTCACCCCAAAGTTCACGGCCGAGGGGTGGCGTGACGCTGAATGGATCACGGCCGTCGAGCACGCCGCGTCCGCGCCGATAGGCGAAAACGGGCGCCTGCAACATGCCCGAGAGCAGCGTCACCTCGGGCGAAGCATCCTGCGCGCCGCCGCCGGCGACAATGAGCACGCGCTTGGCGGCGGCCAGAAGCTTCGCGGCCTTGCGCACGGCATCGTCATCGATCCGGGGCGCACGGGGTGGCGCGGGGGCAGGGATCGCGGCGACCGGACCGCGCTTGCCCCACACGTCGATGGCGCATTCGAGCGCCGCCGGACCTGGCCGGCCCCGTTGCATGGATGCAATCGCATTGGCGACCTTGCCCGGCGCTTCAGCAGGTCCGCCGATATGGTCGTGATGATCGACCAGCCGGGAAATAATGCCGGCCTGATCGCGAATTTCGTGCAGATGACCTTGGCCTTTGCCGATAGCGCCGTGCGGAATCTGGCCGATCAGCGCCAGCACGGCTGCGTTCATGCCATAGGCGGTGAGCAACGCCGCGCCGGAATTGAGCAGACCGGGCCCGGGAACGACGGCATAGGCCTGCGGCTTGCCGGTCGCGAGCGCCGCGCCCAGCGCCATGTAGCCGGCGCCCTGCTCGTGCCGGGTATGCACGACGCCGAGCCGTTCGCCGGCCTGGTGGAAGGCATCGAACAAATGGTCGTTGTGGACGCCGGGTAGCGCGTAGATGGTCTTGATGCCATGGGCGATCAGCGTCTCGACGGTA
>DATATS010000035.1:0-5826 GCA_036268675.1 Pseudolabrys sp.
ACATCGTCTGATCTTCAACGCAATCGGCGACGCCGATCAATGCAGGCCGGCGCTCGAGGCAGCGGCCCGGCTGGTCAAGCGGAGCGGGGCGCCGGTGATCAACGACCCGGTGGCTGTTCTGAAAACCGGGCGGGCGGACAATACCGCCCGTCTTGGCAAACTGACGGGCGTGCGCGCACCGCGCATGCTGACGCTACCGCGCGCGCTGCTCGCCAGCGCGCAAGGCGCGGCAATGCTCGCCGATAGCGGTTTGACTTTTCCACTGCTCCTGCGTTCGCCCGGATTTCACACCGGAAGGAATTTTTCGTTTGTGAGCGAGGCTCGCGATTTGCCTGACGCAATCGACAGATTGCCGGGCGATGAATTGCTCGTCATCGAATTTTTCGACGTCAGGGATCGCGATGGGAACGCGCGAAAATATCGCGTCATGATCGTCGATGGAAAAATCTATCCGATGCATCTGGCGATATCGCGGCACTGGAAAGTGCATTATTTCACGGCCGACATGGCTAACAATACCGACCACAGAGGCCAGGATGCTGCATTTCTTGCCGATATGACCCGTATGATCGGCAAAAAAGCGGTGGCGGCGCTCGCGCGCATCCGCGACGATTTGGGTCTCGACTACGGCGGTATCGATTTCGGGTTGAGTTCGTCGGGCGAGGTGCTGGTGTTCGAAGCCAACGCGACGATGGTCGTCAATCCGCCGGAGGCAGATGTGCGGTGGGCCTATCGCCGCGCGGGCGTGACCCGGATCCTCGATGCGGTCAGCGCCATGATCGCCCGCAGGGCAGCAGAACGCGCTCTGCAAAAGGCCGGCTGAGAGCGGTCTTGGCGGCGAAGCAGCGCCCCAAACAGGCCAGCAACGCCAGGAAACTCATAGTTAACAAGTTCGTGAATACTTGCGCCAATGACGATCAGCGACTCGCATCCAGGCTCGAAGATCGGCGCGGCCGATGTGCCGGACGCGCCTTCGCCGCCGCACGTTCTCGGAAATTCCAAGCTCGCGACCATGGCCTCGCGCGGCGTCGATCTGGCGCCTCTGTGGAATTCCTTGGTCGAGCGCGTCAACGCGAACGCGCGCGACGCCGGTGCGTTGTTTGATCTGGCGACGATTGCATATATCCAGGGCCGGCCCGATGACCGTGCCGCGTTGCGTGCCCGGGCTTTCGAACTCACGCAGATTTTCCGTCAGCCGGCGGAAGGTGGACCGGCTGTTGTCAAAGTGCTCGCCTTCATGTCGGGCGGTCACTATCTGGCGAATATGCCGATCGAGTTCGTGCTCGATGGCTCCTCCGTCGCGCTCGACATGGTCTATGTCCTGCCCGGACGGCCGCTGCCGCACCCGCTGCCCGATCATGACGTCGCCTTTGTCGCGATTGCCGAATCGGAGGAGAACCAGCCGCTGCTGCGCGACCTCTCCGGCACTTTACGCGGTTGGCCGCGGCCGCTGATCAATCGGCCCGAGCGGATCGCGCCACTGACCCGCGACGGAACGTGGCTTCTGCTCAATTCGGCCCCCGGCCTGACCGTTCCAATCAACGTGCGCATCGATCGGGCGCAACTGGAGCATGCCGGTGCGGGTTATCTGAGAATGACCGACATTCTCGCAGGCAACGATTTTCCCATCATCGCGCGTCCGCTCGACACCCATCTGGGCGACGGTCTCTGCAAGCTCGACGATGCCGCGGCAATCAGAACCTATCTGCGGGGGCGGCCTGAGGCGGCATTCCATATCGCGCCGTTTGTCGACTATCGCCAACCCGATGGCCTGTATCGCAAGTATCGCGTGGCGCTGATCGACGGCCGCGCCTATGCGGTGCACATGGCCGTGTCGCGTGACTGGATGATCAATTACGTCAATGCCAACATGAATGAGAGCGCCGCAAAGCGGGCGGAAGAAGAGCGATTTATGGTCGAGTTCGATCGTGACTTCGGTGCGCGTCACGCGGCCGCGCTCGACGCCATCGCCGAACGCACCGGTCTTGACTATTTGCCGTTCGATTGCGGCGAGACGCGCGATGGCAAGCTGCTGTTGTTCGAGTTGGGCACCAACATGATTGTCCACGCGATGGATCCGCCGGACGTGTTTCCCTATAAGCGACCGCAGATGATCAAGGTTTTCGCCGCTTTTGAGGATATGCTCCGCCGGCGAGGCGGGGCCGTAGCCGAAGCGACCCTACAACCCGACGCCGCGCCGCTTGCCCCCTCATTCGGTGAGAGTTCGTTAACCGCCGTTGGCTAGGGTTGAGGCCGGGGCGTGTGGGAAAAGACGATGTCGAGTATTTCCAGCAGCGGCGCGAGCTTCCTTCAATCGCAGTCGAATCCCGGCGGCAATTGGCTGCAAGATACCGCGTCTGCCACCACCGACAGCTCCGATTGGATGGACCCGAATGCATCGGGGCCCGACTCCGTGAATCTCGCGGCCAACGCGATCGCCGCGGCTCAACAGATCAGATTGACCAATGAGAATTCGCTTGCGGTCAATCAGGGCATTTCGGTGCTGTCGGCACAATTGACCGGGCAATCCGTCAATATATTTGCCTGAGAGTCCGGCAGCGGCGGACCGCGTTGTCCGTTGCGCTCAATAAGCCGAATTACGAAAATCAAAGCGAGCGGTTGACGGCCAATGGTTGGCCAGCCTTGCCGTTTGGGGCGTTGGCGCGGCCGGATGCGCCATAGGTCGAGGGCGCCCGCTTGCGGGCCAGTTCGCCCGACACGCCGCGGATGATGCCTTCCGATACCGCATGCGCGGTCGCCAGCACCGTGAGATTGGTCCGCAGCAGGGCTTGGAAAGCCTCGTGCCGTTCGCGCAATTTGGCGAGCGCGTCGGGCAGCGTGCGGGCGATGAGTTCGCGGGCCGCTTTCACCCGTTCGGTCTCGGCGGCGTAGCGATGCGCTAGTTCCACCTTGGCCTCGTCGAATTCGGCGGTTTCGCGCAAATGTCCGGCGCGCACGCGCGCGGTTTCGGCTTCGACGGTCTCCGTCAACCGGTCCATGATGGTGTTGAGATTTGCGATCGCGCGTTCGGCGTCGCCGGCGCTGGCGATCGTGGCTTGCGCCTTGGCCGCACTCATGAAGCTCCCTCCTGCCGCGCGAGCAGCTCGTTATAGACGTGACTGGCGATGCCGATGCCGCCCGATTTGGCAAATGACTTGGCGTATTCATCGGTCAACATCGAGCGCCAGACGCCGGTTGCGCCGCTGCCACCGAATGGGCCGTCGCCCTGGATGCCGGTGGACATCTGCTGGAACATGGAATTGAGGAACACGGACTCGAAGTTTTGTGCGGCGGCTTTCGCCTTGGCCTTGGTGGTGGCCGAAGGGTTTCCGGCGCCGGCTTGACTTGCGTTGAGCAGATCGAGCGGTTGCAGGCCGGGCGCGGAGAGGGAGAGGGCGCTTGTCATCACATCACCTCGATGTCGGCCTGGATCGCGCCCGTGGCCTTGATCGCCTGCAAGATCGCGATCAGGTCGCGCGGGCCGATGCCGAGCGCATTGAGCCCGTCAACCAGTTGCTGGAGCGACACGCCGTCATTGACCACGGCGAGCTTCTTGCCGTCTTCCTGCACGCCGATGCTGGTGCGCGGCACCACTTTGGTCGTGCCGCCGCGCGAGAAGGCGTTCGGCTGGCTCACTTGCGGGCTTTCGGTAATGGTGACGGTGAGATTGCCCTGTGCCACGGCGACCATCGATACGCGCACGTCGCGTCCCATCACGATGATGCCGGAGCGCTCGTCGATCACGATCTTGGCCGGCAGGTCCGGCTCGACCTGCAACTGCTCGATATCGGTCAGCAGGGAGACGACATTGCCGCGATAGGACTGAGGAACGGTGATTCCGATGGTCGCGGGGTCGAGCGGCTCCGCCGTCGGCGTGCCGATAAAGTCGTTGATCGCCGCGGCGATGCGTTTGGCGGTGGTGAAATCGGGATTGCGCAACGCCATGCGCAGCTGGTTGAGGCGATTGAGCGAGAATTCGATCTCGCGCTCGATCAGCGCGCCGTTGGCGATGCGCCCGACGGTAGGCACGCCGCGAACGATCTTGGCGGCCTCGCCGGATGCCTCGAAGCCGCCGATCGCCACCGAGCCCTGGCCGACTGCATAGACATTGCCATCGGCGCCGAGCAGCGGGGTCACCAACAGCATGCCACCTTGCAGGCTCTTGGCGTCGCCGAGCGAGGAAACCGTAACGTCAATGCGCGTGCCCTGCGTTCCAAACGCCGGCAGATTTGCGGTCACCATGACGGCGGCGACGTTGCCGGTGCGTATCGTCTGGCCCCGGATGTTGACGCCGAGGCGCTCCAGCATCGCGGTGAGCGACTGCTTGGTGAAAGGAATGTTGGTGAGGGTGTCGCCGGTGCCGTTGAGCCCGACGACCAGGCCATAGCCGATCAACTGGTTCTGCCGCACGCCCTCGATATTGGCGAGGTCCTTGATGCGCGAAGTGGCGCACGCGGTCGATACCGCGAACGCAGTCATCAGCACGGCCAGAACGACAGCTCGCAACGTCCTCGTCATCACTGCTCCCCAATGTGACGGT
Source organism: Pseudolabrys sp. (assembly GCA_036268675.1). Classification (GTDB taxonomy): domain Bacteria; phylum Pseudomonadota; class Alphaproteobacteria; order Rhizobiales; family Xanthobacteraceae; genus Pseudolabrys. The sequence goes on from DATATS010000035.1 coordinate 4,541, forward strand.
TGACTGCCATCTGTTATGCGAAGGCCGTGCCAACCGGCGCGCGAGAGCCAAGACTCTGGTAATGCTTCGCTTTTTGAATCCGCGCGGGCGCGAGACAGCGCGCGCCGGCCGGCAGGATTGCACCGGACTGGTAAAATTTGCCGGGGCATTTACGCAGGGTTAACCATACCGGCGCAGGCTGAATGGGTATTCGGGGCCGGTATTTGATCGGCGGGGTTTTCGGGATGCGCATTCACGGATCGAACGGGACCGCGCTGGCGAGCGCACCGCCGACGGCGCGCCGAACGGCCGGTGGAACTTTCACCGTCAGCGAGCAGAACAGCCCGGGCAACACCGCAACCGCGAGCTCATTGCGCGCGATCTCCACCGTCGACGTGTTGATCGCGTTGCAGGGCGTGGAAGACCCGCGCGAGCGCAAGAAACGCGCGCTCGCCAAGGGCCGCAATGCGCTGGACGTGCTGGACCGCCTTAAGCTCTCGGTTCTCGACGGCACACTGGACCGCCCCACATTGGCGCGCCTGCAGGTGGCTGCTGAAGGCCTGACCGAGGGGTCGGGCGATCCGGGCCTCGACACGGTTCTGAGCGAGATCGACCTGCGCGTGGCCGTGGAATTGGCCAAAGCGGGCATTCGCCAGGGCTAACGGCCGGCCCGGCAATACGTCTCAAACCACTGAAGTGTCATGGGAATCGCCTGAAGTTCCGGGACTTACTCGGATATTGTCGCCCGCTTGGGTCCCGTATATAAGCCTGCCGCACCGGGAGGGTGGACTTCGGTACCAAAAAGATAAAAAGACAGGGAGTTCTGCGGGATGTTGGCCAAAACCAAAACCTATCGGCCGTCCGACAAGGAGCCGTTCATGAACGAGCGCCAGCGGGATTATTTCCGCTTGAAACTGCTCGGCTGGCGCGAGGACATCCTCAAGGAAGCCAAGGAAACGCTGCTGCACCTTCAGGAAGAAAACCAAAACCATCCCGACATCGCCGACCGGGCGTCGTCGGAAACCGATCGCGCCATCGAGCTGCGGGCGCGCGACCGTCAGCGCAAGTTGGTAGCCAAGATCGATGAGGCGCTCGGCCGCATCGAGGACGGTACCTACGGCTATTGCGAGGAAACCGGCGAGCCGATCTCGCTGCGCCGTCTGGAAGCGCGTCCGATCGCGACGCTGTCGGTCGAAGCGCAGGAGCGCCACGAGCGCAGAGAACGCGTTTATCGCGACGATTGACGCGCGAATATTTTCGGCAAGATGAATTTTTCTCTGTCATGGCCGGGCTTTTGTCCCGGCCAT
>DATATS010000036.1:0-8151 GCA_036268675.1 Pseudolabrys sp.
CCAGCGCAGACCGATTTCGCGGCGGCAGTCGCCGGCGAAATTTCGGGCAAGGACAAGGTCAATATCGACATGGCGCCGGTGATGGGAGCGGAGGATTTCTCCTACATGCTCAACGCGCGGCCCGGCGCCTTCATCTTCTGCGGCAATGGCGATAGCGCCGGCCTGCATCACCCGTCGTACAATTTCAACGACGAGGCGATCGCCTTCGGAACGTCGTATTGGGTAAAGCTCGTGGAAACCGCGCTGACGGCCTAGGCAGCGCGCTTCGATTGAATCGCCTGCGGACTACGGCAGTTCACGCTTGGGGGCGGGTGCCGGCACGCTCGCCGCGACCTCGATCGCGGCGGTTGCGCGCTTGGGCAGCATGTCGGCCACGCGCGTCTCGATCGCCGCCCATGTGGCAAATTCATTGAGCCGCGTGCGCTCGAACATCGCCAGCCCCACCGCCGCCAGGAACGGCAGACTCTGGATCACCAGCACGTCGGCGAAGATATAGATTTCGCGGACTTCCTTGGTGTTGGTGATGATCAGCGTGAGCGCGCCGAGATTGAGCAGGCCGGCGAGGATCGCTTCCCAGAAGGCATGGAAGTCGGTCGTGCGGCGCATGCCGCCCTTGGACGTGCGCACGAAGGGCAAATGATCCTTGATCAGCCCGAAGGAGACCGCGCGCGCTACCGTCCACTGCACCGACATGGCGGCAAACACCGAGCCGACGAGCTGACCTTTGCCCTGGCGCACGCGTAGCCGGTAGAGGGTGACGAAATGGCAAAGCGAGACCACGAAGCTTGCAATGATTGGCACGGTCAGGATGCGATCGGGCACGGCGATGTCGAGGAAGGCAACCGCCGGCACCCAGATGATATTGAGGATGGCGACCGCGACGCCGAGGCTTTCGGCGCCGAGCCAGTTGAGCCAGCCGAGCGCGAATTCGCGCTTCTGCTCGCGCGTCAGCCGGCTGGCGCCCGGCAGGAAGCGGCGCCAGTGCTTTTTCAGGATCTGGAAACCGCCATAGGCCCAGCGATGGCGCTGTTTCTTGTAGGCGTCGAATGAATCGGGCAGCAGGCCATGGCCATAGCGGCGGTTGGTGTAATGCGCGCGCCAGCCGGCTTCGAGCAGCGTGAGGCCCAGATCGGTATCCTCGCAGATGGTGTCGCTCGACCAGCCGCCGACCGATTCCAGCGCCGCGCGGCGGATCAGGCACATGGTGCCATGCACGATGATGGCGTTGGCCTCGTTCCGCTGCACCATGCCGATGTCGAAGAAGCCGGCATATTCGCCGTTCATGGCGTGATGCAGAATGCTGCGCTCGCCGTCACGATGATCCTGCGGCGCCTGAATGAGGCCGACGCTCGCGTCAGCAAACACTGGCGTGAGGTCCTTCAGCCAATCCGGATGCACGACATAGTCGGCGTCGATGACGCCGATCACTTCGGCGTCGGCGGCGGTGTGCGTCATCGCGAGCCGTAGCGCGCCGGCCTTGAAGCCGGCAAGCTCGTCGGCGCGCACAAACTTGAAACGCTCGCCCAGCTCGCGGCAATGCGTTTCGATCGGCACCCAGAGCGCCGGATCGGGCGTATTGTTGATGATCACGATACATTCGAAATTCGGGTAATTTAGCCGCGCCACGGCGTCGAGCGTCTGCACCAGCATTTCGGGCGGTTCGCGATGGGCCGGAATATGGATCGACACCTTGGGCGTGGCGGCGTCCGGTGCGAGCGGGGGCGAACCGATCAGACGCATCGGCTTGCGCCCGAAGGCGATGGCCGCAAGTTCTTCGATGCGCGCCATCGCGATCACGATCAGCGGAATCAATAGCAGCGTTCCGAGGCCAAGCGCGAACGCAGCGCCGGGCACGAAATAATGTCCGTTCCAGTAGCCGAAAACGGCGGCCGACCAGGCGCCGACAACGTTCGCGGCGGCGGCGAGCAGCACAGCCTGCGGCAGCGACACCATCCCCATCGCCAGGAGCGGCAGCGAGAGCAGCACGCTCACTAGCAAGGCGATGCCGCCGAGCCGCCAGTGATCGGGATCGGTGATCGGACCGGTCCACTCGAACTTGGGATTGCGCGACGCATCGAGCATGCCCCAATAGGGACCGACGCCGCCTTCAAAGATTTTCCACGGCTGGTCGATGGCTTCGACGATGTTGTAGTCGATGCCGTAATCCTCAGCGCGCGAGACGAAGTCGCGCAGCACCTGCGCCTGCTCGAGCCGACCCGGAACGGCCGCCTTGAGATTGTAGCCTGCGCTCGGCCAGCCGAACTCGGCGATCACGATGCGTTTGCCGGGGTAGGCATGGCGCAGCTTGTCGTAGATGAGGATCGCCTGGTCGACGCTCTGCTCGGCGGAGAATCCTTCCCAATAAGGCAGGATGTGCGCGGCGATAAAGTCCACAGCCGAGACCAGTTCGGGATGCTCGAGCCAGACGTTCCAGATTTCACCGGTCGTCACCGGTACGCTGGTCTGCCGTTTCACCTGCTGGATCATCTTGATCAAGCTTGGGACGGTCTGGTCGCCGCGGTAGATCGTTTCGTTGCCGACGAAGATGCCGTTGACGTTGCTATGGCGGTGGGCGAGGTCGATGACCGAGCGGATTTCTCGCTCGTTACGCTCCTGGTGCTTGTCGATCCAGGCGCCGACGGTCACGCGCAGGCCGAATTCGGAGGCGACGCCGGGCACAAGCTGGACTCCGCCGGTCGATGAATACGTGCGTATCGCCCGGGTGAGCGGAGCCAGCAGCTTCAGGTCGGAGCGGATCTGCTCGATTTTGGCTTCGCCGCCTTCGTCCGGATTGATCGAGGAGGCGAAGGGGGCATAGGACACGCTGTTGAGCGGGCCCTCGATGTCGGGGGCACTCAGCCGTTGCTGCGTGAGAGCCCACAATCCGGCATGCACGCACGCCACAAGGGCGACGACGGCAGCGACGGTGCGCATAACCTTAAAACCAAATGGGGCGGGATTGCAGACCCTTGAGCCCGTCCCCTGGGCTCAGCCGAAACTCGATCTGACCAAAAAGATCGTAGCTCGGCATCGGTCTGTAACTCAAGTAATAGCCGGACATGGCAAATCCTTGGCGGACGCATGGCGCCGGAATGAATTTCAGCAGCCCGGGTCATAACGCGGCTAGTGGGCAGTCGTTCCAGCCGCCACTGGCGGGGGCGCCGCGGCCTCGGCGGGCGTGAGGGCCGGATTGAGCCAACAGGCATGAACGCGGCCGTTGAGGCTTTCCTGCGCCTTCGGGTCCATGCGGCCCTGGCGGACCAGGCAGCGGAAGGCCGCCTGAATGTGCGAGGACGGGCAACCGAACCGGTCGTAAAGGTCGAGGTGGCGGAAGGCTGTATCGAGATCGTCGCGCCACATCAGGCTGACCACCCGGCGGCCGAGCCAGACGCATTCCGGGTTGCCGGCAGGCCCGGTGATGACGCGCCCCGCCTCGGCGATCTCGTCGATGCTCTTCTGGCGCTCTTTGGCGGTGTCCTGAGCCTTTTTCTGCTGGTCCGGCGGAGCGACGTTGCCGCTTTGCGCCAGCGCGGCGCTGCCCCAGAGGCCGCAGCAAACCAGGCAGCAAATCACGCAGATAGAACGCAACGCAGTGATCAAGGGCATTATCCCGCTGGTATTGTTGGAGCCCGTCCGCCCGCTAGCCGCTCTGGCTTGCGGCCGGAATGGGACGCTATTGCGGCGCTTGCCGCCAGCCATACTATCGGCTGTATTGGAAACGCTTGGCCCCACGAAAACCGTCGCTCGGAACAGCACGCCCGTGCCTGATTTTTTTGTCCGCAGTTCGCAGACTTCCCACGGCCGCAGACTTGGCCCGAACTGGCCGCTTTTGTCCAGCGCCACAAGGCCGCGTGCTTAAGGCGCGCGGGCCGGGGCTTATTCCAGCCTTGTCTGCCCAAGCCTTGTCAGTCCAAGCCTTTGTCAGCCCAAGCCTTGGCAGGCGCCGAACCGCGCGATAAGCCGGTCCGCTCGCACTCCCTCCCTGGAACAAGCCCGATGCGCCTTGGTTTTTGTGGCCTCGCTGTTTCGGTGATGGCGATTGCCGCCACCTGGGCCTGGCTGGGTGCGCCGATCCCGATGCCGCATTCCCCGTTGCAGCCCGGCGAGAAGCTTTATTGCCTCTCCTACGCCCCGTTCCGGGGAAGCCAGAACCCCTTCGACCCCGCCTACCGGGTGCCGAAATGGCAAATCGAGCAGGACCTCGCCCAACTCGCCAAGCTCACCGACTGCGTGCGTACCTATTCCGTCGACCAAGGGCTGGATGAGGTCGTGCCGATCGCCGCCGAGCTCGGCATGAAAGTGATCCAGGGCTTTTGGTTGTCCAGTAGCCAACCGAAGAACCGCGTCCAGATCGATACCGCGATTGCGCTGGCCAATCGCTATCCCGGCACGATCCGGGCCCTGGTGGTCGGCAACGAGGTGCTGCTGCGCGGGGAGATGGCGGCCAGCCAGCTCGCGGACATCGTCCGCTCCGTCAAGATGCAGGTGAAAGTGCCGGTCACCTACGCCGACGTCTGGGAATATTGGCTGCACAACCGCGAGGTGGCCGCGGCGGTCGATTTCATCACCATCCATATCCTGCCTTATTGGGAGGATGTCCCGATTTCCGCCGACAACGGCGCTGCGCATGTCGACGCGATCCGCGATCAGATCGTGCAGGCATTTCCAGGCAAGGAGGTGCTGATCGGCGAAGTCGGCTGGCCAAGCGCCGGGCGCATGCGCGAGGGTGCGTTGCCCTCGCGCGCCAATCAGGCGCGCGTGATCCAGGATGTGCTGGCGCTCGCCAAACGGGAGAATTTCCACGTCAATGTCATTGAGGCCTACGACCAGCCTTGGAAGCGCGCGCTCGAAGGCACCGTCGGCGGCCACTGGGGCCTGATCGACGACGTCACGCGGCAGCCTAAATTCGTTTGGGGACAGGCGGTGTCGAACCATCCTTTGTGGCTGTGGCAGGCTGCCGGCGGGATCGCGTTCGCGTGCATTGTTTTCGGGGCGGCCTTCGCCGGAAGCACGCGGCCGCCGCCGCTGCGCTGGCTGGCGGTGACGGCGAACGCAATTGTGGGCGGTATCTTGATCGGCTGGACGGTTGCGAACATGCCGGTCGAATCATTGGGCGCCGCCGGCTGGCTGCGCTCGTCCGCGCTTGCTGCGGTGGCGTTGCTGTCACCGCCACTCTTGAGCGCGGCGCTCACGCGCGCCACGCCGATCCCGCATTTCTCGCGGATCCTCGGTTCGGCGCGTGAGGGGATCGGCGATCTTATGGCATTTGCCGTTGGTGTCGTGCTGATCGCCTGCCTGCTGCTCTCGCTCGTCGTTGCGCTCGGGCTGGTTTTCGATCCGCGTTACAAGGATTTCCCGTTTGCGCCGCTCACTGCAGCCGCGCTGCCGTTCCTGCTGCATAGTTTGATCATTCCGCGGCCTGCGGGCAGCCGCGGTCTTGCCGAATGTGCTGGCGCTAGCCTGCTTGTTTTGTCGGTCGTCTATATCGTGCCCGACGAAGGGCTCGCCAACTGGCAGTCGCTATGGCTGTGCGGCGCGTTGTTGGCGCTTGCCGTCAGTCTGGCTCGGGTGCGCGACGCGCGAGACTGAGCACCAGCAACCCGGCAGCGAGCGCCGACAGCGCCACATTATAAAGCACGACACCCAGGCAAGTGACACCGAGCGCCACCGCGAACAGCACAAGCGAGGGACGCAGCAGATTGACCGCGGCAATCGCGAGTGCGGCCCAGCCGAACACCGAATTTTTAAACAGCACAGCAATGATATGCCGCGTGAAGCAAAGCCAGGTGTCGAGACCCGCGCCGCAGGCGAGCCCCACCGTGGACTGTTCGATCGCGAGATAGCGCATATAGAGCGCATAGCCGAGCGAGCAGAAGCCGACGATCAGCAGCACATTGGTCGCGCGCGCGCTCGGGAGGAACAGTTTCATGGCGCCGGCAAGGTATGCCGAAAGTCAGCGCTGCGCCAGATTTTCACCGCTGAATCTGGTCGGGTGGCAGGCGGCGCGCACGGCGTAAAAGCGCGCACACAAATGCGCCGCCGCAGTCATCGTCGGCAGCGGTCCGGCCAGCAATCGGTAGGGCGCCTGGCCGCGACGCCGCTCCTGCGCCGCGACCGGATGCAGGCCAGCCAGAAGCGGGCCGTAATTGGCCTTCACCGCCATCCAGCGCAGGCGCAGCAGTTCGAGCGTGAGGCCGCTGCCGAGATCGATACCGTATTCGGGTTTCGGCGGCGGCTCCGGCTCGATCGATGGCGCCGCAGCGATCCGGGTCGGCGGCATCGGCACCTCGGCAACACTCGGCGCGGGCGTGGGCGCGAGCGGCGCGGGTGTTTCGGTGATGGCCGGCATGGCGAGCGGCTCAAGACGCGGGATCGCGACCGCGGGCGGCGATGCGTGAACGGCGGCGCTAGTCTGGGATGCTGGTTTCGCTGTCGGAGCGCTCGCGGCCCCTGTCTGTTTCTTGATCGAGCCGGTGAGATCGCCAAGCTGATGTTCGAGGCCGGCGACGCGCAAAGCGAGGCGGTCGCGATCGGCGGTGAGTGCATGAAGCTCAGCCGACAGGCGGCGGGTCGTGGCTTCGTTCTTGACCGCCCGTTCCACCACGCGTTCGACCACAGGTGGCGCCGTCTCGTCGGCGGCGAGCACGGGAGCGGGCTCCGTGAGTTGGGTAACCGCAAGCTGGAGGCGTTCGCTGCCGTTGTCGGTCTGGCTGAGGATGGCAACCGCGGTGAGTGCGGCTGCCGCTCCGCCGCCCCAGCCGCACACCCGCCAGAGCGCGCCCATTTCGCGGCGGCGCTTGCGCAGGTCGATGATGTCGGGCAGCGGGGCTGCGGCCTCGATGGGCATCAAGCTCTCCGGCAGCGAATCACGTCGTTGAAAACATTAGCAGAATCCGGCAATGCTCGCTTCCATCGCGCGCGCGAAGCGCCTATGCAGACCCATCGGACGACAGGGGCGAACCAAATCGCATGAGCGGACGGACCTGCCTCGCCATCGTGCTCGCCGCCGGCGAAGGCACGCGCATGCGCTCAAGTCTGCCGAAGGCGCTCAACCGGATCGGCGGGCGCACGTTGATCGAACACGTGCTGGATGCCGCCAAACACGCCGGCTGTAGCGCAACAGCGGTGGTGGTCGGTCCCGATCATGAGGCAGTGGCGAAGGCCGCGCGCGATGCGTCGCCAAAGGCGCAGGTTTTCGTCCAGCGTCGGCGGCGCGGCACCGCGCACGCGGTGCTGGCGGCGAAAAAGGCGCTGACGCGCCACGCCGGCGATGTGCTGGTGATGTTTTCCGATACGCCGCTGGTGCGGCCGGAGACGTTGAAAGAACTGCGCGCGGCGATTGCAAAGGGTGCGGCCGTGGCGGTGCTCGGATTTCGCGCCCAGGACCCGACCGGTTACGGGCGTTTGCTCACGCGCGGCGGCGAACTCGTCGCCATACGCGAGGAGCGCGACGCAACGCCGGCCGAACGCGCAATCGATTTCTGCAATGGTGGGCTGATGGCGCTGGCCGGCAAGCACGCGCTCAGGCTGCTTGAGCGGATCGGCAATGACAATGCCAAGGGTGAATACTATCTCACCGATGCGGTTGCGCTGGCTCGCGACATGGGCCTGACGGCGGTCGCCATCGAAACCTCGGAGGACGACGTGCGCGGCATCAACACCAAGGCCCAGCTCGCCGAAACCGAAGCCGTGTTGCAGAACCGCTTGCGCATGGCCGCCATGGATGCCGGCGTGACCATGATCGCACCGGACACGGTTTTTCTGTCGGCCGACACCAAATTCGGCAAGGACGTGACCATCGAGCCGAACGTGGTGTTCGGGCCCGGCGTCACGGTCGGCGATGGCGCGACCATTCGCGCATTCTCGCATCTGGAAGGCGCCCGCGTCGGCAAGGGCGCGCGCGTCGGGCCCTTCGCGCGGCTGCGCCCGGGCGCGGAGCTGGGGCCGGAGGTTCACATCGGAAATTTCGTCGAGGTGAAGGAGGCCCGGATCGAGGCGGGCGCAAAAGCCAATCACCTCGCCTATATCGGGGATGCGCGGGTTGGCGCCAATGCCAATATCGGCGCCGGCACCATCACCTGCAATTATGATGGCGTCGCCAAGCACCGCACCGACATCGGCAAGGGCGCCTTTATCGGCTCGAATTCTGCG
>DATATS010000037.1:0-19380 GCA_036268675.1 Pseudolabrys sp.
CTGGCGATCCCTGCGGTCATCGCGCTCGGGCTATCGAAAGGCGGCTTCGTCGGCGTCGGGCAGATGGCGACGCCGGTGCTGGCGCTGGTGATGCCGCCGCTGGAGGCCGCCGCCATCATGCTGCCGCTCATGATCGTGCAGGACCTCAACGCCGTCTGGGTCTACCGCAAGGACTGGAACGCGCGCATCGTCGCGATCGTCGTGCCCGGCGCGGCGATCGGTGTCGGTGCCGCCTGGGCGCTGGCCGCGCATATTTCCGACAGCGGCGTGCGCGTATTCATCGGCGTCACGACCATTGCCTTCGTGCTCTACAACTGGATCGGGCCGAAAAAACTCGCAGACGAGGCGGGCAAACCGGACGTCGCCGCGGGCGTGTTCTGGGGATCGATTTCGGGCTTTACCTCGACCATCTGCCAGGCCGGCGGGCCGCCTTATCAGATGTACGTGCTGCGACTCAATCTGCCCAAGATGGTCTATGTCTCAACCAACGCATTCGTGTTCGCGATTCTGAACTGGATGAAGGTCGTGCCTTATGTCGCGCTCGGCCAGTTTTCGACCAAGGGCATGGCGACCTCCGCCGTGCTGCTGCCGCTCGCCATCGCCGCCAATCTGCTCGGATTCTGGATGGTGCGCATCACGCCGCAGGAGGTGTTCTACCGGATCACGCTGGTGATCATGTTTCTCATCTCGCTCGAACTGGTGCGCTCGGGCGTGACGGGAATTCTGCACGGCTGAAAGCCAAAGATTGTCATCATCCGCGAAGGCGGATGATCCAGTCATCATCGACAGCGTCATAAGGACTGGATGCCCCGCCTGCGCGGGGCATGACAGCATTGCTTCGACGCCTTCTCCTTGGCTAACCTATTCGCACCAGGGGGAACGCGAGCAATGGCGAAATCGCCTTACGATACCGATCTCGACCGCAATCCGGCCAATTTCCAGCCGCTGACGCCGCTTGGATTTCTCGAGCGCGCGGCGAGCGTCTTCCCGGCGCATACGGCGATCATCCATGGACGCTTGCGGCGCTCGTACGCCGAATTCTACGCGCGCTCGCGCCGGCTCGCCTCGGCGCTGGCGAAGCGCGGCATCAAGCGCGGCGACACGGTGGCGGCGATGCTCGCCAATACGCCGGCGATGCTTGAGGCTCACTACGGCGTGCCGATGACGAAGGGCGTGCTCAACACGCTCAACACGCGGCTCGACGCAGCCATCATCGCCTTCTCGCTCGATCACGGCGAAGCCAAGGTGGTGATCGTCGACCGCGAATTTTCCAAAGTGATGAAGGACGCGCTGGCGCTCTGCAAAGCAAAGCCGCTGGTGATCGATTACGACGATCCGGAATATACCGGAGCGGGCGAGCGCATCGGCGACATCGAATACGAGGACTTCATCGCGCAAGGCGATCCTGATCTCGCCTGGTCGATGCCGGACGACGAATGGGACGCCATCACGCTCAATTACACATCGGGAACGACAGGCGATCCCAAGGGCGTCGTCTATCACCACCGCGGCGCGTCGCTTTTGGCGGTGGGCAATATCGTCACCTGCAACATGGCGAAGCACCCTGTTTATCTGTGGACGCTGCCCATGTTCCACTGCAACGGCTGGTGCTTTCCCTGGTCGATCTCGGTCGTCGCCGGCACTCACGTTTGCCTGCGCGCGGTGCGTGCGCCGGCGATGTATGACGCGATTGCCGCTCATAAAGTGACGCATCTGTGCGGCGCGCCGATCGTGATGGCGACGCTGCTCAACGCGCCGGCGTCGGAGAAGAAGCCCCTGCCGCACGTGGTCGAATTCTTCACCGCCGCGGCGCCACCGCCCGAGGCCGTGCTCGCCGCGATGAAAGATGCCGGCTTCAACGTCACGCATTTGTATGGACTGACCGAATGTTACGGGCCCTCGGTCGTGAACGATTGGCACGAGGAATGGGACGCGCTGTCGCTCGCCGAGCAGGCGGCGAAGAAATCGCGCCAGGGCGTGCGTTACGGCGCGCTGGAAGCGCTCGACGTGCGCGATCCCGAAACCATGCAGCCGGTCGCGCGCGACGGCGTGGCGCTCGGCGAAGTGACGATGCGCGGCAACGTCGTGATGAAGGGCTATCTGAAAAACGCGAAATCGACCGATGCTGCTTTTGCCGGTGGCTGGTTTCACACCGGCGACATCGGCGTGATCCATCCCGACGGCTATATCCAGCTTAAAGATCGCTCCAAGGACATCATCATCTCGGGCGGCGAAAATATTTCATCGATCGAAGTGGAAGACGCGCTCTACAAGCACCCGGCCGTGTCCGCCGCCGCCGTCGTCGCCATGCCCGACGACAAATGGGGCGAGACGCCGTGCGCCTTCGTCGAATTGAAAGCGGGACAGAAGGCCTCCGCCGACGAGCTGATGCAATGGTGCAAGACGCAGCTCGCCTCCTACAAATGCCCGCGCCATGTGGTGTTCGCGGACATCCCCAAGACCAGCACGGGGAAGATTCAGAAGTTCAAGCTGAGAGAAATGGCGAAAAGCGTTTGAGACCGCAGCGCCGCCCGGCTATTGGCCGGGAGGGCGCATGACCGGAGGCGCATCCAGCATTTCGTTGGCGAGCCTGCGCTGTCTGTCTGTCTCCTGGGCGTGCTGGTTTGCAAACCTTGTCCGGCAGTCCTCGTAAACGGGGGAGCCCGGCTGCGCGCCCGACGATCGGCAATTCGCGTCATCGGCGGCGGCTTTCGCCTGCGCCGCCGCGGCCAGGTTCGCCTCTCGCGCGGCATCGTATTGTGCGCAACCGCCAAGGCACACCAAGGCCACAAGCATTGTTGCAAACCGCATAACGCTCCTCCGCTGCAACGGCCTTATAACGCACGGCATCCGGATTTGCAGCAACATCTTCAGGCGGCCTGCGCGCAGGCAGGTCGCATGTGATAGAAAGCGTCACCATGCCCGACATCCTGATCACCGACGATGGACCCATCCGCACGATCCGGATGAACCGGCCCGACAAGAAGAATGCGCTCACGCTGCCGATGTATGACGCAATGTCCGACGCGATGGAGGAGCGGTGGGCGGACTTGCGTTGTATTCTCATCGCCGGCGCGCCGGGCGCCTTCACCGCCGGCAACGACATCGGCGATTTCGTGAAAGCGAGTGAAAGCGGCGCGCTCGCGGCACCTGTGCTGCGTTTCCTGCATGTGCTGATGCGCTGCGAGACGCCGCTGGTGGCCGCCGTCTCCGGCATCGCGGTCGGAATCGGCACGACGATGCTGCTGCATTGCGACCATGTGGTCGCAGGCACCGACGCGCGGCTGTCGACGCCGTTCGTCCCGCTCGGCCTGGCGCCGGAAGCAGCCTCCTCGCTGATCGCGCCGCGCATGATGGGTCATGCCCGCGCCTTTTCGCTGCTGGCGATGGGCAGGCCCCTGTCCGCCGACGACGCAAAGGCAGCCGGCATCGTCAATCAGGTTGTCGCGCCGCGCGACCTGGAGGAAACGGCGCTTGCCGCCGCGCGCGAGATCGCCGCGCTGCCGCCGGAAAGCGTCAAGATCGCACGCACGCTGCTGCGCGGGCCGATTGAGGAGATCGTCGCGCGCAGCGACCATGAGGCCGATATTTTTCAGCGGAGATTGAAATCGCCGGAGGCAAAGGCCGCCTTCGCGGCATTTCTGTCGCGCAAGCGCTAGGCGGCGGCGCCTCAGTGGCCGTTGCCGGAATCGTACTGCTTGAACATGCTGTTCGAATCGTAGCGCTGATCGAACGAACCCTGCGAGCCGAACCGGATGGTCGTGTCGCCCGATTTGAAGGTGCTCTTCCCGCTGCCGAAGCCGGAGGTGAGCTTGTCGTCCGGATCGGCCGAGGTGCCGGGGCCGTTGAGGAACATGTTGCTGGCGCCGCTGCTGTCCTGGTTTTCCACGGTAAAGGCGTGCGCGGCAGGCGCGGCCATGAGAGCAAAGCCGCAGGCGGCGGCGAACAGCAAGGCATAATGGCGCGTCGTCGAATGTGTCATGACCTCACCCTCTTATCGCTTGGTATCCATAGCGCCCGAAAACTATGGCGGCAAGGCGGCAAAGCTCGAGCCGGGCGTGGCCGTGCGCCTGCCGGCATTGCGCGCCAGCCCGCAACGCAAAACCGCCGCCTCGCAGGCCGCGAGCCGGCGGTTGTAAAAGCCTTATAAACTGGACCGTCAGGGTGAAGCGATCAGTGGACGCTGGCGCTGCCGTTATGCCGCAACCGCTCGATCTCGTCCTTCACCAGTAGCTTCTTACGCTTGAGTTCCACGACTCTCAGGTCATCGATCGCGGGGTGGGTCAGGCAGTCGTTGATTTCCTCTTCGAGCGCCTGATGTTTTTTCTCGAGTTCCGTAATATGCGATTGCATCGACATCCATCGTGTCTCCTCAATCAGTGGCTCCCAGACACCTAAGTTTACCCCAGACTCAGATCAAGGGCGACGATACACCCGCCCTTGCAGCGCGGCAATCGCGCGCGAACTCTTCGCAAACCCCTTGATTGCCGGCGATTTTCCCGGCGCTTGAACGGGCTTGTGGAAAACGCGATAATTATTGGTAGCTTTGCCAAAGTTCGAAGGCCAGGGCGAAGCGAACCAGCGGTGGCGATGACGCAAGAGGAAGAACGCGAGTTGCGGGAGCAGTTGGCGCGCCTGCAGCAGGAACATCGCGACCTCGACGCCGCGATCGCGGCGCTGGCGTTCTCGCCGGGCTCCGACCTCATTCAGGTGCAGCGTCTGAAGAAGCGCAAGCTGGTCTTGCGCGACACCATCCGCCGCATCGAGGACCAGTTGACGCCGGATATTATTGCCTAGATTTGCTGCCGCGGACGACAAAAAAAATCACGCCCGCCTGTCCTTCTTGCGCGCATACATCGCCTTGTCCGCCGCATCGAGCAGCGCCGCTGCGTCGAGATCGCCGCGCAATGCCGCCATGCCGGCGCTGGCGCCGACGCTCAGTTGCGCCGCACCGTGCGCGATTTTGGCGCTCGCGATGCACTCTTCCAATTCGCGCGCCTTGCCCGCCGCCAGCGTGTCCCCAACGTGCCAAAGCAGGACGCCGAATTCATCGCCGCCGAGGCGGCCGACCACGTCGCTCGCACGCACCCGCGCGGTCAATTCACGCGCCACCGCCTTGAGCAGCGCGTCGCCGGCGGCATGGCCGTGGCGATCGTTGACCACCTTGAAGCCGTCGAGATCGATGTAGAGGAGTGCTGCCTGTGTGCCGTAGCGCGCGACAAAAGCGAGCGAGCGCCTGAGCTCGCGCTCGAAGCCGCGCCGGTTGAGGATGTCGAGCAGCGGATCGACGTCGGCGCGCGCTTCCAGTTCGGCAATCCGCCGTTCGGCGCGGATGAGATCGTCCTTGAGCCGCGCGATCTCGGCCAGAAGTTGCTCCGCCTGTCCCTGGGGCGGACCGCCGCTCATAATGAAATCGTATTCACCGTACGGTTTTCGATCTCACCGCGGACGTGCGCGTAAAGCCGCGGGTTGCGGCCCGACAGGATTTGAAGCGCGGCGAGCACCGCGTTGGACGGCTCCAGCACGGTCATCACCGGCGTCGAACTCGGTGCCCGCAACGACGACCAGATGTCCTCGGGGAAATCCTTGACGCTCGCCGGCACGGTGATCACCGGCGCGGTCGAGAGCGCCGACAAAACGGGTCCCGCTCCGTTCGAGCGCCCGATAAAGGCGATCACCACCGTGTCGGGCACTTCCTGCAACATGCGATAGAGCGTCGCAGCGCCCCGCACCGGCTCCTTATGGATCGAGCAGGTCACCACCGTCATCATGTCCGCGAGATCGCCGAGCGCCTTGCTGAAGGCTTCCGGGTTGTCCTTGTCCGAACCGCGCCACAGGATGATGCGCTGGTGCGGCACATGAAACCGGCCGGTCACCTCCGCGACGTGACGGTATTTCGCCGCCACGGTGTCGAGCGTGCCGCCGTCGCGATAGACCTGCTTGTCGATATAGGCTCCGCTCTCCACCACGCGCCATGAATCGTTGTCGATCACGTCGGCGAGCAGCAGATTGCCCTTGCCGTCGTAACCGAACTCGACCTTGAGATCGACGAGCGTGCCGCCCTCGAGCTGCCAGGCTTTTTCAAGCACCAGAAAGGCTCGGCGCGCGATGCGGGCCATCTCGGGAAAGAGCTTTCCTTCGTCGGCGCGCGAGAACACTTCCGAGGTCGGCAGCACAAGGAACGGCTCCTGCCCCTGCAAGGGCTTGGCCGGGTTGAACAGCTTGATCTGCTTGCCGTCATCCGAGAACTGCATGAACGGATCGTCGGCGACGAGCGGTTTGCCCTTCCAGTCCTTGTCCTTGGTCTTGAGATAGAACTCGACGATCAGATGCGGGAACAGTTGCCCCTTCGTCAGATGCGGGTTGCGCTTCAGATAAGAGCCGTGCGCCTCGCGCCGCGTCACCACCTCATAGGGCAGCATCTCGCAATTGGGCGCGGAAAACGAAATCGCGCTGTCCTGGGCTTCGAATGCGACGGGCACGCCGCAGTCCTTGAGCAGGCGGAACACGTTGGACGTGGTGGCGGTGGCGAGCCGGCCCTTGTCGGGCACGATATCGTGCTTGGCGCCGTCGCCGGCGGTGATGTCGTCCTTGGCGACGACCGTCACCCGGTCGGCGCTGCCTTTGATCCGGTAGATCTTCTTGGTTTTTCCCTCGGTGACGAGGGCGTCTGGAGTATTCGTCGTCGCCACGCGGTCTGATAATTGAGCGTCCACAGCCTGATCCCGTATGCAAGTTGAAGGGGAAAAATAATCCTGCGGCACCATACTATCCAGGGTGTCCCGCCGCCAAATCGCGTTGTGGGTAGACGGTGCGCAACCCCGGTTCCCCCTATGAACGGCGGGCCTGGAACGGGCCTTTGGGCCCGCTTCCAATGGACTCGTGGCCCCTTTTCTGCTAGAGCCGCCCGACTCGGAAGGCCCGCCAATACAGGGCTTTCGGCCCCTAAACCCGATCCCGGATCTACGAAGGAGCAGCAGTGCAAGTTCTCGTTCGCGACAACAACGTCGATCAGGCCCTCAAGGCGCTCAAGAAAAAGATGCAGCGCGAGGGTATTTTCCGCGAGATGAAACTCCGCGGCCATTACGAAAAACCCTCCGAAAAGAAAGCGCGCGAAAAGGCGGAAGCGGTCCGCCGCGCCCGCAAGCTCGCGCGCAAGAAGATGCAGCGCGAAGGCCTGCTGCCGATGAAGCCGCGCGTGGTGCCCGGCGCCGGCGGACCTGGCGGCCCCGGCGGCGGTGGACGCGGCCGCGGCGGCCCGCCGCGTTTCGGCTGAGACGAAACGCCACGCAGTCACTGTCGACAAGATAAAGTGGCGCGGGCAGGATTGGCCCGCGCTATTGCTTTCAAGGGGTACGGTTTGGAAACGCCTGTCGCCGGACCTTAAGGGGCCGGAGCGGGCGCAGGTTGCTGGACGGCCCGATGACGCGCGTGAACAGGACTGCCTTGCGGAACGTTGTTGCGCCGGTTTTTGCACTGGCGCTTGCCGCCTGCTCGACCACCGCCTTCAACAGCGCCGGCACTGCGCCCGAGAGCGAAGACGCGATCTACGCGAGTTCGCCCGCCAATATCGCCTCGCTCACCGACGTGGTGCGGCACAATCCCAAGGACCCGCAGGCCTACAACATGCGCGGCTCGGTGCTCGGCCAGGCCGGCCGCTATGCGGAAGCGCTCGCCGATTTCAACAACGCCATCGCGATCGACCCCAAATACGCGCAGGCCTATGCCAATCGCGGGCTGGTCTATCGCGAGACCGGCAAGCTCGATCTCGCGCTCTCCGATTACGACAAGGCCGTCCAAATCGATCCGGACTACGCGGTGGGTTATCTCGGCCGCGGCATGGTCTATCGCCAGGAGAAAAAGCCGCTGCCGGCGCTCAAGGATTTCAACAAGGCCATCGCCATCCGGCCCGACAACGCGCAGGCCTATTACAACCGCGGCCTGCTCTATCAAAGCGAGCGGCAGCATAATTTCGCGATCGACGATTTCACCACGGCGATCGGGCTCTCCACCCAGCAGGCCGCGCCCTATATCGCGCGGGGCTTAAGCTTCGTCGCCGTGAAGAACTACAAGAATGCCGCCAGCGATCTCGACGAGGCGGTCGGCATCGAGCCGCAGAACGTGCAGGCCTGGACCAGCCGCGGGCTCGCCTACGAACGGCTCGGCGACAAGCAGAAGGCCGCCGGTTCCTACGCACGCGCCATGAATATCGACCAGACCTATCAGCCGGCCCGTGACGGCTTCGAGCGCGTGGGCGGCCGCTTCGGCCAGAGCTATCAGGCGTTTTAGGCGACGCGCGCTCGTTACATTTCCCATCGCCGGTTTCGGGCGAAATGCGGGCACGAATGAGGAGTTTATAGGGACGATCATCCGGGCCACCATCAACGAGCCGCCACAATGCTGGCTATGATGGCGCGGTCCATCTTGAACCTCCAAAACTTTGAGATCGGACGACGGAACGACAAGTTCCGCGAGCCCCGCGCGGGTGATGCCGCGCGGGGCTTTTCGCGACCGCCAGGCCCGGCAACGCTTTGTTATCCCTGATGGCCTAAGTGGAAGCGGTGCCGGGCGAAACGCTCCGGCAGGAGACCATATCTTGGCGCAGGTCGATTTCGATCACTATGCCGCCCGCTACGACGCGCTCATCGCCGGGCAGACGAACTTCTTCGAGAGCGACAGCGATTATTTCGCCCGCTACAAGATCGCGCTCGCCAGGCGGCTCGCCGGCGAAGCCCGCGCGGTGCTCGACTTCGGCTGCGGCATCGGCCGCAGCATGCCGCACTTACGCGCGGCGTTTCCGGCGGCCGAACTTGCCGGTTGCGACCCATCCGCGGAAAGTCTCACGCTGGCGCGGCGCGAAAATCCGGCGGCCGCGTTTTTCGGCATGGACGAGCTTGCGGCCGAGCCCCGCTTCGATCTGGTGCTGGCGTCCTGCGTCTTTCATCACATCCCGCCGGCCGAGCGGCAGGACGCGCTGCGCTATTGCCGTGAGCGGCTCAAGCCCGGCGGACGACTGGTCATCTTCGAGCACAATCCGTTCAATCCGGTGACACGGCACCTGGTGAACATCTGCCCGTTTGACGCCGACGCGGTGCTGCTGTCCAGGCGAGAGACGGTCGCGCGCATGCGCGAGGCGCAATTCGGCATCGTCCGTTCGGGCTATTGCCTCTTCTTTCCGGGCGCGCTGGCTGCGCTGCGCCGGCTGGAAGATGTCATGGGCTGGCTGCCGCTCGGCGGGCAGTATTTCGTCTGCGCCGTCAAGGCTTGAACCCGCGCCAGGTTCAGGCGGTCAACCCCGCCAGAAATTCCTTCACTACGCCGGCCGCGCCGTAGTCATCGAGATTGACGTGACCGCCCTCGGGAAAGCGCACCATGCGTTTGGGCTCGTTGGCGAGCGCGAACAGCCGTTCGCCGAAACGGATGGGCACGATGCGGTCCTGCTCGCCATGCAGCACCAAAAGCTGCGCCGTGACCTTGCCGATGCGGGCGTCCGACCGGAACGGGTCGCGCATCAGCCAGCGCACCGGCGCGAATGGATAAGCCGCCGCACCCACATCGGCCGCGGACGTAAACGGGGCATCGAGGATCACCGCGCCGACGCTGCGTTCGGCGGCAAGCGCAACGGCGACGCCGGTGCCGAGCGACTCACCCCATAACACCAGCCGGCTTGCGCCATAGCGCGCGGCGGCAAAGTCGTGGGCGGCGCGCGCGTCGCGGAACAGCCCCTGCTCGCTCGGTTTGCCGCTCGATCCGCCAAAGCCGCGATAGCACAACGCGACGAGACCGTTGCCATCCGCAGTCAGCCACTGGAAGCGTCCGGCGCGCAGATCGAGGCCGCCGGCATTGCCCTGAAAATAAAGCACCACCGGCTTCTCCGCGCGCGGCGCGACATGCCAGGCGATCAGCTTTTCGCCATCCTCGCTGGTCAGCCGGATTTCCTCGGCCTGCGGCAATCCCGCAAGGGCCGGCGCAACGCGACGGGCGTCGGGGAAAAATACCAGCGCGCGCTGGAAGACGTACATCAGCGCGAGCAGCCCGCCATATGCGGCGACGGCAAAGATCAGGAGCCATTTCAGCGTCGTCATGAGCGCGTCATAGCACAGGCGCGCGTCGGCTCACTCGTCGAGCGGATAGGCCATGGTGCTGAGTAGCGCCAGTTCGGCCTGCCGGCTGTCGAGCCGCGTATGCTGCACGACGATGGGCGCGTTCGAGACGATGACGGTGGAGAAATCGGTATTCACCGGGATCGG
This sequence comes from Pseudolabrys sp., assembly GCA_036268675.1. Lineage (GTDB taxonomy): Bacteria > Pseudomonadota > Alphaproteobacteria > Rhizobiales > Xanthobacteraceae > Pseudolabrys. Next base: position 10,251 of record DATATS010000037.1, read on the forward strand.
CGCCGGGTCCTTGAAGTCGTTGAAACGCAAATGCCGCGTGCGGCGCGCAGCCACATCGAACACATAGGGGCCGGACGGTTCGCGGTCGGCAAAATAGACGGTGATCTCGACCCTGGCGTCGGCATCGCTGGCGTTGAGGATGCAGACCGTTTCGTGGCTGTTCAGCTCGCGGCTTTTTCCGGTCGAGGCCGGCGGGATATAGCCTTCCGCGATCGCCCAGGCATAGCGTCCGATTTGTCTGCTCACAGCGTGAGTCCTCCATTCCCCCAACGTCCCCGCAAAACCAACGCCGCAGCGGCGGCCTTGGTTGCATGGAGCGTTCAAATCGGGGCGCAATCGCGCCCAGAATCCCGCGCCGGCCCGCGCCAGCGCGGTCAGGAATGGCTTCAGCCGGACCGTGAAAAAATGCTAGCACGGCGGACATGACATCCGCAGCCACGATCCGCCCGGCCACGCCTTCCGACGACGACGCCATCTGGCAAATCATCGGGCCGACCTTTCGCGCCGGCGAGACCTATCCGATCCCGCGCGACATTTCGCGCGCCGAGGCGCTGGCGTATTGGCGCACACCGGGCCACGAGGTGTTCGTTGCCGAAGACGGCGGCCACATTGTCGGCACCTATTATCTGCGCGCCAACCAGCGCGGCGGCGGCGCCCATGTCTGCAATTGCGGCTACATGACCGCGCGGGACACCTTTGGCCGCGGCGTGGCGCGCGCGATGTGCGCGCATTCGCTGGGGCACGCCAAGGCGCGCGGCTTCGAGGCGATGCAGTTCAATTTCGTCGTCGCCGCCAACGAGCGCGCGGTCAAACTGTGGCAGAGCATGGGGTTTGCGATTGTCGGCACATTGCCCGGCGCTTTCGCACATCCGGCGCTCGGGCCGGTCGACGCCTATGTCATGATCCGAAAGCTCTAGCCGCAGACCCCTAATCTTTACGCTGACTTTATGCCGGCCGCGCCATAATGCGCGCTGCGGAGACTTCCCGCGGGATTCAAATACGGGGCGAACATCATGAAAGCGTTGTTTGTTGCACTGGTTGTCGCAGCCGCGGCACTCGGCGGACCGTCATCTTTGGCGGCCGACCAGCGGAACGTGACCGTGGTCAACGGCACCGGCTACGGCATCAAGTTTCTCGGCTTCAACAATCCGGGCGATAACGACTGGTCCGAAAACGAATTGGGTAGAGTTTTCGCGGACGGCGAGGACATCTACGTGAAGTTCAACACCGCCGATCACGGCTGCGTATGGAATTTCCGGATTTCGTGGGAGGAGCCCGGCTATCCGGACGTGCTCTGGCGCAACGTCAATCTATGCCAGCTTGAGAAGCTCACGCTCAAATACGAGCGATCGACCGACACCACATCTTTCGTCGGCGAGTGATCGCTACATCGCCTTGACGATCTGCTCGGTCATCTTCTTGGCGTCGCCGAGCAGCATCATGGTGTTGTCGCGGTAGAACAGCGGGTTGTCGATGCCGGCGTAGCCCGAGGCAAGGCTGCGCTTGATGAACATTACCGTGCCGGCTTTCCACACCTGCAAGACCGGCATGCCGTAAATGGGCGAGGTCTTGTCGTCTTCCGCCGCCGGATTGGTCACGTCGTTGGCGCCGATGACGAAGGCGACATCGGCCTGCGCGAATTCGGAATTGATGTCTTCCAGCTCGAACACTTCGTCGTAGGGCACGTTCGCTTCCGCCAGCAGCACGTTCATATGGCCGGGCATGCGCCCCGCCACCGGATGGATGGCGTATTTCACTTCGACGCCTTCCTTCTTGAGCTTGTCGGCCATTTCCCGCAGCGCGTGCTGTGCCTGCGCCACCGCCATGCCGTACCCCGGCACGATGATGACCTTCGACGAATTCTTCAGGATGAAGGCGGCGTCGTCGGCCGAGCCGAGCTTGACCGGCCGCTGTTCGGCGCCCGCACCCGGCCCCGCCACTTCGCCGCCAAAGCCGCCGAGGATGACGGAGAAGAAGTTGCGGTTCATGCCCTTGCACATGATGTAGGACAGGATCGCGCCGGAGGAGCCGACCAGCGCGCCGGTGATGATCAAGGCTGTGTTGCCGAGCGTGAAGCCGATGCCGGCCGCCGCCCACCCCGAATAGGAATTGAGCATCGAGATGACGACCGGCATGTCGGCGCCGCCGATCGGCACAATGATGAGCACGCCAAGCGCCAGCGAGAGTGCGACGATCGCCCAGAACTCGATCGCGGTCTGATGCCAATAGAAGCTGACGATGAAGAAGATCAACGCGGCGGCGAGCGCAATGTTGATGACATGGCGCGCCGGCAGCATGATCGGCTTGCCGCTCATGCGGCCGGACAGTTTCAGGAACGCGATCACCGAGCCGGTGAAGGTGATGGCGCCAATGGCGACGCCGAGCGACATTTCGATCAGGCTCTGGTGGTGGATATGGCCTTCGCTGCCGATGTCGAAAGCCGCCGGCGCATAGAACGCGCCCGCCGCGACCAGCACCGCCGCCATGCCGACCAGCGAGTGGAAGGCGGCGACTAGTTCCGGCATCGAGGTCATCGGCACTTTTCGGGCGATCACCGCGCCAATGCCGCCGCCGAGCGCGATGCCGCCTACGACCAGCGCCCAGGCAACGGGGTCTGCCGGCGGATGCGAGGCGAGCGTGGTCGCAATCGCGATGGCCATGCCGACCATGCCGAACAGATTGCCGCGCCGGCTCGAATCCGGGCTCGACAGGCCGCGCAGCGCCAGGATGAACAAGACGCCGGCGACCAGGTAAAGCAGGGCGGCGAGATTTTCGCTCATGCGCTTACTCCGCCGTGTCCCGAACGCGGTGCAGCGCGCAGCGATGCACCGCTGATCCGGGACCGCCGCAAATCCGGAGACCGGAAAGGTCCCGGGTCTGCAGCGCACCACTTCGTGCTGCGCTGCGCCCGGGACACGTCGCTGATTTTGGGGGTGACCATCGACGTCACTTCTTGTTTTTCTGGTACATCGCCAGCATGCGCTGGGTGACAAGGAAGCCGCCGAAAATATTCACCGACGCAAACACCAGCGCGACGAAGCCGAGCCCGCGCGCGATAAGCGTGCCGTTGTGATCGGCAATCAGCGCAACGCCAACCGCAAGCAGCGCGCCCACCACGATCACCGAGGAAATAGCATTGGTCACCGACATCAGCGGTGTATGCAGCGCCGGCGTCACCGACCAAACCACGTAATAACCGACGAACACGGCCAGCACGAAAATAGAGAGCCGGAACACGAAGGGATCGACGGCAGTGGCGATGTGGTCCATGGGCTTCTCCTCAGGCCGCCGTCTTCGGCTTGAAATTCGGATGAACGATCGCGCCGTCGCGCGTGAGCAACGTGCCCTTGACGATCTCGTCGTCCCAGTTGACCGCGAGTTTTTTCTCTTTCTTGTCGATCAGCGTATCGACGAACGTCAAAAGATTCTTGGCATAAAGCGCCGACGCGGAGGCCGCCAGCCGTCCCGGCACGTTGAGATGGCCGACGATCTTGACGCCGCCGATCTGCACGACTTCGCCGGGCTTGGCGCCTTCCACGTTGCCGCCGCGCTCGACCGCCAGATCCACGATCACGGAGCCGGCGCGCATCGAGGCGACCATCTCCTTGGTGACGAGGCGGGGCGCCGGACGGCCGGGAATGAGCGCCGTGGTGATGACGATGTCCTGCTTCTTGATGTGCTCGGCGGTCAGCGCCTTTTGCTTGTCCTGATATTCCTTCGACATCTCCTTGGCGTAGCCGCCCGCGGTCTGCGCATTCTTGAATTCCTCGTCCTCGACGGCGAGAAACTTGGCGCCCAGGCTTTCGACCTGCTCTTTGGTGGCGGGGCGCACGTCGGTCGCGGTGACGATGGCGCCCAGCCGCCGCGCGGTGGCGATCGCCTGCAGCCCGGCGACACCGACGCCCATGATGAATATTTTCGCCGCCGGCACGGTACCGGCCGCCGTCATCATCATCGGGAAGGCGCGGCCGTATTCCTCGGCCGCGTCGATCACCGCGCGATAACCGGCGAGATTGGCCTGGCTCGACAGCACATCCATCGATTGCGCGCGCGTGATGCGCGGCATCAGTTCCATGGCGAACGCGATCAAACCAGCGTCGGCCATCTGCTTGAGCGCCGCCTCGTTTCCGAACGGATCCATGATGGCGATGACCAGCGCGCCTTTCTTGTAAGACGCGAGTTCGTTCGGCGCCGGCCGGCGCACTTTCAGCACCACGTCGGCGTCCTTGGTGACGGTCTCGCCGATGGTCGCGCCGGCGGCCTCGTAATCGGCGTCGGCAATGCCGGACGCAACGCCGGCGCCGCGCGCAACCGCAACGTCGGCACCGAGCGCCTTGAGCTTCTTGACGGTTTCGGGCGTGGCGGCGACGCGCGGTTCGCCAGCGTCGGATTCCCGTGCAACTGCTATTCGCATTGCCGCCTCCCCGCTTCAGCGGGTGAAATAAACGAAAGCCGAGGGGCCCCGGTTGGAGCCCGCGCGCGGTCAGGAAACGCCGGCGTAGGCAAAGATCAGGAAGCAGATCGCGAAGGCCACATAGCTGGAATTCTTCGATCCGCCGACCAGGCCCGTCACCGCGCCGATGACGGCGATGAGGAAAATCGGCACCGCCAGCAGCCAGTGCCCCATCACGCCGCCGACCGCCAGGCCGAACAGCAGGTTGATGACGTGGATGATGCCGGTGAAGGTGAAAAAGATGAAGCGTTCGTAGCTTTCTTCGTGGGCGGGATAGTCGTTGCCTGTGGCGGTGGCGTATTCGACGATGCCGTGGTCGGCCATGGGGATTGTCTCCGGAATCTCGATAAGCGCGGCGGCAGTGGGGTTAGCGCAATTGGCCGCCAAGGGCAACGGCGCTCTATGTCCGTCACCCTGAGGATGACGGAATGTTTTCCAGCCCGGCCGCCACCAGCGCGGCGTTCTGCCGCGCTGCGACCTCGGCGGCCGAGAAATTCTCGATCGCCTCGTGGAACAGACGATGGAAATTGAGTTCCGCCGCCAGATGCAGGAACACCGCGCCAAGGCCGACGGCGGCGCGGTCCATGAACACGAATTCGCGCGGCACGGTCACCGGCCCCAGCGCCTTGAGCGCGCGGTGCACCTGGAAGGCCTGCTTGCGGCCGTAGTCCGATGGCTTGACCCCGTCGGCAATGCTGCGCACGCGGTCGTCCAGCATGGGGCCGTAAATGAAACGCGCCCAGATATTGAGCGCCTCGATCAAATCGCGGTTGAGCCGCTTGAAGCCCCAGGTCTCGTAGGCATGCACCACCAACGCGTCATCGCCGGTGAGCAGCCCGCGATAGAGCTCCACAACGCCGCCGACGAAGCTCTGCGGGAAAATGCGGATACAGCCATAGTCGAGCAGATTGATGCCGGCGGGTTCGTTATCGTCGTTGAAGACGGTGTAATTGCCGAGATGCGGATCGCCATGAATGACGCCGAAGCGGCTGAACGGAAACCACCAGGCGGTGAACATGGCGCTCGCTAGCCGATTGCGGATGTCGAGCGACGCGTCTTTATGCGCCAGCATCTTGCTGCCGGTCAGCCAATCGAGCGTGAGCAGACGGCCGGTCGATAATTCCGGCCACACCTGGGGCACGCGGATCGCCTTTTCGCCGCCGAGCATGGTGCGATAGAGCGCGACATGTTTGGCCTCGCGCGTGTAATCGAGTTCCTCGCGCAGGCGCGCGCCGATTTCCACGGCGATCTCGGTGGTGTCGATCGCCGGATCGAAGCGCTTGCGGATCGCGAACAGCAGTTGCAGCTGGTTCAGGTCCGCTTCCACCGCCGACTGCATGTCGGGATATTGCAGCTTGCAGGCCAGCTCTTCGCCGCCAGGCGCGCGCGCTCTGTGCACCTGCCCGAGGGAAGCGGCCGCCGCCGGATGATGCTCGAACTCCTTGAACTTGCCTTGCCAGTCGAGCCCGAGCTCGGCTTGCATGCGGCGCTTGACGAAGGCCCAGCCCATGGGCGGGGCCTGACTCTGTAATTTGATCAGCTCGTTGGCGTATTCCGGCGGCAGCGCGTCAGGAATGGTGGCGAGCAGTTGCGCCACCTTCATGATCGGGCCTTTGAGGCCGCCAAGGGCTGCTGCCAGCGCCAGCGCGTTGCCGCCGCGGCTGCCCGGCGCTCCGAGAAACCGTTGACCCGCCACGCGCGCCGCCACGCCGCCGACCTTGGTGCCGACATTGGCGTAGCGGCGGGCGCGGGCGGAGAAGCGGTTTTTTTCGAGGTCGCTGGGCATGAACCTGACGGGGCCGTTGTGCTACGAATATAAGGAGCAAGGGGGCATGAGACGACCCATGACATCGCGAATTCCGGCGTGCCTGTGGGCGCTCCTGTGCCTCACCGTTATTTCAAGCGACGCGTCTGCCGGCGTATGGGCCTGGGGCTGTCAGGGCCAGCTTGGCGGGCAGCAGCTGATCTTCAATCGCTATTCCATGTACGTGGTCGAGGGCAAAACGCCGCTCGGAAACCTGCACAAATTGCTCGACCAAAAGATCGATGGCCTGATCAAGGGCGAAAGCACCGGCTACGACCCGAACAACGGCAATGACGGCCTCGACAAGACCATCACCGCCAACCGCACCGGCGATGACAAACGAAAAATCACGCTGACCGAATTGTCGTCGAAGAAGACCTCCCACAAGCACCGCGTGATCTGCCACCGCGACGAGGACACCGATATTTTCCGAAAAGTTTATCGCTATCGGCGCGAGGATGAACCGGCGCGCGCGATTACGATGCAGTGCATCGAGTATCAGCTCACGACCACCGGCGGGCGGCCCAACTGCGACTAGGGAGTGAACCGGTTTTGGAAAAAGATCGCGCGTAAAACTAACGCGCTTCCAGCGCCTCCAGCTCGTCGATCAGCCTGGCGATCACGCTCAAACCGCCGTCCCAGAATTTCGGATCTTTCGCGTTCAGCCCGAATGGCGCCAGCAGTTCGGAATGATGCTTGGTGCCGCCGGCCGACAGCATTTCGAGATAGCGTTCGGCAAAGCCCGACGCGGAATGCTCGTAGACCGCGTAGAGCGAATTCACCAGGCAGTCGCCGAACGCATAAGCGTAAACGTAGAAAGGCGAGTGGATGAAGTGCGGGATATACGTCCAGAACACTTCGTAGCCGTCTTTCAATTCGATCGCCGGGCCGAGGCTCTCGGCCTGCACCGACATCCATAACTCGCAGATCTTGTCGGCGGTGAGTTCACCGTTGCGGCGCTCCAGATGCACCTTGCGTTCGAACGAGTAGAACGCGATCTGGCGCACGACCGTATTGATCATGTCTTCGACCTTGGCGGCGAGCATGGCCTTGCGCTGTTTCTTGTCGGTGGTTTGCGCCAGCAGCTTCTTGAACGTGAGCATCTCGCCGAACACGCTCGCGGTCTCGGCAAGCGTCAGTGGCGTCGGCGCCATCAGCGCGCCATTGGGCGCGGCCAGCACCTGATGCACGCCGTGGCCGAGTTCGTGCGCGAGCGTCATCACGTCGCGCGGCTTGCCCTGATAATTGAGCAGAACGTAAGGATGTACCGACGGCACCGTCGGATGCGCGAAGGCGCCCGGCTGCTTGCCTGGCCGCACCGCTGCGTCGATCCAGCGGTGCTCGAAGAAGCGGTCGGCGATGTCGGCCATCCTCGGCGAGAACGCGCCGTAGGCGGTGAGCACGGTCGCGCGCGCATCGGCCCACGGAATCGCGCGTTGCGCCACCTTGGGCAGCGGCGCGTTGCGGTCCCAGTAAGGCAGACGCTTCTTGCCGAACCACTTTGCCTTCAGCGCGTAATAGCGGTGCGAGAGCCGCGGATAGGCCGCGCGCACGGACGCGACCAACGCCTCGACCACTTCGGGCTCGACGCGATTGGACAGATGGCGCGAGGCTGCCACGTCCTTGAAGCCACGCCAGCGGTCGGAAATTTCCTTGTCCTTGGCGAGCGTATTGGTGACGAGCGTAAAGCCGCGCAAATTATCCTTGAAGGTCCGCACGAGACCTTCGGCCGCCGCCTTGCGCTTCGCCCCGTTGGCGTCCTGCAACAGATTGAGCGCCGGCTCGATGGTCAACGACTTGCCGCCGATCCTGAAGCGCAAGCCAGCAATGGTTTCGTCATATTGCCGGTTCCAGGCCGAATAGCCGGTCACTGATTTCTCGTGGAAGAGCTCCTCGACCCGGTCTTCAAGCTGATAGGGCTTCTCCTTGCGCACATCCTCGATCCAGGGCCGGTAATGCGCCAACGCCGGATCGCGCATGGCGGCCTCAAGCCGCGCGTCGTCGACGCGATTGAGTTCGAGCGTGAAGAACAGAAGGTGGAGCGAAGCCGCCGTGATGCGCTCCTGCACGTCGCCATAGAACTTGGCGCGCGCCGGCTCGCTGGTGTTGCCGGCGTAAACCAGCGACGCGTAGGAGATCAGCCGGCCGAGCTTGTCTTCCAGCGCCTCCAGTTGCTTGAGCGCTTCGGCGAGCGAGGACCCCGCCGTTGCACCCGCAGCGATCGCCTGCAGCCGGCCCTTGTAGGCCTGCTCGAAGGCGGCACATTCGCCGTCGGCGGCATCGAGGTCGCGCTTGAGCGCCGGACTGTCGAGTCCTGTGTAGAGATCGTCCAGATTCCACTCCGGCAGCGCGCCTGCCTTTTGCGGCGGCTTGGCGGATTTGGCGGATTTTTTGCGGGGTGCGTTTTTTGACATTGGCAATGGGGGTTTCGCGTGAAAAGGGAGAATGAGGGTGAAGGCCAAGACGCCATCGAGTGTGCCATTCATATTGGCTGCCACTCATGGCGATGCGATGGCGGTTGCCGGGTTTTCAACATATCGGCGGCGGCCTGCCCCAGCCACTCGCCTATGCCCCGCATTTAACAGGCCATTAAGCCAAACCGGCGACATTGCACCAATTCGGCACATCCGATGCCGCGAGGGGCCACCGCCATGTCTGAAGTCGTGCTTATCGTCGATGACGATCCGGTCCAGCGCCGACTGATCGAAAATATGGTCCAGCGCTTCGGCTATCAGGCCGTGCTCGCGGACGGTGGCGACGCGGCCGCCAGGATGCTGACTGCCGAGCCGCGGCCGCGCATCGACTGCGTGGTGCTCGATCTGGTGATGCCCGACCTTGACGGTCTCGGCGTGCTGGCGCGCATGCGCGAGGCC
>DATATS010000038.1:0-15374 GCA_036268675.1 Pseudolabrys sp.
TGGACGGCGGCGCATTACAAAATTCCGTTACTGATCGTGATCGCCAACAACCGCTCCTTCTTCAACGACGAACTGCACCAGGAGCGCGTCGCGCGCATGCGCAATCGCCCGATCGAGAACCGCTGGGTCGGCCAGCGCATCTCCGAACCCGACATCGATCTCGCCGCGATGGCGCGCGCGCAAGGGGCCGTCGGTATCGGGCCGGTCGATACCATCGGCGATCTGGCGGCGACCTTTGCAGAAGCCATCGCCGCGGTCGAAGCCGGACAGGTCGTGGTCGTCGATGTGCGCGTCGAGCCCGGTTATTCCGCCGCCATGACGGCGGTGATGACTCCCAAAAGCGGCTAGCGCGATGACCGCTGCCGCGCCGGGCGACGGCAACGCCATTCTGGTGGCGGACAACATCGCCGTGCGGTTCGAGACCGCGGAAGGCCCGATTACCGCGCTGGACGACGTCTCGTTCACCGTGCGGCCGGGAGAATTCCTCTCAATCATCGGCCCGTCCGGTTGCGGCAAGTCGACCTTGTTCAATGTGATCGGAGGTCTGCTCAGCCAGCACGAGGGCGTGGTCAGCGTTGCCGGAGAAGCCGTCAGCGGCCCGCATCCATCGATCGGGATGGTGTTCCAGGAGGAGTCGACATTTCCCTGGCGCAACGTCATCGACAATGTCGCCTTCCCGCTCGAACTCATCGGCATGCAACGCGAACAACGCGTCGAACGCGCGCGCCATTTCATCGCACTGGTCGGGCTCGACGGTTTCGAAAATCGCTATCCGGGTGAACTCTCGGGCGGCATGCGCCAACGCGTCTCGCTTGCGCGCACGCTCGCCGCCGAGCCGAAAATCCTGCTGATGGACGAACCCTTCGCCGCGCTCGACGAGCAGACGCGGCTTTTGCTCGGCGACAAGGTGCTGCACATCCAGCAGCAGCTACAACAAACCACGCTTCTCATTACGCACAACATCACGGAAGCTGTGCAGATGTCGGACCGAATCCTGGTGATGACCTACCGGCCCGGCAAGGTGAAGCGCATCGTGGATATCGCACTACCGCGGCCGCGCACATCCGCCATCGTGGGGAGCGAGGATTTCGGCCGCTACGTGGCGCAAATCTGGAACGATTTGCGCGAAGAAGCGAGCCGCGGCATGCGCGAGGAAGAAAGCCACGCCCTGCTTGGGGACACGACGCCGTGACCGGCGCCGCCATTCGCGCCCCGCGCACCGGCAGGTACGATTGGGCGCCTCGCCTAATCGGACTGGCGACGCTGATCGGCTCATTGCTGCTGATCGAATTTCTGATCAGGGCCGGCATCATCAATCGTTACGTCGCGCCGCCGCCGTCGGAAGTCATCGCGTCGCTGTACCGGATTGTCGCCGAAGAGCACGTTTTGCGCCGCTTTGCATTTACCGCGGGCGAGTGTCTTTCCGCCGGCGTCCTGCTCACGGTTTTCGGCGTTGCCGGTGGCGTGCTGATGCACCGTTTCAAGCTGCTGCAAAAGGCGTGCGAGACCTGGGTCGCCTCCGTGGCCGCCGCCCCGCTGGTCATCATGTATCCGCTGTTCCTGGTCGTGTTCGGGCGTAATGCCCTGACCATAGTCATGATGGGTTTCATCTCCGGGCTGCCGCCCGCGATCTTGAAAACGATCGAAGGCATCTCGGCCACCCGCAAGGTGCTGGTCGATGTCGGCCGCAGCTTCAATCTGACGCGCGGCCAGCAGTTCTGGAAAATCCTGCTGCCCGCCTCGCTGCCGACCATTTTCGTCGGTGTGCGCCTCGGGCTGATTTTCGCGCTCATTAACATCGTCGGCACCGAATACCTGATCAATTACGGCGGGCTCGGATCGCTCATTACTGACCTTGCCGAACGCTACGATCTCGGCGGCACCTACGCCGCAATCTGCTTCGTCATCCTGGTAAGCGTGGTATTTTTCGTCGCATTGGAATGGATCGAGCGATGGCTGCGACCGGCCGATTGACGCAAACTGCCCCGCCAAACCAGGTGACGCTGCTGCGCGTGGCGATCATCGTCACGCTGCTGGCGCTGTGGGAATTGCTTGCCCGTTCCGGCCTGCTTTACAGCGACGTCGTGCCGCCGCTGCTTTCAATCGCGCGCGCGATCATCGATCTGCTGTCGCACAGTGGGTATTATTACAATCTCGGCGTCACCGCCGGCGAGGTCGCGATGGCGCTGCTGATCGGCGGCGGATCGGGCCTCGTGGTTGGGATGGTGCTCGGCGCCAACCGGTTCCTGTCAAAGGCCTTCGAACCCTATCTCTATTATCTCGGTCCCACGCCCAAGGTCATCTTTCTGCCCATCGCCATCATGTGGTTCGGCATCGAAACTCCGTCCAAGATCGCGCTCGGCACCATCTCCTGTTTCTTTCCGGTCGCGCTCAATGTCGCCGCCGGGATGCGCCAGATCGACAATGTGCTGATCCGCGTCGGCAAAAGTTTTCGCGCCAGCACGATGCAGATGGTGACGAAAATCTATCTGCCGGCGATGCGCCACCCGGTGGTCAACGGCGTGCGGCTCGGCTTTGGCTTCGCGCTGATTGGCGTTTTGCTGGCGGAAACCCGACTGTCGAACAAGGGCATCGGATTCCTGATCGTGCAGGCCGACTCGACCTTCGACATGCCGCGCATGTACGCCATGCTGATCGTGCTGTTCGTGCTCGCAATTGGCGCCAACGCGCTGATCGGCCGGCTCGGCGGTCTCGACAGCATCAAACGGGTGTAAAGCCCGCGCCTTTCCACACGGCCCGATGCTCGGGCGCTGCCATGAATTTGACGAAAGCCGCTCCCGCCGTGCTGCCATCGGCAACCGCGCCGCCATAGACAACGTCGAGTTCGATGCCTGCCGGCAACGGGCCGGCCAAACTCAAACCTTTGATGTTCACCACTTCGCTCGCCGGATAGATGCCCATGTCGGCTTTGCCGGCCGCGACCAGTTCCACACCGCCCTCGAGCGCCGGCCTGTGGATGACCTTCTCGGCCATGGCGTTGGCGATCCCGAGTTGCTCCATCACCTGGCCCATATGCGTGCCGGTCGGCGTTTTACCGGGCGTGGGATAAACCACGGAGCGGGCAGCAAGCATGGCCGCGCGGAATTTCTCTTTTGTCGAAATGTCGGGCTTTGCGACACCATCCCGCACCACGAGACTGATGGCGACCGTGCCGAAGGTGACGATGCTACCGCGGGCAACTTTGCCCTCTTTGACATAGCCCTCAAGCACCGGAACCGGCATCACCAGAACATCGGCCTGTTCGCCGGCGGCGATCTTCTCGCGCAGCGCACTGATGACCGCATAGGTGAACGTGACTTTCCCGCCGGCCGCTGTCTCGAATTTCGGAACGAGCAGCGCGAACACTTCTTTCGGCGCGCCACCGCTCATCACGTTTATATTTGACATGGGACCGGCACTCACAATTTGAATGTTTCAAGCGTGCCGGGATGGAATAATTCTTCCACTTTCACCAGCCTGGACGACAGTCCTTGCGAATGATGATGCGCGAGAAATGTTTCGAGCGTCTTGCGATTTGCAGCGACACCGTAAGGCCAGAAGTCCTCGCCCATCAAATCCCGCGCTTGCGTCAGGCGCTCCTCGACAAAAGGCAACGTCACTTTGGTTGCGGAGGTGTCGCTCAATTGCGCGAGCGCCACGGCCTTGGCCTGCGCGAAGGCCTTGAACACCGCGCCCGGCAACCACGGATGCTTGTCGGCGAGCGTTCGCCGCACGCCGACCAGGTGCATGATGGGGAAAATACCGGTGCGCTTGAAATAATCGGTCGCGGCCGCCACCGGATCGGGAAACAGCCAGCCGACATTCGGCGTATCCTTCGGCAGCGACGGCGGACGCGGCGCGATGAAGCCGTCGATTGCGCCTTCCGCCAGCAGCGCCGAAATCGATTTGCCCTTGGGCGCGTCATCGAGTTTCACATCGGCCGGCAATTTGATGGATATCTTTTCCGGCCGGCCGGCGTCCTCGATGCCGCCCCGAATCCAGTGGATATCGGACGGCTTGACGCCGTGATCGTCTTGCAGAATGGCGCGCGCCCACACATTCGCGGTTAATTGATATTCCGGCACTCCCACTTTTTTGCCTTTGAGGTCGGCCGGTGTCTTGATCCGGTCGGTGCGCACATAGATCGAGGTGTGGCGAAAGGCGCGCGACACGAATGCCGGGACGCCGACATAGGGGCAATGACCTTGCGACGTTTTGACCGTGAAGCTCGATAGCGACAATTCGCAGATATCGAATTCGCCGTTGCGGAAGGCGCGAAAGAAGATTTCCTCCGGCGAAAGCACCATGCAGGCGGGCTTGACGCCGTCAATTTGCACGCTGCCGTCAATCAGCGCGCGCGTGCGGTCATAGGGGCCGACCGCAACGGATAATCTCAGATTAGCCATGAAAATCCCGGATCGATGAAAGGTCCGGCGAATTCATAGGCGAATTGCCGCCGCGACGCAAAATGTCCCGAGCGCGTTCAGCTCGGCTGGCTTTTCAGGAAATCGCGGAAGCCACCTTTGTCATAGGCCTTCTCGCGCACATAGCGGAACATGGAAAGGAAATCGTCCGGCAGCAGATAGCCGGCCGTGCGCGCCACCTCGCGTTTTTGCGGCGGCAGCGATTTCAACGCAGCGGCGCGCTCGCCGAAAAACTGAAAGGTCGGGGTTGCATGCACGCCGTATTTCTCAGCCAGCGCTTTTTCGGACAGTTGCTCGCCGTCAAAATCGGTCACCACCAGCGAGCCGATGATGTTGAGCTGGAGCACCGCGAAATTCGCCTTGATGTAGTCGACGATGCGCGGTTGCGCGAAGTTGACGACATGCGTTTCCTTGCAATAGGGGCAGCCCTTAAGCGCCCACATGATGACGAAACGCTTTCCCTCCTTGTGGGCATCCTCCAGATCGTCGGCAAGATTGAGGAAGCTGTCGAGAAACCACGGTTCCTTGTAAAGCCCGTCCGCGGTCAACACGGGACCGTCAGCCTGCGCGGGCAAGGCCGCCAGCACGCCTGACGCAGCCGCGCCGAGCACTATATGTCTTCGTGTCAAAGCCATGGATAACCGCCTTAAGCCACGCGCCTCGTTCCGCCTCGCCGCGCTTGACCGGCGCGGGTTATATTCGGATTAGCATATAAGTCTGAGTCACGGTTGGGTGAATGATGATGCTTGCCAGCACTGCGCGCGCCGCAATCCTCGTCTTTGCATTATTGGCTGCGTCCGCAAGTGCCCGCGCCGACGATCTGGCCGATTTCAACGCAGCAGTGGAAAAGGCCGCGGCTCATGACCGGGTGGCGATCGGCTATCTGCGCAACGGCAATCTCGACCTTGCATTGGTCGAGATCGACCGGCTGCGCGAGGCATGGAGAACATTGTTCAACCGCTTTTCCGGCAGGCAGCCGCACGTCTTCGACGGCAACCCGCGCTATGTTGCGACGATGACCGACATCGCGACGCGGCTGGTGAGCCTCGACCTGATGGTCCAGATGGGCAAACCGGACGGCGCGCGGAAGACGCTCATCGGTATCCGCGAGGACCTTTACAAATTGCGCAAGTCCGCCGGCATCGTGGTCCTGGCCGACTGCATCTATGACGCCAACGCCGCCATGGACGCGCTGATGGCCTATAACGACCCCAAGATCGATCTCAAAAAACCGGGCGTCAGCGACGCCATCGCCGCCAAGGCCAGAGCTTATAGCGATATAATCAATCGTTGTGACTCGACGGCCGGCAAGACAGTGCGCCAAAGCCCAGAGTTCCGCCGGCTGGTGGACGGCGTGCGGCATGGCCTGGTGCCGTTGCCGCATGCCCTGGTGGCGCGGGACGCCGGCGAGTTGCATCGCGTCCTGATCGAATTGCGCTCGTTCGATAACCTGATGGCCTTCAGGTTCGGATAGACGGCCACGCGCAAAGAATAAAAATTATGAGCAAGAGCCTTTCTCTGAAATTTCTTTCTAGCGCGATCGTTATTGGAGCGACGTTCATTCTTGCGGCGAACGCACGCGCTGCGCAACTCGTGATGTTCGAACAGGCCGGCTGCGAATGGTGTGCGGCCTTCGACAAGCAGATTGCGCCGATCTACGCGAAAACAGAGGAAGGCCTGCGCGCGCCGCTGCGCCGCGTCGATATTGACCGGCCGGTTCCACCCGATCTCGCCTTCGTGCAGATCGAACGCATCACCCCGCTTTTTGTTCTGGTCGACAAAGGCCGCGAAATCGGCCGCATCCGCGGCTATCCCGGACCGGAGAGTTTCTGGACGCAGCTCAGCATGCTGTTCGACAATCTCAACGCTGTTGGAACGGCTGGGGAACGCACGCAGGTTTTTGAAAAACAGTTTCACGCATTTGATTGAATGGCTGTATTGTTCCGGCGCCTGGTTTGAGCAGGGATGCCCGGATGGAATTGTCACGCCTCGACACCCGCTCCCGCGCGCCGGATCTCGACCGCATGGTCGACAATGCAAAACGCGCCAGCAATTTTCTCAAGGCGCTCGCGCATGAAAATCGTTTGATGATCCTGTGCATCCTCGCCGAAGGCGAAACATCGGTGAGCGAACTGGAGCGGCAATTGGGCTTGCGGCAGCCGACGGTGTCGCAGCAATTGGCGCGGCTGCGGGCGGACGGCCTTGTTTCGACGCGGCGCGAAGGCAAGATCGTACACTACAGCCTCGCCAGCGACGAAGCGCGCAGCGTGATCGGCGTGATCTACGATGTCTTTTGCCGCAAGACGCGCAGGCGCTGATAATCCGAAGCTTTACGCGCCTTTATTCCGATTGCGAACCGCAATCACCTGCTCGGCCGCCGCAAAGCCGGTGAACCAGCCGCCGTGCGCGGTTGAAAAGTCGTTTCGCGAACAGGCCTCGCCGGCAAAGAACAGCCGATCGTCGACCGGCGCTTCAAGCCGCGCACGGCAATCCGCCTTGCCCGGCAGGGCGTAGGAATAGGACCCAAGCGCATAAGGATCGCTGCGCCAGCAATGCATGCGCAGCGGCTTAACCCTCTTCGAGAAAGAAGCACCGAGCAGCGCCACGAGTTCCGACACCGCGAAATCGAAAAAGGCGCGTTCGCCGCCTGCTTCCAGTCCAGCCGCATTGCTTCCGCCAAAGTAGGCTTCGATCAGCGGCCGCCCGAATGGACGAAAGTGATAGGTCGCTGTCGCGACCCGATCGGTGTTGCCGATCATGCGGCTCTCGATGTCGAATTCGTCCGCATTGTCGAGCGAAAGAAACAGCTTGTCGGCGAGCCCCAGCGGGAGATTGCGCGCGGCTTGCGTCTTTTCCGGCAACGCGGGCGAAAACAGCGCCTCATTGGCGGCGATCACATTGGTCGGCAGCGTGACGATAACCTGATCGGCGGTGATGACGCCGCTCGCGGTCTCGATCTTGAGCCGTTTACCGCTGTGGTCGATGCGGCGCACCGGCGCATTCAGGACCGCGCGCAGGCCCGCGCCGTTTGCCGCGATGGTCGCGCCATAGCCCTCGACCACGCGCCAGTTGGTGCCGGTGTCGGCGTAATTCTCGAAGTCGCGCGCCGACACGCCGTCGAGCTCGGCGCCGCTGATATAGGTGCCGATGGCCATGATCATGTTGTTCCAGCGGTTGCCGGGTTCGAGGAAGACCGCGGCCGGAACGTCCGCCTCGTTTTCGCCGACCGTCAGCCTTTCGCTGAACGCCTCATAGGCTGCGCGGTATTCTTGTTGGCGGCTTAGCGGGAACCCCGCGGTCAGCGCCGCGCGCGACCATGGCGGCGGCGATTTATCGATTGTACGACCCTGGGCTCGCGCGACATCGACCCATGGGTTGCGGTCGGCCGAATGCAGCCAGCCGCACCCGAGATCGAGCGCAAATCCGGATGGGTCGACAAACGTCAAGGCGCGGCCGCCGAGCCGCGGGCGCGCCTCGACCAGCAAGCAGTCGACGCCCCGGTCATGCAGGTGCCGGCCGGCGGCAATGCCCGCAGCACCCGCGCCGATGATGACAACCTCGACCTCGTTACGGGGCATTGCGGGCGTCTGCTAGATCCACGAGCCGCATCTGCACGCGTTCCTCGCCTTGCCAGCGATCGATCGACAACGTGCCGGCCGCATGCATCGGGTCTCCACGTTTGTCCAATAGCGCGCGGCCAAGATCGGTTCCCGCGGCGCGAAAGGCAATGGCATTGACGAACTTGCCATCCGGCGATTTGAAGCGCGCGCGAATATGGTTCTCGCCCACCACATCGGCATACGACAGCGTGTGTCCGGGCAGCGCCAGCAGCGGCTCGGGGTTGCCCGCGCCATAGGGGCCTGCGCGCGCCAGCATGTCGCAGAGCGCGACATTGACGCCGCCTGCGCTCACCGCGCCATCGATCGACAGCGCGCGTTCGCGCCGCGCCAGCGTGACCGCGGCCGACAGTGCGTCTTCCATGAACGCACGAAAGGCTGCAAGCCCGTCCTTCTTGAGCGTGATGCCGGCGGCCATGGCGTGACCGCCACCTTTGACCAGAACGCCGTCCTGCACCGCGCGCCGCACCGCGCGCCCAAGATCGACGCCGGCAATCGAGCGCCCAGAACCGGTGCCGGTTCCGCTGGCGTCGACGGCAATGGCAAATGCAGGACGCCCGTAGCGCTCCTTCAGCCGCGCCGCCACCAGACCGACCACGCCGGGATGCCAGCCCTGCCCGGCGGTGACGACAATGGCGCCTTTATCCTCAAGCCCGAGCGCGGCCATGGCCTCGGCCTCCGCCTGCGCCACGGTTGCGAGTTCGATCTGCTGGCGCTCGCGGTTGAGGCGGTCGAGCTCACCCGCGATGCGGGCCGCTTCGCTCGGGTCCGGTTCGAGCAGCAACCGCGCGCCCAGGTCGGCACTCCCGATGCGGCCGCCGGCATTGATGCGCGGGCCCAGAAGAAAACCGAGATGCCATGCCTCAGGCGGCCCCGACAGACGCGAAGCGTCCATCAGCGCGGTCAGCCCGACATGATCGCGGCGGCGCAATGCAATGAGCCCCTTGGCGACGAAGGCGCGATTGAGTCCAGTCAGCGGCACGACATCGGCGACGGTGCCGAGCGCGACCAAATGCAGCAGCGACAGCAGATCGGGCTCCGCCCGCGACGGCGACCAGAAGCCGCGCACGCGAAGCGCCCGCGTCAGCGCCACCAATGTGAGGAACACCAGACCGACCGCGGCCAGATGGCCAAGCCCGGACAAATCGTCGGCGCGGTTCGGATTGACGATGGCGACAGCCGGCGGCAATTGCTCGTCGGCCTGGTGATGGTCGATCACCACCGTGTCAAGCCCGAGCTTTTTCGCCTCGGTGAGCGGTTCGATGCTGGTGGTGCCGCAGTCGACCGTGACCAGCAATTTCACGCCGCGTTCCGCGAACGAACGGATGGCGTCCACATTCGGTCCGTAACCTTCAAAGATTCGATCCGGAATATGGATGATCGGATCGAGCCCGCATTGGCGCAGATACGTTGCGAGCAGCGCCGAAGCGGTCGCGCCATCGACGTCGTAATCGCCGAAAATGGCGACGCTCTCTGCGCGCTCGATTGCGTCGGCGATGCGTGCGCTGGCCGCTTGCATGGCGGTCAGCCCGTGCGGATCGGGCATCAGCCGCTTGATGGACGGATCGAGATAGGCCTCGACTTGATCGGGCGCGACGTCGCGGCCGGCGAGTATGCGCGCCAGCAGTTCGGGGACGCCGTGGCTTTGCGCGATGGCGAGCGCACGCGCCTGTCCGCGCGCATCGAGCCGGTCACGCCAGGCGCGTCCCGTTACCGAGCGCTCAACGCCCAGGAACGGCTGCGGGACGATGGTCGTCAGCGGTAAGGCCATACGCGATGGTGCTCGATAAAGGGCCGATTCTGCGCCGGGATATTGGTCTAAAATTTCCCGCCCCGGGAGAAAATATGGCCTGCCGGGGAACCTCCCGGTAGGAGGCGATTTCTTTGTTAGGGCGGCCGTTGTTGCCGTGGCAATGGCGGAATATTTCAGGGCGAAGCGAGCCGGCTTCGCTCCCGGCAAGGGATGACATCATGCACGACGCACGCATCGGCGGATCGCAGACCGAGCCGCGGGTTTACACGATCCATGAGAATAACGACTGGGTGGCGCCGCTGCGCAAGGAATTCGACGCGCGCCGCGTTCCCTTTACCGAATGGTTCCTCGATCAGGGAATTCTTGACCTTCGCGCCGACCCACCGCCCGGCGTGTTTTACAACCGCATGAGCGCGTCTTCGCATACGCGCGATCACCGCTATGCGCCCGAGTTGACCGCCGCGGTGCTGGCGTGGCTCAAGCGGCATGGCCGCACGGTGGTGAACGGCGAACGCGCGCTGGCGCTCGAAGTCTCAAAAGTTGCACAATACGAAGCGCTCGACAAATTCGGCGTAGAAACTCCCGAAACGCTCGCGGTGGTCGGCAAAGACAATATCCCCGAGGCCGCGCGGCGTCTGGGTTTCCCGCTCATCCTCAAGCACAACCGCGCCGGCAAGGGATTGGGCGTCCGCCTGTTCCTGTCGGAAGCGGCACTTCACGAACATCTCGCCGGCGGCGAATTCGCCGAGTCCATCGACGGCATCACGCTCGTGCAACGCTACATCAAGGCGCCGCAGCCGTTCATCACGCGAGTCGAATTCGTCGGCGGAAAGTTTCTCTATGCAGTGCGGGTCGATACGTCACAGGGCTTTGAACTGTGCCCCGCCGACGCATGCAATATCGCTTCGCCTGCGCTCGCGGATATATGTCCCGCCGTCGCGCCGAGCGACAAATTCCAGATCGTGCAAAACTTCAGCCACCCGCTGGTGGCGCGCTGGCAGGCGTTCCTGGCCGCCAACGATATCGCAATTGCCGGCGTCGAATTCATCGTCGACGAGAATGGCCGGCCATACACCTACGACGTCAATACCAACACCAATTATAACCCCGACGCCGAAGCGAAGGATGGCCGTGCCGACTCGGCGCGCAGCGGCATGGGCGCGATCGCGAATTATCTTGGCGGCCTGCTGTCGCGGCAAAGCGCAACGGCGGCAGAGCCATCGCTGCCGCTTGCCGAGTTGGCCTGAAGGAATCGCCGGCCTCAGCCGAGGTGGAATTTGTCGAACTGGCGGTGTTCGGCGAGTACGCGCCGCACCGTGCCGGTGGCCGAGCGCATGACGACGGTCTCGGTTTCGATCACGTTCTTGCCGAATTTGACGCCGCTCAGCATGGCGCCGCTGGTGACCCCGGTCGCCGAAAACAGGCAATCACCCTTGACCATGTCCTCGATCTCGTAGCGCTTCTTTGGGTCCTTGATGCCCATCTTCAAGGTGCGCTCGCGCAATGCCTCGGTGTCGATGATAAGCCTCGTCTGCATCTGGCCGCCGATGCAGCGCAGCGCCGCCGCCGCCAGCACGCCTTCCGGCGCGCCGCCGATGCCGAAATAAATGTCGATGCCGGTCTTGGGATCGGCGGTATGGATCACGCCGGCAACGTCGCCGTCGCTGATCAGGCTGACCGCGGCGCCCAACTTGCGCAGCGCAGCGATCATCTCGGCATGGCGCGGCCGGTCAAGCAACAGCGCCGTGATCTCGGCTGGCTTCACGCCCTTGGCCTTGGCGAGACGAACGACGTTCTCCTCGACCGGGGCATCGAGATCGATGGTGCCGCTCGGATAACCCGGGCCGATCGCGATCTTCTGCATGTAGCAGTCCGGGGCGTGCAGCAGCGTTCCGCCATCGGCCATGGCGATGGTCGCGATCGCGCCCGGCATGTTCTTGGCGCAAAGCGTCGTGCCCTCCAGCGGATCGACCGCGATATCGACCTTGGGACCGGTCTTGTTGCCGACCTTCTCGCCGATGAACAGCATCGGCGCCTCGTCGATCTCGCCCTCGCCGATCACCACGGTGCCGTCGATCGGCAGCTTGTTGAGTTCGCGCCGCATGGCGTCGACCGCGGCCTGATCGGACGCCTTGTCCTTGCCGCGTCCGCGCAGGCGCGCGGCGGAGACGGCGGCGCGTTCGGTCACGCGCACGATCTCAAGGGTGAGAATGCGCTCCAGCAGCAGTTCGGGCTGGACGGTGATCGACGCCATAACACTGTTCCCCTCGTAAACGACCGGCTTGCCCGGTTTAATTCTTTTCAATCCGGATGACCTGCGGCGAGCCTGAGATCACCCTATCGCGCCCCACCGCGGCAAGGGCTTTGTGTACGGCATCCTCGCTTGTCGCATAAGTGACGAGGATAACGGGGACGGGCCCGCCCTTTTTCATATTTGTATCGCGTTTATCGTGCCGCTGGACGATCGACTCCAGCGAAATTTCCTGTTCCGCAAGCCTTGTCGCAATGGTCGCCGCGGTTCCCGGTCTGTCGCGCGCGAGCAGCCGGATGTAATAGCCGCCCTCGTGGCGCTGCATCGGCGCCTTGCGTACGCTTGTGAGCCGTGCAGCCGGCCGCCCGAATGGCGAGGTGCGAACGCCGCGCGCGATGTCGCCGATGTCGGAGAGAACCGCCGAGGCGGTGGCCGCGCCGCCGGCGCCCGGCCCCACCAGAGTCAGCGGGTTGATGCCTTCGGCGTCGATGGTGACGGCATTGGTCACGCCCATCACCTGGGCGATGGCGGAATCCTTGCGCACCATGGTGGGATGAACGCGCTGCTCGATGCCCTGCGCCGTTTTCACCGCAACGCCGAGCAACTTCACTCGGTAGCCAAGCTCGTCGGCGGCCGTCAGATCGGCCGGCGTGATCGAGGAAATGCCTTCGACATAAATCGCGCTCTGATCGACCTTGGTGCCGAAGGCGAGCGAGGCAAGGATCGCGAGCTTCTGCGCGGTGTCGTGGCCCTCGATGTCGAACGTCGGATCGGCTTCGGCATAACCAAGCCTCTGCGCTTCCTTGAGACAGTCGGCGAACGCCATCTGCTCCTGTTCCATGCGCGTGAGAATGTAATTGCAGGTGCCGTTGAGGATGCCGTAGATGCGCTCGAACGAATTACCGGCAAGCCCCTCGCGGATCGTCTTCACGATCGGAATGGCGCCGCCGACCGCGGCTTCGAAATTGAGCGCGGCGTGGTGTTCCTCGGCGAGCATGGCCAATTTCACGCCGTGCTTCGCCAAGAGCGCCTTATTGGCGCTGACAACTGACTTACCGGATTTTAGCGCCGCTTCGATTGCGCCGAGCGCCGGATTGCCGTCGCCGCCGATCAATTCGACGAACACGTCGATGCCCGGCTCGCGCGCGAGCGCCGCAGGATCGGAAAACCATTTAGCTTTGCGCAGATCGACGCCGCGGTCTTTGGTTTTGCTGCGCGCGCAAACCGCGACGATCTCGATTGACCGTCCGCAACGCGCGACAAGCGCCTCGCGCTGACGCATCACCTGGGCGATCAAAGCCGCGCCGACCGTGCCCAAGCCGGCGACACCTACTTTCAGCGGTGCAGTCATGACTTTTTCTTACGCATGATCTTTTCCGAAAACCGGTACCCACTTTTCGGGATCATGAGCTAGCGCCGGGTGGCGAGCGGAACGACGTTGTGCAGCTTTTCGACGCCGGTCTTGAGGAAGCGGCCGATATTACGCGCGGCCTGGCGGATGCGCTGTTCGTTTTCGACCAATGCAATGCGCACGAAGCCTTCGCCGTATTCGCCGAAACCGATACCGGGCGAGACCGCAAGATCGGCCTTCTCGACCAGCAGCGTCGAGAACTCGACGCTGCCCAGGCTCTTGAACGGTTCCGGGATCGGCGCCCAGGCAAACATCGAGGCACTCGGTGACGGCACAGGGAAGCCTGCACGGCCGAAGCTTTCCACCAGCACGTCGCGCCGGCGCTTGTAGGTTTCGCGCATCTCCGCGATGCAGTCGTCCGGCCCATTGAGCGCGGCGGTCGCCGCCACCTGCACCGGCGTGAAGGCGCCATAGTCGAGATAGGATTTCACGCGGCCAAGCGCCGCGATGATGCGCTCATTGCCGACGGCAAAGCCGATGCGCCAGCCGGGCATCGAATAGGTCTTCGACATCGACGTGAATTCGACGGTCACGTCGATTGCGCCCGGTACCTGCAACAGCGAAGGCGGCGGATTGTTTTCAAAATAGACTTCCGCGTAAGCAAGATCCGACAGCAGCAGAATGCCGTGCTTCTTCGCAAACGCGACCAGATCCTTGTAGAAGTCGAGGCTCGCCACATAGGCGGTCGGATTGGCCGGATAGCAAACGACCAGCGCGGTCGGCTTCGGGATCGAATGCTCGATCGCACGCTCGACGGCATGAAAGAAATTCGGCGTCGGCTCGGACGGGACCGAGCGGATTGCGCCCCCCGCCATCAGGAAGCCGAAGGCGTGGATCGGGTAACTCGGATTGGGCACCAGCACGACATCGCCCGGCGCGGTGATCGCCTGCGCGACATTGGCGAAGCCTTCCTTGGAGCCCAAGGTCGTGACGATCTGGGTATCAGGATTGAGTTTCACGCCGAAGCGGCGCGCGTAATAGGCGGCTTGAGCGCGGCGCAGTCCAGGGATGCCGCGTGAGGCCGAATAGCGGTCGGTGCGCGGCTTGCCGAGCGTGTCTTTGAGCTTGTCGATCACATGGGCCGGCGCCGGCAAATCCGGGTTGCCCATGCCGAGATCGATGATATCGGCCCCGCCATTGCGGGCGCGCGCCTTGGCGCGGTTCACCTCCTCGAATACATAAGGCGGCAGACGGCGGATGCGGTAGAAGTCTTCCATCGGATCAGACCTTTAGGCCGGTTTCCTCTCGTGCCGGCGGGTAATTCCCCGGCAGGCTTTTATCACGGCTTCGTCGTTGCGCCAGCCTCGGTCCCGCCGGTCTGGACGGGCGCGCGATGTTTCCTGGCCTTCGATGCAGCTTTCTTGTCGGCTTTTTTGGCGCCGTTCTTGGTGGCCGGCGCGTTACCCTCCTGCCGGTTGCGGATCGCGGTAAGCTCCTTTTCCAATCTGAACTGCTCTTCCTCGGTCAAAGGCTTGGTCGCACGCGGCGGCGGCATGTCGTGCACGGCCGGGTATTCGTAAGGCACAACGGGCCGCGCCGGGGCATCGGAAGGCAGGCCCATGCTGCCCGGAAGCTGCGCCACCACGGAGCTTGACGAGCAACCCGCCAGCAGACAGGCGAGCCCCAAGGCGGCCAATAAGTTTCGTTCAAAGGCGCGCAAGCTTTGCTCCAGGAGACAGGTGCCGGGACCTGAAAACAATGCAGACTCAATGGATTGTATCATGGGCGGCCTACCGATCTAATATGGCCGCAGCATGATTAAAGAAGCGACAAACGCCTCCCCCAAACCATGCGCCCAAACGCGCCTTGCGGCCAAGCGCGCTGCGGGCCACTTGTGTTTACGGGGACCAACATGACGCGGATGGAAAAGCCCAGGCGCAAGCCGGCCAAGGCAAATGCGACGCCGGTTGCCGGCAAG
>DATATS010000039.1:0-18245 GCA_036268675.1 Pseudolabrys sp.
GATGCGCTGGCCGACCCAGCGGTTCTCGATCGGGCGATTGCGCATGCGCGCGACGCGCTCCTGGTGCAGTTCGTCGTTGAAGAAGGAGCGGTTGTTGGCGATCACGATCAGTAACGGAATTTTGTAATGCGCCGCCGTCCACAACGCCGTGACGCCCATCAGGAAATCGCCGTCGCCGCACACGGCAATTGGCAGGCGGCCCGTACCTTTGAGCGCCAGTGCAGCCCCGACTGAAATACCCGGACCGCCGCCGACGCCGCCGCCGCCGTCGGAGCCGAGATAATCGAGCGGATGGCGAAACGGCCAACTGGCGCCGTTCCACGACAGCGACACGTGCGTGAGCGAGCAGGGACGATCCGCCACGGCGCGGCGTAGCGCATCGGCCAGATGATCGACGCTGAGCTTGTCGCCTGCGGGCTTGAACGGCTCGGCGGTTTTGTCGGCGACCGCGTGCGGCTTGGCAGGGCCGAGCGTCTCGTTGAGCAGCGGCACGGCACGATCCGGTTCGCAGGCGATGAACACATCGACCGGTGGCAGGCCCTGATAGTCCATGCTCCAGCCATTGTGCAGATGATGGTCGATCGAAATCTGGATGATCTTGGCCGTCTCGTTGCCGCCAACTTGCTTGAGCGTGCCAGCGACATCGACCCAATCGAGGCTGAGGATCACGTCGGCTGCGCGCAATGCCTCGAGCGCGTCCGGCGTCGGAGAGATAAATGCGGGCACGCCAACGTGCAGCGGATGATCGGCTGGAAACGCCGCGCCGACTTTGATATCGGTGATGACGCGCGCATTGAGCCGTTCGGCCAGCGCGACACGCGCGTTCCAGGCATCGAGATCGCGCGACACGCGCCCCGCCAGGATCACCGGATGTTTGGCCGCGCGCAGCAGATCGGCCGCCGTGACGATTGCGTCAGGCGGCGCCGCACTGTCGACTGCGGGCATGAAGCGTTGCGTGTCGATTGGCGGCACAAGCTCGGCAAGCTTTTCCTCCTGTAGGCCGGCGTCGAGCACGACGTAAGTCGGCCCGCATGGCGCGGTGTTCGAAATCCAGCCAGCGCGCAGGATCGCCTCGCGTAGGGCCGGCGCGGAGGCCGGCTGGTCGTCCCACTTGGTATAACCGCGCACCAGCGCGCCCTGATCGCGCGCGGTATGGATCCAGTCGATCCACGGCCGCCGCTTCACCGCGTCGACGGGGCCGGTGGCGCCGAGGATCACCATCGGCATGCGGTCGCACCACGCGTTGAAGATCGCCATGGTCGCGTGCATCAAACCGACATTGGAATGCACGGCCACCGCCATGGCGCGGCCCGTTACCTTGGCGTAACCGTGCGCAATCGCGACTGCGCTTTCCTCGTGCAGGCAGAGCAGCATCTGCGGCCGCTCATTGCCCAGGTAATTCACCAGGCTATCGTGGAAGCCGCGATAGCTCGCGCCCGGATTGAGCGCGATATAGGGAATGTCGAGTGCGCGCAGCGCGTCGGCGGCGACATCGCTTCCGAATTGCGCCGCGTTGACGCCGGCAGGCTTCGGGCGGTCGATGGCCGACAGCGTTGCGTCGGGCCGCGGTCGAACCAATTCGGATTTGGACAAGGCTGCACTCCGGCACATTCCGCCTGCGCGGCGGTCGGGCGGCATTTGAACCGGATCACGAGCCCTGACGCAACCGGGCCAGAACCCTCAATCCGGCGTAGCCGTCGGCCGGCGTCATGCCGGCCTTTTTCTCGAACGCCAGGATGGCCTTGAGCGTGTCGGACCCCGTGCGGCCGTCGACGCCGTCCGTCTTGAAGCCGCGTTCGTTGAGCCGGCGCTGGATTTCCTTCACTTCGGCCAGCGTCGGCGCGCGTTCGCCGCCCGGGAACTGCTGCTTGAACGGTCCGTCGCCGCGGATCAGATCGCCGAGATGACAAAGGGCGAGGGTGTAGCTGGTCGACGGATTGTAGGAATAGACCGCGTGGAAATTCTGCCCGATCAGGAAAGCGGGACCGCCGCGCACGGGAATCCACAGTTTCACCCGGTCTTGCGGGCGGGCAAACGGCTTGCCGTCCGCGCGTTTGACGCCGAGCGCCCGCCACTGCTCGTAAGTACGCCAGCCGCCGGCTTCACGGCCCGCGCGCACTTCGCAGCCCCAGGATTCGCCGCGGCGATAATGCCCACGCTCGACCAGATAGCGCGCGGTGCCGGCAAATGAATCGTCCGGTTTGCCGAACGGCGTCACGCGGCCGTCGCGGTCGAAGTCGACGCCCATGTGCAGCCACACCTCGGGCATCCATTGCGTGTGACCCATGGCGCCGGCCCATGAGCCGATCATCTCGTCCGGTTTGGCCCAGCCGCGGTCGACGATGGTGAGCGCGTTGACGAGTTCAGATTCCCAATAGCGGCGGCGGCGCGACTCGCGCCAGGCGAGCGCCGCGAGCGCGGGCAGCACCGGCCGCATATATTTTCGATTGACGATCAGATCGCCGAAGGACGACTCCATGCCCCACAGACCGAGCAAGATGTAGCGATCGACGCCGTAGTCTTTCTCGACACGGCCGAGTACGCCGGCATATTCGCGCGCGCGTTCCTTGCCGGTGATCACGCGCCAGTCCGAACAGCGCCGGTTGATATATTGCCAGACCTGCTCGGTGAATTCCGGTTGTGAACGAAATTGCGCGAACACGGTTGTATCGGGCTCAAGCGAATTCATCACGCGATCGTAGGTCGCGGCGCCGACACCACGTTTGAGCGCATAAGGTCGGAAGGCCGCGACCCAATATACGAATCCGGCGGGCGCGGCGCCGCCGAGCAGAAGGCCGGCGCCGACGCCAAACACGCCCGAGACCAGGGCGCGGCGGTCTAGCAACGTCGCGGGCGCGGCGATTGTGGCAGAGGAGATTCGCGGCATGACGACATACTAGTCATGCTTGCGCGGCAGACAATGCACGCGAATTGCGGCAACGCGCTTATCACTCCTCGGTCTTATGCTTGCGTCTATGCCGAACATGGTGACGCCGATGCGGTTTGGCGTGCTCGGCCGGCGGTTTCTCAACCTTGGCCGGAGGCAGGGGCGTAACATTGGGGTCCGGCGGCGGCACAAGTTCCGGATGCATGATCGCCGGCGGCTTGTCTGGCGTAGGCGGCGCCGGCTCGCCCGGCATGAGTTCGCGCCCACGCGCTCCGATCAGCCGCTCGTAGGCGGTCACCAGCGTCATGTAGGGACTGACCCACACCCAGCCGATGTTGGTGAACACTTGGATGTTGAAATGAATGTGGTAGGACGTGCCGCTTTCGAAATCGCCCCAGGTTGCGACCTTGCCGATGATTTCGCCTTGGCTCACCTGTCGTCCATTCAATAAGCCGTCCGCGTCCATGAATTTTGGATTCATGTGCAGATAGCGGAAGCGGACGTGATCGTTGCGGTCGTTGACGACGATATAGACGCCGATATTGCCGGGCATGCGGCGCAGCGTTCCATCACGCACGGCGGCGACCGTGTGCTGATAGGGCTCGCAACGGTCGCCTTCGGCATTGAACAGCACGCAGTTGGCGGGGCGGATGTCTTCGCCCTGATGGCCGTAGCCACCCGGGCATTGGCCGACCAGAAAATCGCGCAGCTCGCAAAAATTGTCGCGCCACGGATAGGTGAAGTTCTCCGGCGCGGACTCGTCGAACACCAGCGGCTTGTCATTGAGCCGGCAATGATAGTGCGCGCCCTTCTTGCCGATGTGGCCGACGATGCCGGTGTGGTAGCAATCGCCCCACGGCATGAAGGATTGCGATTTCACGTAAGCGGGCGCATCCGCGATTGGAAACCGCATGCGCGCGTAAACGTGGTAATCGACGCGCCCGGGCATTTTGTGCCAACCGGAATTCTCGATCAGGTCGCCCGGGCTGTAAAACGTGAAATCCTCCGATTGCTTTTTCGGACGGCTGAGATCGAACGTCGGTTGCTCGATTTTGGCGGGCGTGCCGCCGGCGGTGTGCAGCAGATTGAGAAAGCGGATCGCCAGCGGATCGGCCTCCTTGCAAGCGAGATGCTTCGACGAGGGGTGCTGGTCGTAGCATTGGATCGACAGCACGTAAGGCACGCCGAAGCGTTGGAACACGTAGCGCAAATGCGCTTCGCTTAAGATTCGGCGTATCCCCGGAAATGCTTCCGCCAGTTCCTTTGGCGCCGGCGTTTCCTTCTCAATGTGATAGGGCCCATCGAGGTCGTAAACGAAGGCCGCGCCCGACATCTCGAACTGGATCGGCTTGTCAAAGCGGATCTTGAGCCCGTCTTCCTTGTTGCTCAGGGTAAAGAGCGCGTCGTAGCCGGCGGGGCCGGGGAGAAAAAACCTGGTCTGGTGAAAGCCGCCGAAATATTTTCCCGATGTCGCAGCGTCCGGCTTGCCGATCGCAATATCCTTGCGAAAGGCATCGACATCGAACGGCAACAGCACCGGCACTGAGCTTTTGGCGATGCCGGGAAAGCGCTTGTCGACGATCGCATCGAGGCGCGTGAAGGCGTCCGCTGCCGGTTCCGTCCCGCTATCGGTCAGGCTCGCTGCTGCCGCGTCCCAGTCGACGGCGCTCAGCGTGATGGCGGGGGCTTGCAATTCGCCCGCAAAAGCAGAAGCAGTGAGGAAAGCCGCGAGCGCGATTGCGACGATTATTCTCGGCAGCACGTGCACGCTCGGCCCCGGTGGCCGCCTTCCCAACGACGTTCGAGCCCGAGTTAAGGGCATCGGACGCCGCCGCACAAGGACGCAAGGCGGTGGCGGGCGGATCGATCAGTCCTTGGCGCGCTCTACATAGGAGCCGTCTTCGGTCGCGATCACCACGCGGGTGCCGACCGTGACGTGGGTCGGCACCGTGGTGCGCACGCCGTTCGAGAGCATGGCCGGCTTGAACGAACCGGAGGCAGTCTGGCCTTTCATCGCGGGCTCGGTGTCGGTGATTTCGAGCGTCACTTTCTGCGGAATTTCGATGGACACCGCATTGCCCTCGTAAGTTGCGAGGTTCACCACCATGCCTTCCTGGAGATATTTTTCGTAGTCCCCGATGACGTCCGCCGCCACCTGGATCTGGTCGTAGTTCTCCTGGTTCATGAAATGGAAACCGTCGGCGTCCTTGTAGAGATAAGAGAACTTGCTGTCCTCGACATGGGCCCGCTCCACCTGCTCGGTGGTCTTGTAGCGCTGCGAGGTCTTCACGCCGTCCGAAATCCGGCGCATATCGACCTGGGTGGTAGGGGTGCCCTTGCCAGGATGAAAATTTTCCGCGGTGAGGACGACATAGAGCTTGTCGTCGATCTCGACGATGTTGCCTTTGCGGAGCGATGAAGCGATGACTTTCACGATAGCGATCCTTGGCCTGTGGGCGGCCCCCGGCCGCGGTTTCGGGCCGCACCATACCCATCCTGACGCGGGATGCCAGTCTTTCCGGCAGCCGCGGGTACAGGGGTAGCCATGCGGGATCCGTTCTGGCTGCCCGGCCGGCATGGTGCGCGCCGCCCGTTCCTGCTCAAGCGGGGCCGCGTCGCAGTGGCGCTGCGGGCATGGTTTGCCGGGCAGGGTTTTGTCGAAGTCGAGACAGCGGCCTTGCAGGTGTCGCCCGGTAATGAGACCCATCTGCACGCCTTTGCGGCCGAGCTGATCGGCCCGGCTGGCGACAGCGCACCGCTTTATCTGCGCACCTCGCCGGAATTTGCCTGCAAGAAACTGCTGGCGGCGGGCGAGACGTGCATCTTCGATTTTGCTCGCGTCTTCCGAAACCGGGAGCGCGGCTCGCTGCATCATCCGGAATTCACGATGCTCGAATGGTATCGGGCGAACGAGCCCTACGAAACGCTGATGGACGATTGCGCGGCCGTCATGGCGGAAGCCGCGCACGCGGCTGAAACAAAAGAATTCGAATTCCGCGGTCGCACAGTCGACCCGTTCGTGGCCCCGGAACGCATGACCGTATCCGAAGCCTTTGTGCGTCACGCCGGTATCGACCTTCTGGCGACGGTGAGCGCCAGCGCGGGGGACCGCGCAGCGCTCGACGTTGCGGCGACCAAGGCGGGAATCAAGACAGCGCCCGACGACAGTTGGGGCGATATTTTCAGCCGCATCCTGGCCGAACGAGTTGAACCGCATCTGGGTAACCGACGGGCGACGATATTGTATGAGTACCCGCTGCCGGCCGCAGCGCTGGCGCGCAAAAAGCCGGATGGCGAGAAGATCGCCGAGCGTTTTGAGCTGTACGCCTGCGGCGTTGAATTGGCCAATGCGTTTGGCGAATTGACCGACGTCAAGGAACAGCGCGCGCGCTTTGCCGCGGCAATGGACGAGAAACAGCGCATCCATGGCGAGCGCTATCCGATTGATGAGGACTTTCTCGCCGCCCTGGCGCAAATGCCGCAGGCCTCGGGTATCGCGCTCGGCTTCGATCGGCTGGTGATGCTGGCGACCGGTGCAAGCCATATCGAGCAGGTGATATGGACACCGGTCGCCGACCCGGGTTCAGGCGCGATAACGACCGCGTGACTGCGCCAATGTCTTGCTCACGGAAACGTGGGCGCGGCGTCAAGCGACATGACCTCGATGTGCGCGGCTGTGATCATCATGTGTCCGGTGCTTGCCGCAGCCGCTGCTAGTTTCCGCGCGCCACGAATCCCGTGGCGTTTTTAAAATCGGGGACATGACAATGTCAGCACTGACTAAAGCAGTTATCGCCGCCGGCCTCGCCATTGCGCTCGGATCCGCGGCTCAAGCCGAAAGCCTCGGGCAGTGGACCTTGCAGGCCGGGCAGGGCTACGCCGTCGACATGCAGGGCCACACAATGATCGTCTCGCTGCCCGAGATGACCAAGCACATGATGGCGAAGTCGAAGGTAGTGCCGCATGGCACGGTCTTCTTCATGCACGATGGCCATCTGATGATGATGGTTGACCCGTCCATCTTGCGCTGAGCGCGCGCCCCTCTCGAGGGTTGACATTGCTTCAATTGCCTCCGGCCAGCTTGGCCGGGGGCTTTTTATTTGCGCTTGTCTCATAGGCATTTGCCCGTCAAAACTCTGGACGCAACACGGACATTGAACCATGACAGCGACCCTTCGAACGCCGAAACAATTTTGCGACCATGGGCTGACGCCGCCCGGGCAGCGGGCCGAACTGGACACAGTCGCTGCGCGCTATGCCATGGCGCTCCCGGCGGCATTCGCCGAATTGATCGACGGTAACGACCCGCGCGATCCGATCGCGCGGCAGTTTGTGCCGACGGCGGCCGAGCTGAACGTGCGCCCCGAGGAATTGGCCGATCCGATCGGCGACGACGCGCATGAGGCCGTCGAGGGCGTCGTGCATCGTTATCCCGACCGCGTGCTGCTCAAGCTTACGCATGTCTGCGCCGTCTATTGCCGCTTCTGCTTCCGCCGTGAAACGGTCGGCCCCGGCAAAGGCAAGGCGCTGTCGGCGCAAGCGCTCGCGCGCGCTCTCGATTATATCGCCACGCATCGCGACATCTGGGAAGTGATCCTGACCGGCGGCGATCCACTGGTGCTGTCGCCGCGCCGCTTACGGGCGGCGATGCAGGCGCTCGGTAAAATCGATCACGTCAAGGTGCTGCGTATCCACACCCGCGTGCCGCTGGCGGAGCCCGCGCGCATGACCGCGGACATGGTGCGGGCGATGAAGGTCAAGGGAAAGCCGACTTATGTCGCCCTGCACGTCAATCATCCGCGCGAACTGACGGCGGCGGCTCGGGCGGCCATCGCGCGCATGGCGGATGCCGGAATCGCGCTGCTCGGGCAATCGGTGCTGCTGGCTGGCGTCAACGACACGCCGGAAGTTTTGGGTGAATTGATGCGCGCCTTGGTCGAATGCCGGATCAAGCCCTATTACCTGCACCATGGCGACCTCGCCTCCGGCACGAGCCATCTGCGCACGGATATTGCAGCGGGGCAGACGCTGATGCGCGGCCTGCGCGGGCGCCTGTCGGGGCTATGTCAGCCAAGCTATGTGCTGGACATTCCGGGCGGGCACGGCAAATCGCCGGTTGGCCCGGCTTACGTCGAACGCGCCGATGCAGACGGCGAATCGCGTTTTCTGGTCGAGGATTTCAACGGACGGCGGCATGTTTATCCGCCGCGTGCGGCAAAACAAATCTAGTGACGGATCGACAGGACGTCGAGCAGCGATGCCGCCACCGCGAGGCTGGCAAATCCGACAAACATAACGACGATCACGGCGTGCCAGATGAAGGACACGTCGCGCCGCAACGCCGCCACTACGTTCTTGCTTTTCATCATGGCCTGATGCTCCCAGGGAGCTTGCTGCAGCATCGCGCTAGTGTACGCGCGCAGGAATCATCCGGCCCATAATTTCTACGTTAAATCGTGTGGAAAATGCGGCACTTCTTCGCATGGCAGCCATGATAGATGCTGCTGCGTCGGTGGTATTTCGCTAAGCGCGCGTGCCTGAAAGGTAGCCGCTGTCGCTGAACCAACGCACGGCTTCCTCGATTCCTTCGAGATAGGGACGTGCGCGATAGCCGAGATCGCGTTCGGCTTTGGCCGTGGTGAAGTACATGCGCGCTTTCGCCATGCGCACCCCGTCCATGGTCGCAAACGGCTCGCGTCCGCTCACTTTGGCGATGGCTTCGGCGGCAAACGCAACCGGCATCAGCGTGCGCCAGGGCAGGCTCATGCGTGCCGCCCGGCGCCCGACGAGATGAGCGATGTCGCGCAGCATCTGGGCGAACAAGACATTCTGCCCGCCCAGGATGTAACGCTCGCCGGTCTTGCCTTGCCGTAGAGCCGCGAGATGTCCGGCGGCAACATCGTCGACATGCACGAGGTTGAGGCCGGTATCGATGAAAAAGGGGATACGGCCGCGCGCCGCCTCGACGATGACGCGGCCGGTCGGCGTTGGCTTGACGTCGCGCGGCCCGATCGGTGTCGAGGGATTGACGATGACGGCCGGCAATCCACGCTCGGCGACCATGCGCTCGACCAGCCGCTCGGCCGCGATTTTGCTGCGCTTGTAGGCGCCGATGCCCTGGTCCTCGCGCAGCCCGACGCTTTCATCCGCGCTGCCGTCCGGCCGCAGGCGTATGGTGGCGACGCTGCTGGTGTAAATCACGCGCTCGACGCTTGCCTGCATCGCCGCTTCCATGACGTTGCGGGTGCCTTCGACATTGGAGGCGAAAATCTCGCGCGGATCGCGCGCCCAGAACCGGTAGTCGGCCGCCACGTGAAACGCATAGCGCATGCCGGCCATGGCGCGGTCGAGCGAGGCGCGGTCGCGCAGGTCGCCTTCGACATAGTCCAGATCGATCCCGGCCAGATGCGCGCGCGGACTGGCCCGACGCACCAGCGCGCGCACCGAAAAGCCGGCCTCGACCAGTTGGCGCGCCACCGCGGAGCCGACGAAGCCGCTTGCCCCGGTCACGAGAATCTTTTCTTTATTGCTCATGGTGCCCGTTATCGGCGGCCTGCTATGTTCGGTCGTCTATTCGAATTGCAGGTGCAGGGAAAGTGCCATCCCGGTGAGGAGCGTCAGGGGTGTCGAAGGCGCGTGGCATTTAACGGCCTGCACGGCCTCATCCGGCGGGTCGGGCTGCCTCAGTTGCGTTTTTTAAGACGGTATCGGATGGTCCGGGGTGTTCTGCGGTGCGGCATGGAACTTGCGTACGTTACGTGGAATATGGGCTGACTTTCGGGGGAATGGATGGAATTGAACGGGCTCGGGGACCCTCTACGCCTTCAAGCGGCAGGCGTTGCGCAACTTGACGACTATCTGCCCGGTCTTTCGGCAACGGGCGCGATCGGCATGCAGCCGGCCGCCGCTGCGGCGCCGGCAGAGAGCGTCGTCGCGGCGCTGGTCGGGATGGCTTTCGAGGCGCGTATTGCCGCCGGGCCCGGTGTCCTGGTGATGTGCCGCGACAGCGAGCACGAGTTGTCCGCCACCCTCACCAAGGCGATCAACCGCGGCTGCCGCAACATCATCAGTTTTGGCGTTGCCGGAGGGCTTGCCCCGCATTTGCGGCCGGGCGACTGGATCGTCGCTTCGTCGATCATCGACGCCAATCAGGTTCGCCCGACCGACAAGACATGGACCAAGCGGCTGCTGCAAATGATGCCGGGCGCCGGTCATGCGCCGATCGCGGGCGTCGATGCGGCGGTCGTTCATCCGAAAGACAAGCGGCATCTTCATGTCACGACGGGCGCTGCGACCGTCGACATTGAATCGCATCTGGTCGCGCGGCTGGCGTCGACGCACGGAATGAACTTCGCGGCCGTGCGGGTGGTCGTCGATCCCGCGCACCGCGTCGTACCGGGGGCGGCCCTCGCCGGAATGCAACCCGGTGGCGGCACCAGCGTCATGGCGGTGCTGCGCGAACTCATGGCGCGGCCGTCGGAGTTGGCGGGTCTGCTGCGCGTTGCCGTCGACGCCTATGCCGCACGCAGCGCGTTGTTGCGCGCGCGCCGGATGCTGGGCCCGCATTTTGGCTTCGCCGACAGTGGCAAGGCCTGAAGCCGCGGTTTGCGGAAAATCGTTCGTGGTCTGGCGAAGTGGCGCGCTGGCCAGAATAAAACTGCGAATACGCATGTGATTGATATCGCTATATAAACAAAATCCGCTTTCCCGGAAAAATCCGCTTTCCTAGAATTTGTCAGATAGCCTTCGTAACCTTGGCGAAGTCGATATCGATCCTTCCGCCGAAGCTCAGCCGACAACGAGGGTATCTCTCTTCGGATTATAAGACCGCCAACAGTCCTGCAATTGGCCGGTGCCGGCCAAAGCCATCGCCTCATCGGCTGAAAGGTTGGTCTAAGCAAGAACACCGTTGCCGCAATTGTTCAGCGGAAAAGGCATTAGGAGCGAGACGGCAATGGCGAACAGCGATGGCGCCTCGGAAAATATTCAAAGGGCCTACCGGCCTGAAATTGACGGGCTTCGAACGGTAGCGGTTGTTGCAGTTATCCTGAATCATTTTGATAGAGCTGTGTTGCCGCTCGGCTATCTTGGCGTAGATATATTCTTTGTCATTTCCGGTTTTGTCATCACGTCAAGCATTTATCATCGTGTCGGCGGTGGACTATTCCAGTTTTGGTCGGCGTTCTACGGGAGACGATTCAAGCGGCTGTTTCCCGCTCTAGCTGCGTGCGTGCTGATTACCAGCATTCTAATTTGTCTCGTTGATCCGGCGCCGGTCGCTTCACTGCGAACCGGAGCGTCGTCGTTGTTTGGGCTGTCAAATTTCTATCTATTGAAACAGGCTACCGACTATTTCGGCACTTGGGCCGACCTGAATGCATTTACTCACACTTGGTCACTCGGAGTAGAGGAGCAATTCTATCTGGTGTTTCCGTTTGTTGTATGGGCGACCGGCTTCCGACGCGCGCCAACCCGCACATCGACCGCGTTCATTACTGTTGTCGGCGTTGCCTCGGTAATATCCCTGGCATTCGATATGATTATTGCTGCGAAGAGTCAGCCATTGTCCTTTTTTCTCCCGCTGTCGCGCATATGGGAGCTCGGGACCGGCGTTCTGCTTTTCTCTATCACTGCCCCGGGAACATTAATTTCACGCCGTGCTCAGATAATACCGTCTGGCCTCGTGCTGACCTGCCTTGTGGCCTTACTGTTATTGCCGGTGGACGCTGAAATTCCAGCAACCATTATTGCCGTGGCGCTGTCCGCGGTGTTGATTGCAGGGATCAGGCCCGGCGCGCCCACTTACCGCCTGATGACTCTGCCTGCCATGTCATACTTGGGGAAGATGTCGTATTCCCTGTATCTGTGGCATTGGAGCGTGATTTGCTTGAGCCGATGGACGGTGGGTCTGTCCTGGTGGCTAGTGCCGGTACAACTCGGCCTGGTATTCATTTTAGCCGCGGCCTCTCACCATGCGTTGGAAGTACCGCTCCGGAGAGCGCAATGGTCGCGGTCGCAGGTGAGGTCGGTCCTGTATGGCCTGGCATCAGTGTCGGGCGTGGCGATGGCGATCGTTTTCTTGCTGGGGCCAGGCCACGGATATCTCTTTCTCGGCGCAACGCGAACGGCGGCGGCTGCGGCGCCGTCCCATCCACACGTTTCGCCCTCCAAAGGCGTTCTGTTCCTCATTGGCGATAGTCATGCCGGAGAATTCGTCAGGCTAGCCAAGGATGTCTCCGCGACGTTCGGTCTCCGCCCCAGCGTTATAAGCGAGAACGCCACTCCATTTCCTGCAATTCCGATTTCCTCTCCAGTTGGCGGGCTGACCCTGGAAAAGACTCGCAGCACAGCTGCGAATATGGAACGGAACGTACAGCAAGCGTTGGCCGGGCTCGATGACCGTGAGACCAACATCATTATCCTGTCGTCTTTCTATCGTTTGTATTTCGAGCCGCTGCTCGGCGAGCGAAAATACCAAATCATGACGCACTATGATGCGACTGGCCGGCCAATTTCAGCCGAGCAATCGCTCGATAACTGGCTCGGCAATCTCAAGGCGTTTGCCGCCCACCACCGCAAAACGCGCATCATTATCTTTCTGTCGACACCGGAGATGCCTGGCATCTATTGGGAGGCTTTATGCCGAAAGGAATGGTTCCGACCGCACCCATCCGACAAATGCTACATCAAGGTGGATCGCCAAAAGACAGTCGCCATGCTTGGCAAGTTGAACTCCCGCATCATCCAAGCCGTCGCGTCCGCGCCCAATGTATCGGTCTTCGATCCGATGCCGGCCCTTTGCCCAGAAGGGCAGGCGGCTTGCCGCTCACAGGATGGCGATGACCGCCTCTTCGCTGATGAAGATCATTTGACGGTTGTCGGCGTCAGTCGGGTCGAGACAGCGTTTTCCGACTTTCTCCTGAAGAGCGGGTTGGTGCGGTAGGCGTATCGATGCGAAAGGATGTGCTGCGGGTCGCTATTGCCGCGAAACAGGCCGCGAACGGAAATGTCAGTGGCCTTGCAAGCAAATGGCGCGCCCTAGGGGATTCGAACCCCTGTTACCGCCGTGAAAGGGCGGTGTCCTAGGCCTCTAGACGAAGGGCGCAAACGCGCGCTGACCAGGCGAAGTGGGAACCGGTTCGCCGTCCGGGCAGCGCGCAAACCTAAGCCCGCCGGTTCGGCGGGTCGGGGCGACGTATAATGGCGTTCGCCGCGAGCGGCAATTACCATTTTCCCGTGTTCGGCATCGATTTCCACGGCTCTTGCGGGGGCTTCGGTGAGCCCTTTTGTAGAAGCTCGATCGAATGCTTGTCGGGCGAGCGCACGAACGCCATGTTGCCGTCGCGCGGCGGGCGGTTGATGGTGACGCCGGCCTTCATCAGCCGGTCGCAGGTGGCGTAGATGTCGTCGACTTCATAGGCGAGATGGCCGAAATAACGCGCCTCGCCATAGTCTTCGCTATCCCAATTATAGGTGAGTTCCACCTCCATCGACGGTCGGCCCTTCTTCTTGCTGGCCTCGACGAGATCGAGGTCGTCGGCGCCGGCCACGAACACCAGAGTATAGCGGTTCTTTTCGTCCACCCGGCGCCGGGTCTCCTTCAGGCCCAATTTGTTGCAGTAGAAATCGAGCGCGTCATCGAGATTGCGCACGCGCAGCATGGTGTGCAGATATCGCATCGTTGAAACCTCACGCGGAAGTGGCCCTGAACGGCCGGTGGAACCTGTCACCTATATAGCAACGATGACACCCGATCTGGAAACCGCAATTTCCCGCCTGCGCGGCCTGATCGACGAGGTCGAACGGATCGTGCCGTTTACCGGGGCCGGGATCTCGACCGAATGCGGCATCCCGGACTTCCGCTCGCCCGGCGGCCTGTGGAGCAAGAACCAGCCAATCCCGTTCGACGCCTTCCTCGCCAGTCAGGACATGCGCAACGAGGCCTGGCGGCGGCGCTTTGCCATGGAAGAGAATTTTGCCGGAGCCAAGCCCGGCCGCGGTCATCGGGCGCTCGCCAGCCTTTACCGCGCCGGCAAGGTTACGGGCGTGGTGACGCAGAACATCGACAACCTGCACCAGATGTCCGGCATCGCGCCGCATGACGTCGTCGAGTTGCACGGCAACACGACCTACGCGGTGTGTCTCG
This sequence comes from Pseudolabrys sp., assembly GCA_036268675.1. Lineage (GTDB taxonomy): Bacteria > Pseudomonadota > Alphaproteobacteria > Rhizobiales > Xanthobacteraceae > Pseudolabrys. The sequence continues at coordinate 14,034 of DATATS010000039.1, forward strand.
ATTGCGCCCGGCGTTACGAGTTGTCGTGGGTCAGCCAAGAATTCAGCCGTGGCAATCATTGCGCGCCCGATTGCGCCTGCGGCGGCTATATCAAGACCGCCACCGTCTCGTTCGGACAGTCGATGCCGGCCGAGGCGATGGCGCGCGCCGAGGAGCTGACGCAGGACTGCGACTTGCTTCTCGCCATCGGTTCGTCGCTGGTGGTATGGCCGGCGGCGGGATTTCCGTTGATGGCCAAACGCAACGGCGCCGCTCTCGTCATCATCAACCGGGAGCCGACGGAGTTCGACGTGTTGGCCGATCTGGTGGTGCGTCACGACATCGGCGACGTGCTCGGACCCTTCGCCACTCACTGATTCGCCGCTCGCTGTGCTGTGCACAGAGCTGTGTGCAAGCATATTTTGGCCTTTGCCGATTCAGCGCCGGTGTTATCTTGAATTTGTAGATTCGTTGAAGCGCTCTTGAAGGAGCGCTGGGAAAATGGCGGCGCACGGGGTTGTGGCGCCCGACGGGGTTGACTCGAAAATGCCTGAAACCAATCTCCGGCCTGGACTGGCTCGAGACGTCGCCGATGAATCGGCGGCCAATCTCATCGAGATGGCCGGTGTCATCAAATGGTTCGACGTTGCCAAGGGCTTTGGCTTCATCGTTCCCGATAACGGCATGCCCGACGTGCTGCTGCACGTGACTTGCCTGCGCCGCGACGGCTACCAGACCGCCTACGAGGGCGCGCGGGTAGTGTGTGAGGTGCAGGAGAGACCCAAGGGCTTGCAGGCCTTCCGCGTATTGTCGATGGATGAATCGACCGCGGTCCATCCGGCGCAGATGCCGGCGCCGCGCACCCATGTCACCGTGCAGCCGACCAGCGGGCTCGAACGCGCGCAGGTCAAATGGTTCAACCGCCTGCGCGGCTTCGGTTTCCTGACGCGCGGTGAGGGCACGCCGGACATCTTCGTGCATATGGAGACGCTGCGCCGTTACGGTCTTGCCGAGCTGCGGCCCGGTCAAACCGTGCTCGTGCGCTTCGGGCCCGGACCCAAGGGCTTGATGGCAGCCGAGGTTCGCCCGGATGGCGGGCCGCTCGGTCTCGCCTCGCACTGATCCGGCGCCAGGCTTCCGGCCATTTTCCCATTGCCGCCGTCGTCCGGCCCGCGTAAAGGCGGGCGCATGCGCGCGTTGCGATGGACCGCTTTCGTTCTTATCGGCTTGTTGCTGGTCGCGGCGCCGAGCCTGGCGGCCGAGCGCAACACCCTGGAAATCGCCAGCAAGACCGGCGTGCACGCCTTCTCAATCGAAGTCGTCGACACCGAGGCCGCCCGCGAAAAAGGCCTCATGTTCCGCAAGTCGCTGCCCGAGGGGCAGGGCATGCTGTTCGACTTCCACGGTGAGGGCAATGTCAGCTTCTGGATGAAGAATACCTATTTCCCGCTCGACATGATCTTCATCCGCGGCGACGGTCGCATCCTGCGCATCGCCGAGGACGCCAAGCCCCAGTCGACCGACATCATCCCCTCCGGCGGGCCGGTGCGGGCGGTGCTGGAAGTGATCGCCGGCACCGCGCAAAAATACGGACTGAGGCCCGGCGACCGTGTGGTCTATCCGATCTTCAAGGGCCGCTAAGGCCTGTTGCCGGCCGGGAGGCCGGCGTATATCAACCGCTTACATTCGCCTTCAGCGGGGCATAGCGCAGTCTGGTAGCGCGTCTGGTTTGGGACCAGAAGGTCGCAGGTTCGAATCCTGCTGCCCCGACCAAATTTGCCTAGTCATTTCAACCTCCGATTCTGACATGTGGCCCGCGATTCTGACGGGCGGTTCTGACCATGTTCTCCGAAGCCGGGCGAGCGCACCACAGTGAGCTTATCGCGGCGGCACTCGCGCCACGACCACAGCGTGGCCTCGCGGCGGCTCATGCCGTGGTGGAGCGCCATGAGGTCGACGAGAAGGTCGAAGTCAATGCGCCTGGCAGGGTCGCCGCGGTGCCGAAAACTGACAACGTTGGTCATGTCCCGCCCTCCTGCCGGCTGCGGTTGCGCACCTCCTGCACCGCGACGCGTTGCTTGTCGCGGCGGCGCAGGTAACGCACGGTCGTCGCTTCCTGTTTCTCCGAGTGAGTGAGAAGCGCGCGGATGGCGCCGAGTTCGGCGCCGGCTTCCTCCGCTTCGGTGGCCGCGCCGGCGCGCGCGTCCATGTTCCAGACCGCGTCGGGAATACCGGCAACCCGCGCGATCGCGCGATACCACTTGCGATAGCTGCGCTCCTGCACCGCGTGGCCGTGCTCGCCCTTGACGACCGCGCCGGCGCGCTGCTCCTGCGGCACGGCTTCGAGCAGCGGAAACAGCAACGGGTAGATGGTGAGATCGAAATTGGCCGGTGCCCGATATTTCGATTTCGACGTGCGCATGCGCCATTGCCAGCCGGGAATGTTCTCCCAGGTGAAATAGCCGGTCCAGATCTGGCCGCCGTAGTCGATCGCCGCGGCGCCGCGGCGCACGGCCTTGTCGCGATCGCGCAGGGTCTTCGGCCGCTCGCCGATGATGTCCTTGGGGCGCAGCACAAGCTCGAACTGCGTGGCGACGCCGATCGCCATATAGAGCATGCGGTCCGCCGGCAGCAGGCCGGCGCGCCCGAGATCGAGCGCCTTCTCGATGAAGGCGCGTGCCTGTGAAAATGTCATTTCCTCGGTGCGCGCGCCGCCTTTCTCGAAGCTGACCATGCTCGTCGCCTTATCGAGATCGGCCAGGAGCGCCGCGCAGTCCGGCCGCCGCAGCGCGGCGTTGAAGCGCAGCACCGTCTTGAACATCGTCACGGCGTTGTGGGCGCGGTCGATGCGCTCGCGACCGCCGGCAATCTTCGGCTGGCGCCAGAGGTCGTAGTAATCCTGCACGTCGAATATCGTCAGGTTGCGGATCAGCCGCTTGCCGATCGTGCCGCGAACGACCTTGAGACTGTCGAGATAGGTCCTGCGCGTGTTCGCCTTGACCTTGCGGAAGCGCGTGCGCGGATGCTGCTCGTACCAATCGCAAGCCGAGTCGACCGTGCCGTCGTAGGGCCGCAGCAGCGGCGCGTCCGCGGCGGCGTCGGCCGCGACCGCGCGCTGCTGCTCGTCGATCCACGCGAACAGGCGCGCGCTGTGCGCCTGGCAGAGTTCGATGAGCTCAGCCTCGGTTGCCTCGGGCGGCAACGCGATGCACGGATCCGGAAAGCCCATCGGGTCGCGCACCACGTTCTTCGCGTACCAATAGGGCAGGCGCTTGCCGAGCTCCGGGCGGTAGCGGCCGCCCTTGAGGCCTGGTGCTTTGCTGCGCGGGGGCATCGAAGTTTTCCCGGCCGTCTTCGGCGGTTGGTCGTGCGGGTGCATTGCGGCTCAGCCCTTCCTCTTCGTCAAGCCAAGCTTGCACCTTCGGCCAATATCGGCCCTGCCAGCGCTTGCTTAGCCTGGGGAAAACTGCATCACGCTCGCACTCACGCAACTGCGCATGGAAACGGTCGTCACCAAGATGCGGGGCGATTCGCCGATGCAGCTCCTCGTCGGTGACGTAAAGTGCCGACCCGATCGCCTCCTTGCGCACCTCGTCCTTCACTGATGCTCACCCCTCCACCGGAGACACGCGATCGAGCGCGACGCAGCCGGGCGGCACGATCCTCGCCGCGGCCGCGAGCTGCAGCTCGATCATTTCAAGACGCGTGAGCAGCTCGCGCGCGTGGGTCAGCGCCGCGCGCAGCTGGCGCAGTTCGTCGCCGCGCTCGCCATGCCCGGCGCGCACCACCGCGTACACAATGCGCGGGCAGATGATCGTGGCCGCGAGGATCGCGGGTGAGAGCGGATTTCCCGGGCGCCGCTCGCTCATGCGGCCTCCGGCGTGTCGAGCTCGTCCCTGCAATGCACGCAGTAGGCGCTGCCGTCGCCGCGGAACAGCGGCTGATGGTGGCCGCTCGTGCTGCCCGCGCAATGGTCGGCGCCCGCGCCGATGCCGCCGGCGTAAAAGTCGTCCCGCTCGAGGGCGCTGTCTTCATCGCCGCCGGCGGCGCAGGCGCTGCAGATCGGCGGGCTGAGCGAGGCCCAGCTGCAGGGGCCGTCAGCCGTCACGCAGGCGCGCTCGTCGGTGCAGCCGCAGTTCACGCAGGTGAGGATCGTCATGGCTGCGCCACCGGAGTGATTGTTCTAAGATGCTCGTTCCATCTTAGGCGTTCGACCTCGGCGACCAGATCGTC
>DATATS010000040.1:0-19114 GCA_036268675.1 Pseudolabrys sp.
CCACACGAAATCCTTCGAGCGCAGCACGCGCGCCAGCACATAAGCCGCATAATCGGGAATATCCGTGGCGAAGCGCAATTCGCCGCCCGTTTTCAAAATGCGCGCCAGCCGCGTCAGGCTGTCGTCCTGGATGAAGCGGCGCTTCCAGTGCCGCCGCTTTGGCCATGGGTCGGGATAAAGCAGGTCGACGCGCGCGAGTGAAGCCGCCGGCAGCCAGTCGATGAGCGCGCTGGCGTCGCCGTGATGCAGACGGATGTTGCCGAGTTTGCCGTCGTCGATCGATGCAAGCGCCTTGGCGATGGCATTGATGTAACCGTCGCTGGCGATGAAGCCGATGCGCGGATGGTTTGTCGCTTGCGCGATCAAATGCTCGCCGCCGCCGAAGCCGATTTCCAGCCGCACGTTTTCGACGTTATCGAATAGCGTGCTTGGATCGGCGGGCGCGGGCTTGGTCAGATCGAGCGCGATTGCCGGCAGCAGCGTGTCGAACAGCGCGGCCTGGCGCGGCCGCAAGGGATGGCCCTTGCGCCGCCCGAAGAAGGCGCGCTGCGACCCCTCTTTGTCGTCACCGGGCCGCCGCGGAACGGCGTGACCCGGTGATCCCGATTCTTTGGGCAATGTCTTAGCGTCCCTAAGCGAGATGGCCGGAACAAGTCCGGCCATGACAAGCTTAGTGCTGTTGGGTCCCGTCGGAAATGCCGCTCACCTCACCGCCCGCCTGATGGCGTCGGCAAGATCGGTCTTTTCCCAGGAGAAGCCGCCGTCCTTGTCGGGGGCGCGGCCGAAATGGCCGTAAGCGGCGGTGCGCCGGTAGATCGGCTTATTCAGCTTGAGCGTACGGCGGATATTGGTCGGGGTCAGGCGGAACAGCTCGGGTAGAATCTTTTCGAGCTTCTTTTCCTCGACCTTGCCGGTGCCGTGGGTGTCGACCAGCACCGACATCGGGTCGGCGACGCCAATGGCGTACGCAACTTGAATCGTGCAGCGCTCGGCAACGCCGGCCGCCACCACGTTCTTGGCGAGATAGCGCGCGGCGTAAGCGGCCGAGCGATCGACCTTGGTCGGGTCCTTGCCGGAGAACGCGCCGCCGCCGTGCGGGGCATAGCCGCCGTAGGTATCGACGATGATTTTGCGCCCCGTGAGGCCGCAATCGCCGTCCGGTCCGCCAACGACGAAATTGCCGGTCGGGTTGACCAGGAAGTCGGAATTGCCCTTCGGCATCCAGCCTTTCGGCAACGCGGAGGCGACAGCGTCGCCGATCAGATCCTTCACCATGCCCGGCGTGTATTTTTTGCCGTTACGGTTTTTCTCGTTGTGCTGGGTCGAGACCACCACCTTGGTGCAGCCGACCGGCTTGCCATTGACGTATTTCACCGTGACCTGGCTCTTGGCGTCCGGCTGCAAATCGAACAACTGGCCGGAGCGGCGCTTGTCGGAGAGAACCTTCAGAATCTTGTGCGCGAAATAAATCGGCGCCGGCATGAATGAATTCTTCTCGTACACTTCGCTCTCGGTGCAGGCGAAGCCGAACATCATGCCCTGGTCACCGGCGCCTTCCTCCTCGCCGCCCTTCTTTTTCTTGGCGTTGACGCCCATGGCGATGTCGGGTGACTGGCCGTGGAGGAGCACCTCAACATCGGCGCCATGATAGGAGAAGCCGTTCTGGTCGTAGCCGATGTCTTTCACGACGCCGCGCGCGATCTCGGTGATCAGTTCGCGGTCGACCACCGATTTGCCATCGATCGTGCGGAACAACTGGCCGCGGCCCTCGCCGGCGACCACGATCTTGTTCGTGGTGCAGAGCGTCTCGCAGCCGAGCCGGGTGTTGATCTGACTGTCGTCAGCGATGCCGAGCTTGATGTCCTTTTCGATGAAGGCGTCGAGGATCGCATCGGAAATCTGGTCGGAGACCTTATCGGGGTGGCCTTCCGAAACCGACTCGCTGGTAAACAGGAAATTGGTGTGAGCCACGCTGAACTCCTCCCGTGGCGCGGGCTTTAGCGCCCTGCGCCATGTCACGTCGGGGGTGGTTCTTGCAGCGGCGGCGGACGAGGTCAAGATGCGGGCAGCGGTGGGCAATAACCCCCGGCCGCGATGGGCTTATTCCTCGCCGGCGATCTGTTCGACCAGGTCCACGATGCGCCGCCGAAGCTTGCTGTTCTTGATGCGCATGAACGCCTTGGTCAGCGAGAGCCCGTCGGAGGTGGCGAGGAAGTCCGACACGTAAGCGGGTGAGGGTGCTTCTCCCATGCCGGTATGCCCCGGCATGTGCGGCGCGCCTTCGAAGAAAAACGACACCGGCACTTGCAGGATGTTGGAGATTTGCTGCAAGCGGCTGGCGCCGATGCGGTTGGTGCCCTTCTCGTATTTCTGCACCTGCTGGAACGTGAGGCCGAGGGCGTCGCCGAGCTTTTCCTGGCTCATGCTCAGCATCATCCGACGCATGCGCACGCGCGAACCGACGTGCTTGTCGATCGGATTGGGCACCTTCTTGGCCATAAACTACTCCTATGCCGCCATTCCGCAGGGTAATGTCACACAAGCCGGTGACTGTGCAATCCGTGATAGTCCCGCGATCGTCCTACAGCGTCAAAGAAGAGTGAAAATTGCCTATAATTTTCAGTTGTTTTCGTAACGTCGAAATCCACGACCGGCGGTACCGCTCTAGAATTGCATAACCAGCGATAACAACTCAGCGCCGAGTGGTGTCCGGGTATTCAATCTGCGGATGCAATGTGGCGAATTCAGCGGCGCAGCCGACGCCTTGCGACCATGATGACGCTCAAGACCAGAAACACCAGCAGCGCGCTGTCGCCGAAACGCACATAGGGCGTCGGATCGATGGCTCGCGGCAGCGCGGAATCGAACACGCCTTCCACGCCGAGCGGCAGCGAATGAACGATGCGCCCGAGCGGATCGATCACGGCGGAAATCCCGGTATTGGCGGCGCGCACTAATGGCAGGCCCTCGGCGATCGCAAGCATGCGCGCCTGCTGGAAATGCTGGTGCGGTCCCGATGAGATGCCGAACCAGCCGTCATTGGTGACGTTGACCAGCCAGCCCGGCCGCTCGCCCGGTGGCACCGCGCTGCCCGGAAAGATCGCCTCGTAGCAGATCAGCGGCAGCATTTTCGGCGCGTCGATCACGTCCATGGCGCGGCGGCGGTCGCCGGCAAGAAACCCGCCGACCTGATGGGTGAGTTGACGCAAGCCCAGCCGTTCGAGGAATCGATGCAGCGGCAGATATTCGCCGAACGGCACCAGATGCACTTTGTCATAGATGCCGCGGATCGAGCCGTCGGCGTCGATCACATAGACGGAATTATAGGCGCGCACGTTGCCCGCCACGGAATTGGGCGCCGCACGCACCGCGCCGGTGATCAGTTCCGTATTCGGCTTGAGCATCTCGACGATGTCGGCGAGCGCGTCCGGCTCGCGCGTCAGAAAAAACGGAAACGAGGATTCCGGCCAGATCAATTGGGTGATGCCGTGCAGGCCGTCCGATTGCGGTCCGGTGGCGCGTTCGGAAAGCTCGCGATAGCGCGCCATCACCTGCGTCTTGGCGGTGTAGTTGAATTTTTCGTCCTGCTGCAAATCCGGCTGCATGATGCGCAGCTTGACGCCTTTGACATATTCGGTCGGATGGCTCGCGAGCCGCGCGGCGCCGTAGCCGGTAAGGGCTGCCAGGGTCATCACCGCGAACAACAGCGGGCGCCGCGCATGCGGCGTGTCGGCCGTGTCGTCGGCGAGCACGGCAGGCGTCGCAAAAATCGCGACCGCGAGAAACGTAAGGCCCCAGACGCCGACGAGCGAGACGCTTTGCGCCAGCGCCAGCGGTTCGCCAAGCGCATAGCCGAACGCGTTCCAGGGAAATCCGCTGAGCAGATGTCCGCGTAGCCATTCGCCCATCGTCAAGGTCGCGGCGAGCGCCAGAATACGCTCCGGCCCGCGTACCCAGATCAGCCGCGCCGCCGCCACTCCCAGCGCGGTGTAGATCGCCAGATAGGCGGGCAACCCTGCGACAGCGACCGGCATGAGCCAGCCGAAGGTCTTGGCGTCGACCATGAAGGCGTAGCCGATCCAATAAAGTCCGGCGACGAAATAGCCGAAACCGAAGCACCAGCCGGCGCCGGCGGCTTGCCACGCGCCGCTCCAGCGCGCGGCGGCCGAACCGTCGATCAGCCAGACCAACACCGGAAATGTCACAAAGAGGATTGGCCAGGCGTTGATCGGCGCCAGCGCCAGCGCGGAGGCTGCGCCCGCGAGCACGGCGATAAACGCGCGCCGCCAGCCATAGGCGAGCACGACCGCATGGGCGAAACGGGTGATGAGCGTCACGGGCGGCGCGCGCCGGTCGGCGGGGCGGCTGCGGCGCGGCCACTGTCTTTTTGCGGGGGCCGGTCATCGAGCGGCAATGTCGGCGGCGCGGTGCCGGCGAGCACGGCATCCGGTTCATTGCGTTTGCGCGCATCGCGCGGGCGCTCGTGCTTGTCCTTCAGGCGCGTGATGCGCACGCGCTTGATGCGGCGCGGATCGGCGTCCAGCACCTCGAATTCGAACAGGCCGGGGCCGGGAATGAGCTCGCCGCGCACCGGCAGGCGGCCGGCGCGCGTCACCAGATAACCGCCGAGCGTGTCGACTTCCTCGGCGACATCGCCGGGATCGAAATCGCGGCCGATGCTGGCCGCCACGTCCTCAAGGCTTGCACGCGCGTCGGCGATGAAGCTGTCGTCGCCCTGGCGCACCACATGCGGGGTGTCGTCTTCGTCGTGCTCGTCGGCGATCTCGCCGACAATTTGCTCGACGATGTCCTCGATCGAGGCGAGGCCGTCGGTGCCGCCATATTCATCCACCACCAGCGCCAGATGGATGCGGGTCGCCTGCATGCGCGCGAGCAGGTCGATCACCCGCATCGAGGGCGGCACGAACAGCATCTCGCGCACGATCCTGGTGCTCGACAACGGCATGGCGAGATCGATCGTCTTCAGGTCGAGGCCGGCGGGCAGCGGCTTCTTGCGCTTGGCGTTCTTTTCGGGATCGACCGCGGCGCGCGCGGTCATGAAGGCGATCAGGTCGCGGATGTGCACCATGCCGATCGGATCGTCGAGCGTGTCGTTGTAGGCGACGAGACGCGAATGGCCTGCGCCCTCGAACATGCGCACCAGATCGCCGAGCTTGATGTCCTGCTGCACGGCGATGATGTCGGCGCGTGGAACCATGACGTCGCCGACGCGGCGCTCGCGCAAGCCCAGAATATTCTTGAGCATCCGGCTTTCGTCCGGTGAGAAGCCGGATTCACCGGGCGTCATGGCGTCGAGCACGTCCTTGAGGTCGGCGCGGAACGTATTCGGCTTCCAGCCGAACAGCGTACGCATGACGCGCGCGAACCAGCCTTCGCCGGATTCGCGCGATTGCGGCACCGGCACCGGCAGATGGCGCGGCTCGAACGGCGCGCCGGCGGACTGGCTCGGCGCCGCTTGACCAGCTGTTGGGCTGTCGCCGTCGGGCATGGCGTTCAGGCCTCGTCCAAATCGCGCGTCCGATAAGGATCGGGCAGATTCAAGCGCGTCATGATGCGGCTTTCGAGCCCTTCCATTGCGTCGGCCTCAGAATCGGTCTGGTGATCGTAGCCGATGAGGTGGAGAAAACCATGCACCGCGAGATGGGCGAGATGGTGCAGGAACTCGCGGTCTTCATCGCCGCATTCGCGGACCAGCGTTTCGTAGGCCATGACGATATCGCCGAGCGCGGGCCCGCCCGGTTTTGCCGCCGGAAACGACAGCACGTTGGTCGGCTTGTCGATGCCGCGCCACTGCCGGTTCAAGGCGCGGATGCCGGCATCGTCGGTCAAGAGGACGCTCACCTCGCCCGCGCCCGCAGTCGAGGCCGCCGCCGCTGCGATCGCCGCGCGCACGGTCTCTGCGGCGAGCGGCTGCGCATCCCACAGCGGCGAGCGCGTCTGGATATCGACATCCGGCGCGTCCACGCCAGGCTCCAGCGTCATTCCGTGCCCTCGCGCTTGTGCGCGCCGCGGTCGTAAGCCTCGACGATGCGCGCCACCAGTTCATGGCGGATCACGTCCTCATGCGTGAAGGCGACGTGGCCGATGCCCTCGATGTCGGCGAGCAGGCGTACGGCTTCCTGCAAGCCCGAGGTCTGGCCGTGCGGCAGATCGACCTGGCTCGGGTCGCCGGTGACGATCATGCGGCTGTTCTCGCCGAGCCGCGTCAGAAACATCTTCATCTGCATCGATGTCGTGTTCTGCGCCTCGTCGAGGATGATCGCGGCATTCGACAGCGTGCGGCCGCGCATGAACGCCAAAGGCGCAATTTCGATTTCACCGTCCTGCAGCGCGCGCTCGACGATGCGCGCGTCCATCAGATCGTAGAGCGCGTCGTAGATAGGCCGCAAATACGGGTCGACCTTCTCGCGCATGTCGCCGGGCAAAAATCCCAACCGCTCGCCGGCTTCGACCGCGGGCCGCGACAAGATGATGCGATCGACCTCCTTGCGCTCGAACATCTGGATCGCCTGGGCGACCGCGAGCCAGGTCTTGCCGGTGCCGGCCGGTCCGGTGCCGAACACGAGGTTGTGGCGCTTGAGCGCGCGGATGTAGGCATCCTGCGCGGCGGTGCGCGCGCGCACCGGACGCTTGCGCAAATTGATTTCCTCGAAGGCGGGCCGCGCGCTCGCCGGGTCGTAGTCGAACAGCGAGCCTTGCGCGATGGCCTGGCGGATGGCGCCGTCGACATCGCCCTGGCTGAGATCGTGGCCGCGCTTGATCTGCTCGTACAGGCCTTCCAGCACGCGGCGGGCCTGCTCGCAGCCGCCGCGCGAACCGTCGAGCGTGACGTGGTTGCCGCGCTGCTCCGCGACTACACCGAGACGCCGCTCGATCAGCGCGAGGTTCTGGCCATATTGTCCAAAGAGTATCGAGGCCAGGCGATTGTCCTCGAAGGCGAGCACGATCTGCGTGGTCGCGGTTTCCTCTGAGGTCGCGGCGGCCGGGATCGCGGGATCGGGTTTGCGCAAAGTGACCTATGCTCCTGCTGCTGCAAGTTGCGGCGTGCCGGCGAGAACGCCGAACAGCGTGTTGGTGCCGGTACCTGTGATCGTGACCGGAACGAGCGAGCCGATCAGCGAACGCTGAGCCATGATATTCACTGCCTGAAGATATGGGGTGCGCCCAACCAGTTGCCCAGCCAGTTTGCCCGGCTTTTCCAGCAGGACGTCGACGGTGCGCCCGGTCGCCTGCGCCATGAAACCGTGCCAATGGCGCGTGACGACGGCTTGCAGCCGTTGCAGGCGTTCGGATTTTTCCGCCTCGTCGACCTGCCCATCCATGTCGGCGGCGGGCGTGCCAGGGCGCGGCGAATACATGAACGAATAGGCGCCGGCAAAGCCGACCTCCTCGACCAGCGACAATGTCTCGGCAAAATCCTGTTCGGTTTCGCCCGGGAAGCCGACGATAAAGTCCGAGGTGAAGGCGAGATCCGCGCGCGCCGAGCGCAGGCGCTTGATCGCATCGAGATATTGCGCGCGCGTGTGCCGGCGGTTCATCGCCGCCAGCATGCGGTCGGAGCCGGACTGCACCGGCAGATGCACATAAGGCATCAGCGCGGGCAGATCGCCGTGCGCTGCGATCAAATCGTCGTCCATGTCGCAAGGATGACTCGTCGTATAGCGCAGCCGAAGGATGCCGGGCACCTTTGCCAGCCGTCGCAGCAAGCGGCCGAGCGTCGAAGGCGCGCCGTCTTCGCCCTGGCCGTGATAGGCGTTGACGTTCTGCCCGATCAGCGTGACTTCGCGCACGCCGGCTGCGGCGAGCCGCGTAACTTCTTCAACGATCTTTTCAACCGGCCGCGAGATTTCCGCGCCGCGCGTATAAGGCACCACGCAGAAGGTGCAGAACTTGTCGCAGCCTTCCTGCACGGTGACGAAGGCCGACACGCCGCGCTTGTGGATCGCCTCGCGCGAGGGCTGCGCCAGCACATCGAACTTGTCCTCGGCCGGAAATTCAGTATCGACGACGCGCTCACCCTGCTCGGCGCGCGCGATCATCGCGGGTAGACGGTGATAATTCTGCGAGCCGACCACGATATCGACCGCACCGGCGCGGCGCAGGATCTCGTCGCCCTCGGCTTGCGCCACGCAGCCGGCGACCGCGATCAGCACGCGGCGGCCATTGCGCGCGGCATCCTCTTTCATCTCACGGATGCGGCCGATTTCGGAAAAGACCTTGTCGGCGGCCTTTTCGCGGATATTGCAGGTGTTGAGGATGACGAGGTCGGCGTCGGCGACGTCCGCGGTCTCGCTGAAACCCGCCGGCGCCAAGGTGTCCGCCATACGATGGGAATCGTAGACGTTCATCTGGCAGCCGAAGGATTTGACGTGGACTTTGCGGGGTCTGCTCATGCCGTTCGAGTTGCGAAGGGTAGGGTCAATTTAGCCTGTCCGGGCGCGGTTTGTCCCGCCAAACGATAGCGTTGATTTTACGACGTTTTTAGGACGCCGCGGGCGACCGCGGGAGTGCCGCGCCCGTGCCCGCGCAAGGCGGCGGCGGTGAGCCCGCGCACTTCGGATTCCAGCGTTTTGGTCACAGCCTTGCGGTCGGCGTCGGCGGTGGCCTCAAGCGGTTCGCCATAGCTCACCGCTGCGTCGATCACCCCGCGCGCGATGAGGCTGCGAATGTGCGGCAGAAAATCGAGATCGCCGTACCAGGCGATCAGCGGGCGATGCTGGCGCCCCATCGGAATGCCGTGCTGCCCGGTATAGCAGATCGACATCGGCTGGATGACGATGCCGCCGCGCGTCGCCGCCTCGCGCACCGCGCCGACCAGCGCAGAGCGGAACGGCAGCACACGATTGCCGTCGCTCGATGTGCCCTCCGCGAACAGCACCACAGAGGTGCCACCGGCAAGCCGCGCGACAATCTCTTTCACCGCGTCGCCGGCCTGGTGGCGGCGCGCGCGATCGACGAACACCGTGCGCTGCATGCGCGCTGTGATTCCAACCAGCGGCCAGCGCGCGACCTCGCGCTTGGCGACGAAGGCGACCGGCGACAGCGAACCGATCACCACGATGTCGGCCCATGACACGTGATTGGATACGTACAGCACGGCGCGGCCGCGCACCGGCGTGCCGTTCGTGCGCACATGGATGCGCAGGATCGCGCGCAGCACCCGGTAATAATTGCAGGCGATGAAGCCCCAACCCGGAAGCCTGAGTTTTTCAAGCAGCCATTGAATTGAAATCAGGATCGGCGTGGCGGTGAAAAAAAACGCCGCGATCAGGAGTGCGCGGATCATTCTAGTCACCGTTGCGCATGATCTTATCTAAAAACCGGCGCCCGCTTTTCGGGATCATGCGCTAGTGCCCGCTTTTGTCGCTCTTGAGCGGCACGGCATAGAGCTCAAGCCGGTGATCGACCAGTCTGTAGCCGAGCTTGCGCGCGACCTCTGCCTGCAACCGTTCGATCTCCTCCGACTGGAATTCGATCACCTCGCCGTTGCGTAAGTTTATCAGATGATCGTGGTGGGCCTCCGGCGCGGTCTCGTAGCGCGCGCGGCCTTCGCGAAAGTCATGCCGCTCAATGATGCCGGCGTCCTCGAACAGGCGCACCGTGCGGTAGACGGTGGACATGGAAATGCGGTCGTCGACCTTGACGCAGCGGCGATAGAGCTCTTCGACGTCGGGGTGATCGTCGGCCGCCGCCAGCACGCGCGCGATGGTGCGGCGCTGCTCGGTCATGCGCATGCCCTTGGCGGCGCAGACGGCTTCGATATTGGCGCGAGGGTTGTCCGGCGTGGCCATCACGTTCTCCGTCCGGCGCTCATATCATAGTGAGCGTGAAGCCAATGTGTCCATTGAGGATTAAATGAGGTCGCGGCGCAGCACCAGCGCGGCGACGGGCGTAGCCGTGGCGCCGGGGTAGTAATTCGGGCGGCGGGACACCTCGCGAAAGCCGGCGCGATCGTAAAGCTTTCTTGCCGCGGCGTTGTGCTCGTCGACCTCCAGAAAGACCGCGCGCACGCTGAGTCCCGCCAGCCGCCGCATGTGCAGATCGAGCAGCCGGCCGGCGAGGCCGCGGCTTTGGTTGGCGCGCGCCACCGCGACCGAGAGAATTTCGGCTTCGTCGGCGGCGCGCCGCGACATGATGAAGCCCGAAAGCTTCGCTCCTGCAACCGCGCGGTGCGTGACGACCTGGCGATCGGCGATGAGCCCCTCGACCTCCTGTTCGCTCCAGCCGCGCCGGAACGACGTGCCGTGCAGGATCGCGACGGCCGCGGCGTCGCGGCTCGATGCTTCCGAAAGCACGGGCTCTGCGCGCGTAAACAAGCGGGAGAAAAATGCGCTCATCTGCGCGCCAGTTGCGCGGCGTCCTGCGGCTGGGCGTCGGGCGCGCGCAGGTAGAGCGGCTTCGGCGGCGTACCGGTGTCGGTCGCGGCGGCGCCGAGGCGGGCCACCCAATCGATGTCGGGTGCACGGCGCAAGTCGACTGCGCTTGGCGGCTTTTCACCGGGCGGCCACGCGTTGGCGAGGATTTTCGCCGCGGTGCCGACCAGTCGCGGCGCGCCGGTCGCCGCAACGCGCAGCGCCTCGCGCAACGGCGCCAGCCGCGGGGCGACGATCGTGCGGCCGTTCGGCCCGAAGATCTGCAGATAAACATGCTCGTGGCGCGCGTCGATCGCCACAACCACCGGCAGCGTGTCGTCGGCGGCGATATAGGGAGCCGCGAGCGCCGCAAGCGTAGTGATGCCGACGGCCGGCTTGCCGGAGGCAAGCGCCAGTCCGCGCGCCGCGGCAATGCCGACGCGCAATCCCGTGAAGCTGCCGGGTCCGATTGTTACCGCGATGCGATCGATCTCCGCGACGGTCAACCGCGCCTGGTCGAGCACGCGCGCGATCAGCGGCATCAGTGCCTCGGCGTGGCCGCGCAGCATCGGCAACTGCTCATGCGCGACAATGCCGCCGCCGGTATCGAGCACGGCGGCAGAACAGGCCTCAAGCGCGGTATCGATGGCCAGGACGCGCATGCACCAACCTCGGTCGTCATCACCCGCGAAGGCGGGTGATCCAGCAATCGCAGACGACTCGGATTATAGCGTAGGCGCGAAGGACTGGGTGCCCGCCTTCGCGGGCATGACGACTGGGAGCTAAACCGGCCGCACTTCGGTAACGTCGGGCACGAAATGATGGAGCAGGTTCTGGATGCCGTGCTGAAGCGTCGCGGTCGAGGACGGACAGCCCGAGCAGGCGCCCTTCATGGTGAGATAGACGACGCCTTCCTTGTAGCCCTTGAAGGTGATGTCGCCGCCGTCGCTGGCGACAGCCGGGCGCACGCGGGTTTCGATCAGGTCCTTGATGGTCGCCACCGTGTCGGCATCCTTGGCATCGAAGAACTCGTCGCCGCCTTCGGAGGCGGGTGCGGCATTGTCCGACAGCAAGGGCGCGCCGGTCATGAAATGCTCCATGATGGCGCCGAGGATCGCCGGCTTCATCTGTTGCCAGTCGCCGTCGCTCTTGGTGATCGAGATGAAGTCCGAGCCGTAGAACACGCCCGCGACATTGGGAATGTCGAACAACCGCAGCGCGAGCGGGGATTGCGCGGCTGTCTCCTTGCTCGGCATGTCGAGCGTGCCGGCTTCAAGCACGGCGCGTCCCGGCAGGAACTTCACGGTCGCCGGATTGGGCGTCGTTTCGGTCTGGATGAACATGTTGTCTTCTCCTCGCCCGAGGCGGGTTCAAGGCCCGCAGGCTTGGTTGCACTATACCCGTTAGATGGGCCTCGCGCCCGCCGCGGTCAACGGGTGGTTAAGACATCGCCTCGAGGTCGGCGTCGCTCAGATGCCCCGGCACCAGGGCCACGGGGATGGCGAAGGTGCCGGCGGTCTTGGCCAGATTCGACACCAGCGGGCCGGGGCCTTCCTTGGCGGTGCCGGCGGCCAGCACCAGAATGCCGATATCGGCGTCTTCGTCGATCAGCTTGACGATCTCCTCGGCGGTGTCGCCCTCGCGGATCACGCGGTCGACCGCGATGCGGACGGCGATTTCCTTTGCGCGCGCGGCGTATTTGTCGAGCGCCTTCTTGGCCGCCTCCATTTCCTCCGCCTGCATGATGTCGGCGACGCCCAGCCATTGCTGGTTGCGGTCGCGCGTCTCGATCACGCGCAGCATGACGATTTGCGACCGGGTGCGGCCGGCGCGCTTGGCCGCCCAGAACACCGCGCGGTCGCATTCCTCGCTGTCGTCGATGACGACGAGATATTTGCGCTTGTGGCCTTTTTCGTAGCTGCGGCGCTTGGTGCTCATTCAGGGCTCCCGCGTCGTGACGATGGATGGCGCGACCGATGTAACCTTGGCGCACAAGCCGTCGATGGTTGCATGGCCGACGGCGGCCCGACAAGCGGCCTTGCGGCCGCGATGGTGCGGCGCGCAAGGCGCACCGTCAGCGCCGCACAAAACCGACGATATCCTTGACCGCTTTCATGGTTTCGGCCGCAATCGCCTGCGCGCGCTCGGAACCGGCCGCCAGCACCTGGTCGATATAACTGGTGTCCTGCACCAGCTTCTTCATTTCCGAACCGATGGGCCCGAGCCTGGCGACCGCGAGATCGGCGAGCGCGCTCTTGAAGGCGGAGAACTGCCCGCCGCCGAATTCCTTCAACACGTCGGCCCGGCTGGTCTCTTTGAGCGCGGCATAGATGCCGACCAGATTGTCCGCCTCGGGCCGCGCGGCGAGACCCTTCTCCTCGCTTGGCAGCGGTTCGGGGTCGGTCTTGGCCTTGCGGATTTTCTGCGCGATGGCGTCGGCGTCGTCGGTGAGATTAATGCGCGAATAATCCGAAGGCTCGGACTTCGACATTTTCTTGGAGCCGTCGCGCAAGCTCATCACGCGGGTCGCCGGACCCTGGATGATCGGCTCCGGCAGCGGAAAGAACGCATCGCCGAAGCCGTGCGTCTTGATCGATTGGCCGAAGTCGTTGTTGAATTTCTGCGCGATGTCGCGCGACAGCTCGAGATGCTGCTTCTGGTCTTCGCCGACCGGAACATGCGTCGCGCGATAAACCAGAATGTCGGCCGCCATCAGATCGGGATAGGTGAACAGGCCGACGGAGGCGTTCTCGCGGTCCTTACCGGCTTTCTCCTTGAACTGCGTCATGCGGTTGAGCCAGCCCATGCGCGCGACGCAATTGCACACCCAGGCCAGTTCAGCGTGCTCGTGCACCTGGCTCTGATTGAAGATGATGTGTTTTGCCGGATCGATGCCGCAGGCGATGAAGGCCGCGGTCACTTCACGCGTCGTTTTCGTCAGCTCGGCCGGGTCCTGCCATACCGTGATGGCGTGCAGATCGACCACGCAATAAATGCAGTCGTACTTCTCCTGCAGGGCGACGAACTTCACGATCGCGCCGAGATAATTGCCGAGGTGCAGATTGCCGGTCGGCTGCACGCCGGAAAAAACGCGCTCCTTGAACGCCATTGCCGTGCCTCTTGGTCGGGACGCGGACCCCATGCCACGGCGGGCGGGCGTGACGCAAGGCCTTTAGCCCGCGCGCAGCGCCGCGATCAGATCCACGACGCGAATGACGCCGAGATAAGCGAGCGCGGCGGCATAAACGGCAAGCCCGAGCGCCACCATCGCGGCGAGCAGCGCCAACTGCCCGCTGCCCGAGCCGGCCAGATTAGGGAGCAAGACTTGCGCGATCGCGCCGACAACGGCGATGACGGCGCCCATGATGAGGGTAGCGGCGAGGATGCGCGGCAGCCGGCGCGCAGCGCCGCTGTCGAGTTTCAGCCAGCCGCGCCGCGTCAGCAGCACCCCCAGCAGCAAGGCGCCGACCCAGCCGGACATGGCGATCGCCGCCGCCACGCCGACATAACCGAAGCGCGGAAAAAGCAGCAGGCCGAAGACGATCGCGGCGAGCAGGCCGGCTAGTGCAGTCCACATTGGCGTATGCGTGTCCTCATGCGCAAAGGACGCAGCTCCCAGCCATTTTTCCAGCACGTGCCCAGGCAAGCCGGCGCAGATCGCGATCAAAGCAGCGGCGACCGCCGCGGTATCCTGCGCCGTGAATGCGCCGTGTTGGAACAGCCCGCCCGCGATCAAGCCGGCGAGCAGCGCAAAACCGGTCGCCGCCGGCAGCGCAAGTCCGAGCGCGATCTCGCAGGCGCGCGACAATGCCGCCGCATAATCGCCATCGCCGCCGCTGCGCCTGCTCTCGGCGATGCGCGGCACCATCACGGTGGCGATGGCCGCCGACGCCACGCCGAGCGGCAACTCGTACAAGCGGTTGGCGTAATAGAGCCACGCCACCGCCGCCGGCGACGCCGACACGATGGCCGTCGCGGCGATGAGTTTAAGTTGTGGGATGCCGGCGGCGAAAAGTCCGGGCAATGCGCGCATGAACAGCGTCGCCGTTCGATCAGGCACGCGATGCCGCGCGCGCTGCCAGCGTTTGCCGGTCGCGAGCCATGCCACGGCCGTGATGATGAGTTGCACGAGGCCTGCCGCGACGATGGCCGCGCACAGCCAGAGTCCGGTGCCGAATTGATCGAGCCCGGCGGCGAAGGCCAGAAAAACGGCCATGACCATCACGAGATTGAAGGCGACCACGCTGCCGGCGGCGGCGGCGACGCGATTTTCGGCATTGAGCGCCGCAGCCAGCACCGCGACCAAACCTGCCAGCACGATATAGGGCGCGACGATGAGCAGGAATAACGAGGCCACCTCGCGGCGTCCGTCGTCGAAGCCGGGCGCGACCGCCGCGATCACGAAGCGCGCCAGCACGACCGCCAGCAAGGCGGCGATGCCGGTCAGGCAAAGCATCGCGATCAGCGCGCGCCGGCTGAAGCGGTCGGCATTGGCCGCGCCGTCCTCGCCGGCACGCAGCCTCAGCCAGATCGGCACGAAAGCGCCGTTGAGCGCGCCTTCCGCCAAAAGGCGGCGAAAGAAATTGACCAGCTGGACCACCGCGAAGAAGGCTTCCGAGAACCCTCCGGCGCCGAGCAACGCCGCGATGCCGGCGTCGCGCGCATAGGCGAGCAGCCGCGACAGCAGCGTGCCGCCTCCAACCGTCGCGACATGGCGTGCGAGCGACATCCGGTGGGCCTCCGCCCGCAGTGTAGAGCATGTTTCGCGTGTCATTGCCGGGCTCGACCCGGCAATCCATCGATTTTTGAAAAGGGAATGGCTGCGCGGGTCAAGGGCTGCGCATGACGGCGCGCGCAATGCGCCGCATTGCCTCGCTGCGCGTGGCCGTTATAGTGCCGCGCCATTCGACGAGGAGAAGGCATGGCCGCTTCCCGCTACGACGTGCTCGGCATCGGCAACGCCATTGTCGACGTGATCGCGCGTGCCGATGACGATTTTCTGCTGGCGCAGGGCATGCACAAGGGCGCCATGGCGCTGATCGATGAGGCGCGCGCGCAGGCTATTTATGAGGCGATGGGGGCCGCCACCGAAAGCTCGGGAGGGTCTGCCGCCAACACCATCGTCGGCGTCGCCGGCTTCGGCGCGCAGGCGGCCTTCGTCGGCAAGGTCAAGGATGACGGGCTCGGCCGCGCCTTCGCGCACGATATCCGCGCCGCGCGCGTTGCTTTCGACACCAAGCCGGCGGATGACGGGCCGTCGACCGCGCGCTGTTACATCATGGTGACGCCCGACGGCGAGCGCACCATGAACACTTATCTCGGCGCGGCGCAGGATTTGAAGCCGGACGATCTTGACGAGAGCACGATCGCGAGCGCGGCGGTGATCTATCTCGAAGGCTATCTGTGGGATCCGCCGCAGGCCAAGCAGGCTTTCGTCAAGGCCGCGGCGATCGCGCACAAGGCCAAGCGCCAGGTTGCGCTCACATTGTCCGATGCTTTCTGCGTCGGCCGCTATCGCGGCGAATTTCTCGATCTCATTCGCAAGGGCACCGTTGACATCGTCTTCGCCAACGAAGCCGAGCTACGCAGTCTTTATGAAACCGCCGACTTCGACACCGCGGTCAAGGCGTTGCGCGCGGACGCAAAGCTTGCCGTCGTCACTCGCAGCGAGAAAGGCTGCGTGGTGGTGACGCGTGACAAGGTCGAGCCTGTGCAGTCCATGCCTGTCGAGCGCGTGGTGGATGTGACCGGCGCGGGCGATCTGTTCGCCGCGGGATTTCTGGTGGGGCTTGCTCGCGGCAAGGACCATCGCACCGCGGCGCGGCTCGGCGCGCTCGCCGCCGCCGAAGTGATCCAGCACATCGGCGCGCGCCCGGCGGTGTCGCTCAAGGCGCTCGCCGTCGAAAACGGCCTGCCGATCTAGCTGTCGTTTCGCTGGTAAATTCGCCGCGGCCCGGCTTCCTGCCGCATTGGTAACCGATTGGTAACCGAACAAGGTTACCGACTCGTGAACCGCCAATGCGAGGACCGGTCCATGGCCAAGGACATCGAGAACAGTTCCGGCGAGGATAGCGCGTCAGCACTGCCGCCCGCTGCTAAAGCAAAAGGTGACACGAGCGAATTGCCGTCGGTCGAATCGCCGTCGATTTCTCCCTGCAACGAGACGCTTGCGACGCCTGAGCCGGCGATCGAGCCAATCGCGCCCGGGCTCGCCATGGTGCCGGCAAACGACGCGCCCGGCGCTTCGCGCTTCGGTTTCAAATTGAACGAGCGCCACAAGCGGCACGCCATGCTCGCAGCCACGGTCGTGTTCGCCGCCTGCATCGGCGCCGTGATCGGTGCGCTTGCGGTCGGCAGCCCGACGCCCACGCCGAAAATCACCGCTCAGACCTCGGCCGCGCTGCACGAACGCGCGGCGATGCAGAAGTCGATTGTGCATCTCAACAAGGAAATCGCCACGCTAAAGGCGAATATCGTGGCGGCCAACAAGGCCGCGCACAGCCAGATCGCCAAGAATACCGACCGGATCACCGAGAAGCTCAACGACCACGCCGAGCGTGCGGCGGACCCGGAAACGACCGGCTCCATCCCGACGCCGCTGCCGCGTCCTGTTGCCGCCGCGGCGCCGATGCGTCCGCCGGTGATCGGCGACTGGGCGATCCGCGACGCGCATAATGGCTACGTCTATGTGCAGGGCCACGGCGACATCTATCAGGTCGTACCCGGCGCAAACCTGCCCGGCCTTGGACCGGTGCAATCGATCACGCGGCAGGACGGCCGCTGGGTCGTGCTCACGCCCAGGGGCGTCATCGTCTCGATGCGCGACCGGCGTTTCTTCGAATAGCCGCCTATCAATTTTAGGATCTGGCTTGAGCGGCGCCCGCCAAAAACGGGCGCCGCATTGCATTTGGCGATTCCGTCGCAGCTATGCCCGGCGGCCAATTATCAACAGGGCACCGGCGGTTTTATTGACCGCATGGAACCTTTGGCCCCAAGTCGCGTTCGTAAGTTGCGTTTTTCAAGAGGAATTGCAGGCATGGTGCAGACCTGGAGCGGCTGGAAGCGGTTTCCCGATGTGCAGAGCGGCGACAACGTGGAAGCGCCTATGGGCCCCGGGGTCTATGAGGTGCGCCACACCATGACCGGGCGCGTGATAGCCTTCGGCCATACCGGCAACGTCGCCAACGCCATTTCCGAGCTCAAATTCGACGGCGCGCTCACCCCTTTGGCGCGCCTGTTCGGCAAGCAGCCGCTGGTGTCGCGCGTGTCGGATCTCGAATACCGCACCTGTGCTGCCGCGACCCGCGCCGACGCCAAGACCACCGCGCAACGGTTGATGGGCCTGCGGCAGACCGCCTGGCGCCGCCGCATGGACACGGGCTGGGCCGCGCGCCATCCGGCCTGAGCGATAATTCCGATTTACACAGCATGATCCACGGCCGGCGTTTCGCCGGCCGCGCCATTTTGTGCGCGGGCAAACGCCGCCATTGAGCCCTTTCCGAGCTTTGCCGACCTCATATAAAGTCCGGCACGGCACGGGAAGGAACGCCCCATGTTGAGTGCGCAACAAAACGATCTCATCACCCTGACCGGCGCCGGCCGGCCTGCCGGCGCCCTGATGCGGCACTATTGGCAGCCCGCCGCCCTGCTGGACGAGCTTGCCGGGAACCGTCCGATCAAGCCGGTGCGCCTGCTGGGCGAGGATCTCGTGATCTTCAAGGACGAGAAAGGCCGCTACGGCCTGATCGGCCGCCACTGTCCGCACCGCGGGACTGATCTCGCTTACGGCCGGCTGGAAGACGGCGGCCTGCGCTGCGCCTTCCACGGCTGGCTGTTCGACGTCGCGGGCCAATGCCTGGAGACGCCGGCCGAGCCGCCCGACAGCAAGCTGTGTGCGAACATCAAGCAGAAATCCTATCCGGTGGTCGAAAAGAGCGGCATCCTGTTTGCGTACATGGGGCCGGGCGAACCGCCGGCCTTTCCCGACTTCGATTGCTTCGTTGCGCCATCGAGCCACACCTTCGCCTTCAAGGGCATGATCGATTGCAACTGGCTGCAATCGCTCGAAGTCGGCATCGATCCGGTGCACACATCGTTCCTGCACCGCTTCTTCGAGGACGAGGACCCGAATAAGGCCTACGGCCGGATGTTTCGCGACATCTCGAAAGACTCCGACATGCCGATGACGCAGATCATGCGCGAGTTTCCGCGGCCGCGCATCGAGATCGAGCCGACTGCCTACGGTTTTCGGCTTGCGACATTGCGTGAGATCGGCAGCGGCAAAGCGCACGTGCGCCTCACCAACCTGATCTTTCCCAACGCCTTCATCATTCCGATGAGTCGCGAGATGACGATCTCGCAATGGCACGTGCCGATCGACGACACCAAGCATTACTGGTACGCGATCTTCACCTCGTTCGGCGCAGCCGTCGACAAGGACACGATGCGCAACCAGCGCCTCGAATTGTATGAGCTGCCGGATTACGTCCCGCGCAAGAACAAGAGCAACGAATACGGTTTCGATGCGCACGAGCAGGCGCACACGACCTACACGGGGATGGGCGTCGACATCAACGTGCACGACCAGTGGGCCTGCGAGTCGATGGGTACGATCCAGGATCGCACCGAGGAGCATCTCGGCACTTCGGATAAGGCGATCAGCGCCTATCGCCGCCTGTTGCGCGCGGCGCTCGATCAGTCCGGCAGTGGCGAGCGGCCGATCATGGTGCTCGACGATGCGT
>DATATS010000041.1:0-1554 GCA_036268675.1 Pseudolabrys sp.
TCGGGCTTGAGGCTGGCGGCGCTCGGCTTGGTCATATTTTCCGCTGCGCCGCGTTCCAGTGCTTTTCCAGATTAGCGATCAGCGCCGGCGAGAAATGGCAATAGGCCTGCTCCCTGGCATAGACCGCCATGTAGCGGCGAAACGTATCGAGCGGCTCCTCGCCGACGCGGAAGGCGCGCCGGTTGCCGGCAGCGCTCACCACACCGGCGCCGGTGAAATCCTCGACCACTTGCCGGAGCGCCTGCTCCATTTCGCCTGGCGGCACGATTCGGTCGCAGATCATGCGGCCTTCCGGCGTATCGCAATCGATGCGCCGGCCCATCAATATTGCCTGGCGGGCGATGCGCGCGCCGACAAAACGCGTCAGCCGCAGATTCGCCGCGCCGGGAATGATGCCTTCCTTGCGCGCAGGCAACGTCATGTAGGCGTCGCTCCCCGCCACGACGTAATCCATCGCCAGCAGATACTGGCAGCCGCCGCCGATTGCGAAGACATCGAGGCCGGCGACCCACGGCTTCTCGCGCGTGCCGCCATAGACTTCGTCGGGGCTGGTCCCGGCCATGGCGAGGCCGCACATCATTTTGTTGACCACGCCCATGTCGCGGCGGATGTACCAGAGATACGGAATTTTACCCTGGTAGAGATGCGTAAGATTGATGCCGGCGGAGAAAATCGTGCGCCCGGCATATTTCGGATGCTCGACCACGCCGCCGCGCAGGACGCAAATTTCGCTCATCGGATCGTGGATCGCGATGTCGGCGGCGGTTTCGGTGTCGTCAAGCGTGTCGTCGTCCTCGGCGTTAAGAAAGCGCGGATTTTTGACCGTCACCACGGCAGCCTTGCCCTGTCGCTCGATGCTGGCTGGACCAAAATCAATGACGTCATTCCTGATGAACTCAGCCGCGCGCTCGATCGATTCGATCTTCGGCATGAGCATCGCGTGACAAAGATGCATGCCTGCGTCGGGCACAGCGAGCACCTGCGCGAGAAAAATCCCCTGATCGACTTCGACGCCGTCCTTTTCGCCTTGCATAAAGGCGCTCTCGGCATCGACTTGTTTTCGCGCCGGCGTCAAGCCGGGCACCAGCTTGGCGGCGTCATAGACGAGCTCTTCCACGCGCACGAAGTTCGAGAGGTTCTTTGTCAGCTTGCGATAAACGGCATCGGCGTGATTGGTCAGAAACCGCTCGCGCGCGCTGCGACAGCCGAGCTGAATGATATCCGCCGCCAATTTCTGCTCGCGCGTGCGTTCGGATTTCTTCGGCAGCTTGGATAGAAAATTCGTGCCTTCACGCCAATATTTCGTTGCTGCCGCGGTGTCGCGCTTGATATCGCGGCCAAAGTGCAGAAAGGTCTTCATCCATGCGGAGCCTGCCTTTTCCGGCAGGCCGGCATTTCTGAAAACAAATTTCGGATCGCTGATATCGACAGCTTTGCGCTTGCCGCTGCCTTCCATGCGCCTCTCCCAAGGCCGTTATTTTGCGACCGTTTTCGCCGGCCATTGGCACAAGTCCGCGATGATACACTTTTCGCACAGCGGCTTGCGCGCCACGC
>DATATS010000042.1:0-4425 GCA_036268675.1 Pseudolabrys sp.
CTTCTGCTTGGCTGCGTAATAGGCGCGGCCGTTGCCGGCACATTGCAACACCGAGACGCGCTTTTCCTGGGGTGCTGCCTGCAACTGCGCGATGGTCACGTCGCGCGGACGTTCCACAAGACCGTCGACGCGGAGCGTCCAGTTCTTGGCCATGTCGGCCGATGGTACTGACGTGGTGGCGTACCAGGCGGCGTCGCCCTGGTGCGGAAAGTGAAAGCGGTTGAACAAAATGTCCTTCGGCGTGTGCGCGTGCTTGCGCAATTCGACGAGCGGCGTCTCCATCACGCCCAGTTGGGCGTTATGGACGATCATGCCGGATATCTTGCCGTGGATGATGGCGGCGGAATCGGGCGTGTCGGCGGCAAAGCTTACGCCGCCAAAGCCGGCCGAGAGGCCGGCAGCGCCCGCGAGCACGTTGAATTCGCGGCGCGACAAATGAGGAAACCGTCGGTTGAGCATATCTCACCTCCGCTATCACCCCGCCCGGATGGCTCCGGTGCGACGGCGTGCCCTGAGGCCATCCATCGATGGGCCTCGGCCACGCCTGAGTGGGTTGTTTTTCTACCCGGCATCGGGTTGGCAGCATGCCAATGCCAAATTCTCCGCCCGGCGCGGAACTTTTTCAATAGAAAAAGCATGCGTCATTTTGAATGTGTGGGTTGCGCCGGCAACCGGGCGTGGCCGGTCGACTGACCGCATGCTGAGGTTCTATTTCCTCAATTGCGCATGTCAGCCGATCTTGACCAGCGCTCCCCCATCCACCGGCAGCGCCACGCCGGTGATGAAATTGGCCTCGTCGGAGGCGAGAAACAGCGCGGCATTGGCGACGTCCCAGGCTGTGCCCATCTTCTTGCGCAAGGGCACATGGGAGTCGCGCATCGCCGCCACTTCGGCGCGGCTCTTGCCGGAATGGCGCGCGCGCGTGTCGACCGCCATTGGCGTATCCATCAGCCCGGGCAAAATCACGTTGGCGCGGATGCCGTGTTCGGCCTCATGGATCGCGAGCTGCTGCACATAGGCGATCATCGCGGCTTTCGTCGCCTTGTAGGTGACGTAAGGATAGGTCTCGATGGCAGCGATGGACGAGATGCCGAGGATCACGCCGGATTTCTGCGCGCGCATCACGGGCAGCACATGCTTGCAGGCCATCACCATGCCTCGCAAATTGATGGTGACGATGCGGTCGAAGGCCTCTTCGGTGATAGCGGCGGGCGGAGCGTCGCCGCCGGCGAGGCTGACGCCGACATTATAATGCAGGATGTCGATGCGGCCCCACGTCTTGTGGGCGTGCGCGATCATCGCCTGCATCGAGGCTTCGCGCGTCACGTCGGCTTCGAAGGCCTCGCATTTGCCTTTGGCGTCTTGCGCGGCAAGCGCGCAGGTTTCCTGCGCCGAGGCGCGATCGCGATCGACCGCGAGCACGCTGGCGCCTTCCTGCGCGAAGCGGATAACGGTCGCCCGCCCATTGCCCATGCCGGTGCCCGGCCCCTGGCCCGCGCCGATGACGATGGCGGTCTTGTTTTGCAGACGCATGATCCAGGTCCCCCCGTGGTCTGACTATGCAACAGGCCGGGCATTCATCCCATGCGTCCGCAAATAAAGAACGTGGTGGAACCTGCGCCCCCGGACTGGCAAAACCCGGTCGTTCTTACTACGTTCCAGCGGCATGCCTGAACGTCCCCGCAATCCGGCCCGCGATGCCCGCCAGATCACAATTCGTGGCGCGCGCGAGCACAATCTGAAAAACGTCGACGTCGCCATTCCGCGCGACCAACTGGTCGTGTTCACCGGGCTATCGGGCTCGGGCAAATCGTCATTGGCGTTCGACACCATCTACGCCGAGGGCCAGCGGCGTTACGTCGAGAGCCTGTCGGCCTATGCGCGGCAATTTCTGGAGATGATGCAGAAGCCGGACCTCGACCAGATCGACGGCCTCTCCCCCGCTATTTCCATCGAGCAGAAGACGACGTCGAAAAATCCGCGCTCGACCGTCGGCACCGTCACCGAAATCTACGATTACATGCGCCTGTTGTGGGCGCGCGTCGGCGTGCCCTATTCGCCGGCGACGGGACTGCCGATCGAGAGCCAGACGGTGTCGCAGATGGTTGACCGCGTGCTGGCTTTACCCGACGGCACGCGCATCTATGTGCTGGCGCCGGTCGTGCGCGGCCGCAAAGGTGAATACAAAAAGGAATTGGCCGAGTTCCTGCGCAAGGGCTACCAGCGCGTGAAAGTCGACGGCGCCTTCCACGAGATCGGCGAGGTCAAGCCGCTCGACAAGAAATTCACCCACGACATCGACGTGGTGGTGGACCGGCTGGTGGTCAAAAGCGACATCGGCACGCGGCTGGCGGATTCGCTGGAGCAATGTCTGAAACTCGCCGACGGTCTCGCGGTCATCGAACTTGCCGACAGCAAGGCCTCGGGCGCCACCGCCAATCGCGGGCGCAACGCCAATGCCGAGCGGCTGATCTTTTCGGAGAAGTTCGCCTGCCCCGTTTCCGGCTTCACCATTCCGGAAATCGAGCCGCGGCTGTTCTCGTTCAACAATCCGTTCGGCGCCTGCCCGGAATGCGGCGGCCTTGGCGTCGAGCAGCATATCGACGCGGAGCTCGTCATTCCCGACCGCGACGCGAACTTGCGCAAGGGCGCTATCGCGCCCTGGGCCAAATCAAGTTCGCCCTATTACATCCAGACGCTCACGGCGTTGGCCAAGCATTACCGCTTCACGCTGGAGACCAAATGGAAGGACCTGCCGAAGAAAACGCAAGAGGCGATCCTCTACGGCTCGGGCGAGGACGAGATCAAATTCGTCTATGACGATGGACTGCGCGGCTACTCGACGAAAAAGCCGTTCGAGGGCGTCATTACAAATCTTGAGCGCCGTTTCAAGGAAACCGAGTCCGAATGGGCGCGCGAGGACTTGCTGAAATACTTCACCGACGTGCCCTGCCACGCCTGTCACGGCGCGCGGCTCAAACCCGAAGCGTTATGCGTGAAGATCGGTGGCAAGAATATCTCCGAAGTGGCGGAGCTTTCCGTCAAGCGCGCCGGCGAATGGTTCACCGAATTGCCCAAGCAGCTCAACGCCAAGCAGAACGAGATCGGCGTGCGGGTACTGAAGGAAATCCGCGAGCGGCTGAAGTTTCTCGTCGACGTCGGCCTCGATTATCTGACGCTTGCGCGCGCATCCGGCACTTTGTCCGGCGGCGAGAGCCAACGCATTCGGCTGGCCTCGCAGATCGGCTCCGGCCTCACCGGGGTGCTGTACGTTCTTGATGAGCCAAGCATTGGCCTGCACCAGCGCGATAACGCGCGCCTGCTCGAAACCCTCAAGCGCCTGCGCGACCTCGGCAACACCGTGATCGTGGTCGAGCACGACGAGGACGCCATCCGCACCGCCGATCACGTGCTCGACATCGGGCCCGGCGCGGGCATCCACGGCGGCCATGTCGTGGCCGAAGGCAACGTCGACGATCTGATCGCCGCGCCCCGCTCATGGACCGGAAAATATCTCTCCGGCGAACTCAGCGTACCCATCCCCGAGCGGCAGCCACGCTCTCGTCGTACGCTCAAGGTTGTCAACGCGCGCGGCAATAACCTGAAAAACATCACGGCCGAAATCCCGCTCGGCCTGTTCACTTGCGTCACCGGCGTGTCCGGCGGCGGCAAGTCGACGCTCTTGATCGACACGCTCTACAACGCGGTGGCGCGCAAGCTGAACGGC
Organism: Pseudolabrys sp.; assembly: GCA_036268675.1. Lineage (GTDB taxonomy): Bacteria > Pseudomonadota > Alphaproteobacteria > Rhizobiales > Xanthobacteraceae > Pseudolabrys. The sequence continues at coordinate 3,728 of DATATS010000042.1, forward strand.
GCGTCGCTGGCGCCCGCCCCGCACGATCGCATCGAGGGACTGGAGCACATCGACAAGATCATCGACATCGATCAATCCCCCATCGGCCGCACGCCGCGCTCGAACCCGGCTACCTATACGGGGGCCTTCACTCCAATACGAGAATGGTTCGCAGGCCTGCCTGAATCAAAGGCGCGCGGCTACGAACCGGGGCGCTTTTCCTTCAACGTCAAGGGCGGGCGCTGCGAGGCCTGCCAGGGCGACGGCGTCATCAAGATCGAGATGCACTTTTTGCCCGACGTCTATGTCACCTGCGACGTCTGCAAGGGCAAGCGCTACAACCGCGAGACCCTGGAGGTTTTATTCAGGGAAAAGTCGATCGCCGATGTACTCGACATGACGGTGGAAGAGGCGCTGGAATTCTTCAAGGCGGTGCCGCGCGTGCGCGACGTGCTGGCGCTTCTTCACCGCGTCGGCCTCGACTACATCCATGTCGGCCAGCAGGCGACAACGCTGTCGGGCGGCGAGGCGCAGCGCGTCAAGCTCGCCAAGGAGCTGTCGAAGCGCGCCACCGGCCGCACGCTTTATATTCTCGACGAGCCGACAACGGGGCTACATTTTCACGATGTGGCCAAGCTGCTCGACGTGCTGCACGAACTGGTGGAAACCGGCAACACCGTGGTCGTGATCGAGCACAATCTGGAAGTGATCAAGACCGC
>DATATS010000043.1:0-2401 GCA_036268675.1 Pseudolabrys sp.
GCTATCTTCCGCCGCCGGTATGGTTGAGTCACAAAGTTGCGAACAGGCCCGAGAGCCTCGCAATCGATAGGCAAACAATGGCGAAGACAGGGCGGAACACAGAGGTTGCGGGGCTTGAGAGCCTCACCGCATCGCTGCCGCGCGCTGGCGGCAGAGGCTTGCCGCCGGTGGAGCGATGGAACCCGCCGTTTTGCGGCGATATCGATATGAGAATCGATAGCGACGGCACGTGGTTTTATCAAAAAACCCCGATCGGGCGGCCGGCGCTGGTCAAGCTGTTTGCCTCGGTGCTCAAGCGCGAGGGCGACAAATACGTCCTCGTCACGCCTGTGGAGAAGGTCGGTTTAATCGTCGTAGATGCCCCGTTCCTCGCCGTCGAGCTTCAGGTCGAGCATGGTCCGAACGGACGAGTTCTAGCCTTCCGCACCAATGTCGACGACTGGGTGAGCGCGGGTCCCGGTCACGCCATGCGCTTCGAACAGGATGCCGTCACCGGCGGCCTCAAGCCCTATCTGCATGTCCGCCGCGATCTGTGGGCGAAGGTGACGCGGGCGCTGTTTTACGATCTGGTCGAACTCGGCGAAGAGCGCGAGCTTGCCGGCAAGGCGATGTTCGGCGTCGCCTCGCAGGGCGAGTTTTACGCGATGGCAGAGGCGAGCGCATTGAGGGAATTCGCTTGATGCGGGACGCCGCAATCACGGCGGACGAATTCTTCGCGCGCGCGCGAACGCGGCTCACGCTCGACGTGCCGCCGGGCCTGAACGATGCAAGCATCACGCCCAGGCGCGGCGACCACGATGTCGATCCGGTGATGCTCAAGATATCCGCGGTGCGGCCGATCCGTCCGGCAGCGGTGCTGGTGGGCATCGTCGACCATCCTGAGCCGACCATCCTGCTCACGCAGCGCGCCCAGCATCTGCCCGATCATCCCGGACAGGTTTCGTTTCCCGGCGGCAAGATTGAGGCGAGCGATGAGTCCCCGCGCGCCGCCGCGCTGCGCGAGACCGACGAGGAAATAGGACTTGCGCGTGACGCGGTCGAGCCGCTCGGCTATCTCGATCTCTACATGACGACGCTCGGCTATCGCATTGTGCCGGTGGTCGCGCGCGTCAAGCCCGGCTTTGCGCTCACGCTCAACACGGCCGAGGTGGACGCGACCTTCGAGGTGCCGCTCGCCTTTCTCATGGATCAGGCCAATGTGCAGCGCCATTCGCGCGACTGGCAGGGCATGACGCGGCACTATTACGCCATCACCTTCGGCGAGCACTACATCTGGGGCGTCACGGCCGGGATCTTGCGGAACCTATACGACAGGATTTATCGATGATCCGTCCGGTGTTTACCGAGATCATGCTGTTTGCGGCGCCGTTCGTGTTCTACGCAGTGTTCCTGTGGGCGACCCAATCCGGCGTCATGGACAAACAGCACTGGCCTGTGGCGCGGCTCTTGAGCCTCGCCATCATCGCGATGGTGCTGATGATCGGAAGCTTCGTCTATTTCGCGCATTTTTCCGGGGTCGCTCCGGGCTCGGACTATGTGCCCGCGCATATCGATGAGAACGGCAAGTTCGTGCCGGCGCAAACAAAATGACGGCAGAGGGGCAAACCATCCGCAAGCTCGCTCACGCGTCGTGGCTCGACGGCGGCGCGCTTCCCCGTTTGCTCGACGTGCTCGATCGCGACGGCGAGGAGGCGCGCGTGGTGGGCGGCGCGGTGCGCAATGCGTTGCTCGACATGCCGATTGCTGAAATCGACGTTGCCACGACCGCGCTGCCCGACGAGGTGGTCAGGCGCGCGCATGCCGCCGGCTTCAAGCCGGTGCCGACGGGGATCGAACATGGCACCGTCACGGTGGTCATCGACAAGCATCCCTTCGAAGTGACCACGCTGCGCCGCGACGTTGAGACCGACGGCCGCCACGCCAAGGTCGCCTTCGGCCGCGACTGGAAGGCCGACGCCGAGCGGCGCGACTTCACCATCAATGCGCTCTCCGTCACGCGCGACGGCGCGGTTTACGATTATGTCGGCGGCATCGACGATCTTGGCCGGCGGCGCGTGCGCTTCATCGGCGATCCGGCAAAACGCATCGCGGAAGATTATCTACGCATCCTGCGGTTTTTCCGCTTCCACGCAGCCTACGGCACGGCCGAGCATCCGGACGCCGAAGGCCTTGCCGCCTGCATCGCCGGCCGCGATGGGCTCGATCGGCTTTCGCGCGAACGTGTGCGCATGGAGACGATGAAGTTGATGGTGGCGCCGCACGCGGTGCCGACGCTGATCGCGATGACCGACGCGGGCCTGCTGCTGCGGGTGCTGGGCGGCGTGAGTTATCTGGCGAGCTTCGAAAATACGACCAAGGTCGAGCACGCCATTGGCTTGGCGCCCGACCCGGTGCGCCGGCT
>DATATS010000044.1:0-5133 GCA_036268675.1 Pseudolabrys sp.
TCCTCGGTGATGCCTTCGTAGCCGTGATAGCCGATGCGCTTGTAGAAACGCACCGCCTGCTGCGACACCATGCGCAGGCCGTGCTTGAGGCCCGAGATCGCCATGCCGGTATTGGTGTGCACATGCACCGCGCAGTTCACGTCGGGACGCGCGTTGAGCACGCCGCCATGCAGCGTGAAGCCGGGCCGGTTGACGCCGGCCTTCTCGTCGAGGTCCTCGTCCATCGACACCTTCACGAGATTGGACGCGGTCACCTCCGTGTAAAGCAACTCGTGCCGCTTCATGAGAAACATGCGCGGCTCGCCCGGCACCCGCATCGACGAGTGATTGTAGATCACGTCGTCCCAGCCGTAATGCGCGACGAGCCGATAGACGGCGGCGAGATCGACGCGGGCCTGCCATTCCTCCGCTGACACGCCCGCGCGTTTCATGTCCGAAATTTTTGCCGGTTTGTTCATGGCGTTGTCTCCCTGATCGGCTGGATCATAGCGCATCGCGCTCGGGACAGGCTATGCTGTGCGCCTCGCGATTTCCCCTTTCAGGACCTGAAAATGGCGTCAATTCCCATCCGCATGGGGGGCTACGGCCCGCCCACCACCGGTTTCAGCAAGGCGCTCAAATTCATCGGCGACCAGCTGGAGGCCGCGTTCGGCGACGGTGTCGCGATTGAATACATCTGGAACATCATGGACCACGGCCACAAGGCCGAGGACATTCTCACGCTGGTCGAGAACGGCGAGATCACGCTCGGCTATCAATCGTCGAGCTATCTGACCGATCGCGTGCCGGAGCTCGGCTTTGTCGACCTGCCGTTTTTGTTTGCCTCGAACGCGCAGGCGCGCGCGGCGATGGACGGGGAGCTCGGCGCGTTTCTGGCGCGCAAGACGGAAGAGCGCATCAACTACCGCATCCTCGGCTGGTTCGAGAACGGCTTTCGACACATCTCGAACCGACTGCGGCCGATCCATGTCCCCGCCGACGTGGCGGGCATGAAAATCCGCGTGCTGCCGAGCGACATCCACAAGCGCACGTTCGAATTGCTCGGCGCCGAGCCGATGCGCATGGACCTGACCGAAGCCATCGCCATGATCAAGGCCGGCACTTTGGACGCGCAGGAAAATCCGCTCGCCAATACGGTGACCTATGGCGTGCACAAGTTCCACAAATTCCACACGCTCAGCTATCACTTCTATATTTCGCGGCCGGTGTTCTTTCATCGGCCGACGTTCGATGGCTGGCCGGCCGAATTGCAAAACGCGATGCGCAAGGCGGTGACCGAGGCGGTTGCGTTCCAGCGGACGTTGGCGGTCGAGGAGAATGAGTCCTCGCGCAAGATCATCGAGGACGCCGGCTGCGAGATCGTCGCGTTGACGTCGAAGGAACATGGCGCTTTCGTCGAGGCCGTGCAGCCGCTTCTGGCCGATGCGCGCAAAATATATGGCGACGAGATGTTCCGCATGGTGCCGCGCGCGTGATCGGATCAGATCACGCGAAAAAGGGCTTAACCAATCCGAAAGCATAACCGCTTCGGTTTACGCCACCGAAACCACTCTCTTTGTAGAGAGTGGCCATGCAACGCCCCATCGCCCTGCAAATCCGGACTTTAAGCAAACGCTTCGAGCGCCCCGCGGTCGACGCCCTCGATCTCACCGTCTACGGCGGCGAGTTTTATGCCCTGGTCGGCCCCAACGGCGCCGGCAAGACCACGACCTTGCGCATGGTCGCCGGACTGCTGCATCCCGACGCCGGCACGATTGCCATCGACGGCATCGACGCGCTCATCGATCCGGTTGCCGCCAAGCAGATCACGGCCTGGTTGTCCGACGAGCCGATGATCTACGACAAGCTCACGCCTTACGAATATCTCGAATTCGTCGCCGGCCTGTGGCGCATCGAACCCGCGCTCGCCGAACAACGCGCGCGCGACCTGATCGGCTGGCTCGGCCTCGAGCCGCACGCGCATGAGCGCTGCGAGGGATTTTCCCGCGGCATGCGGCAGAAAGTGGCGCTCGCCGGTGCTTTGGTACACGATCCGAAACTGATCATCCTCGACGAGCCGCTCACGGGGCTCGACGCCGGCTCCGCCCGCACGGTCAAGAACGTGCTGCGCGAGCGCGTCGCCGCCGGCGGCACCGTCATCATGACCACGCACATCCTCGAAGTCGCCGAACGCATGGCCGATCGTATCGGCATCATCGCCAAAGGCCGGCTGATCGCGGAAGGCACCCTCGACGAGTTGCGCCGGCAGACCGGCACGGCCGCCACCAGTCTGGAAGACACATTCCTCACGCTGGTTGCCGAGCAGAACGCCGCCGCGTGACGAACCAGGCCGCCACTCTGCCCTGGCTTGCCGCGCACGAGCTTCGGCTCGGCTGGCGCGACTGGACATCGCTGATCACGGCAGGCGGCCGCACGCGCGCGCGCAACGCGGTCATCGTGCTGATCGTATTCGCGGGCTTCATGCACCTGTTCGCCTATTGGATGGTTGCGCGCTACGCGCGGGCGGGTGTTGCGTCCGATACCTCCACGCTGGTCGTCATCACCGGCACGCTGGTGCTGTCGTGGTCGCTGCTGCTGTCGCAGGCGATGGAATCCGTCACGCGGGCCTTCTATACGCGCTCTGATCTGGACCTCATTCTCACCTCGCCGGCGTCCGCGCGAAAAGTCTTCGCGGTGCGCATGGGCCGCATTGCCGCAGGGTCGGTCGCGGTCGCGGTCCTGCTGTCGGTGCCGTTCATTGACGTGCTTGCGTTGACCGGCGGCGCGCATTGGCTCGCTGCCTATGGCGTGGTCGCGGCAATGGGCGCCCTGGCGACGGCGGTGGCGCTGGGGCTGACCATTGCGCTGTTCCGTGTCATCGGCGCCAAGCGCACGCGGCTGATCGCTCAAATCGTGGCGGCGGTCATCGGCGCAGCCTTCGTCATTGGCTTGCAGGTCGGCGCGATTTTCTCGGGCGGCACGTTGTCGCGCTTCACGGCATTGCAGTCGGAATGGATGCTTTCTCGCGCGCCCGACACGGCGAGCTGGTTCTGGTGGCCGGCGCGCGCCGTGCTGGGCGATCTGCCGGCGCTCGTCGCCGTCATGGTGGCGGCCGTCGTCATATTATGCAGCGCGGTCGCGCTGTTCTCGCGCCGCTTCGGCGAGCACGCGGTGGCGGCGGCCGGCGTCTCCGCCACTACCGTGCGCCAGCGCCGTCGGTCGCTGGGGTTTAGCCGCCGTTCCGTGAGTGCGGCGTTGCGGCATAAGGAATGGGCGCTGCTGCGGCGCGACCCCTGGCTGGTGTCGCAAACGCTGATGCAGATTCTCTATCTGCTGCCGCCGGCCTTGCTGATGTGGGTCACCTTCCGCGGCGGCCACGAAGCCTATGTCGTCCTGATCCCGGTGGTGGTCATGGCGGCGGGCCAACTCGCCGGCGGTCTGGCCTGGCTCGCGATATCCGGCGAGGATGCGCCCGATCTGATCGCCAGCGCGCCCGTGACGCCGGCGCGAGTCATCGCGGCCAAGATCGAAGCCGTCATCGGCGTCGTCGCGCTCATCTTCGCGCCGATGGTCGCCATGCTGGCGCTCGATTCGCCGTTCGCCGGATTGGTCTGCGCGCTTGGCATCCTGGCCTCGGCCGCAGCCTCGACGCTGATCCAGCTCTGCTTCCGGGTGCAGGCGCGCCGTAGCCAGTTCCGGCGCCGCCAGACCTCGTCGCGTATCGCGACCTTCGCCGAGGCGTTTTCCTCGATCGCCTGGGCAGCGACAGCGGCGCTTGCCGCGGCGCAAAGCTGGGTGGCGCTCGTAACCGCGCTGGCCGCCCTCGGCATTCTCGCCGGCGTGCGCGCGATCAGCCGGCCGCCGGCGTAGCGTCTTCGTAGGCGATGTGGTGCGCCGGATTTCCGCCGCCGCGCGTCTGGATCTGCCGGAACACAAGAATTCCAACCACGATGAAGTTGAGAACGTTCGAGCAGATGCCGGCGGTGAAGGCCGGCGCGTAAGCGCCGTAATGATCGTACAGGAAACCCGCAAGCCAGCCGCCGGTCGCCATGCCGGTGCCGCTGAACATAAGCAGCGTCGGTATGCGCCATGACGCCTGCGCTGCCGGAAACAATTCGCGCAGCGCCAGCACGTAAGCCGGGATGATTCCGGAAAAGCCGAGCCCGAACGCGGCGGCTACAGTGAACAGGCCGGCCTCGTTCGTCGTCACCAGCAATGCCGTCATGGCGCAGGCCTGCCAGATCGATCCGATCAGAACGGTGGCGAGCCCGCCGATACGGTCGGACACCGCGCCCCAGACTTGCCGGGACAGAAAGGCCGTGCCGAGCAGCACCGACAGCATCAGCGCGCCGACCGAGCGCGCGATGCCGAGGTCGCTGCAGAACGCGACGAGATGACCCTGCGGCATCGCCATCGGAATGCAGCAAAGCACGGCCGCCGCGCACATCATCGCGAACACGAGATTGGGCGGCCAGCCGAGCACGCGATGCCTGGCGCGATTGCCGCCCGCCGCGACATGCGGATGGATGACTTCAGGCGCATCGCGGAAAAAGATAAGCGCCAGCGGCACGATCACGACGATCTCGGCAGCGGCGTACCACAGCATGGTCTGCCGCCAGCCATAGCCCGCGATGACGCGCTCGAAGATCGGCGGCCACACCGCGCCGGCGAGATACGATCCGCTGGAGATCAAGGCAAGCGCCGAGCCGCGGCGGCGGTCGAACCAGCGGCTGACGTAAATATAAAGCGGCGCGTTGATGCCGCCGATGCCGATCAGGCCGATGAACAGCCCATGCCCGATCCACAGCGGCCAGGGCAGGCCGAGCGTCGAGATGGCAAGGCCGACGGCGATCATCAGCGAGCCGCACATCACGGTCCAGCGCGTGCCGACTTTGTCGGCGATGCGCCCCATCAGGACGCCGCCCGCACCTGAGCATACCCATGCCAGCGCGCTGGCGAGCGCCGGAACCGAGCGCGTGCCGTCCACTTCGGCGGCGATGTCCTTGAGCGCGACGGCGGTGATCCAGGCGCCGCCGAACGCCATCATCATGGCGAACAGCGCCGCGCTGGCGACGACCCAGGAGGATCGGCTTTCGATCGAGGACGATGGTGGCATTCAGCAGGAACCCGGCAGATGTGTTCTTTTACAGGCCG
>DATATS010000045.1:0-12573 GCA_036268675.1 Pseudolabrys sp.
AGCCGATGGTCTCGGCGCGAATGAACCCCTTCTCGAAATCGGTATGGATGACGCCGGCCGCCTGCGGCGCCTTGGTGCCCTGCGTAATGGTCCAGGCGCGCGTCTCTTTCGGCCCGACGGTGAAATAGGTCACCAGATGCAGCAGCGCATAGCCGGCGCGCACGAGACGATCGAGCCCGGTCTCCTGCAAGCCGACGGCTGCGAGAAATTCCGCGCGTTCGGCGCCCGGCAGCGCGGCAATCTCCGACTCGATCTTGGCCGAGATCGTCACCGCGACCGCGCCCTCCTCCTTGGCCCGCTGTTCGACTTTGCGCGAAAAGGCATTGCCGGTCGCGGCCGAGGCCTCCTCCACATTGCAGGCGTAGAGCACGGGCGCCGAGGTCAGCAGCCCGAGCGAATGAAAGAGTTTTTCGTCCTCGGGTTTGCGCTCGACCAGGCGGGCCGGTTTGCCCTCGCGCAACAGCACCAGCGCGCGCTTGATCAGGTCGAGCATCTCTTTGGCCTCTTTGGCATCCTCGCCGCTGCCCTTGGCTTTTTTCTCCAGATTGTCGACGCGCTTTTCCAGGGACTCGAGATCGGCCAGCATCAACTCGGTCTCGATGATGTCGATATCGGCGATCGGATCGATCTTGCCTTCGACATGGGTAATGTCGGTGTCCTCGAAACAGCGGACGACATGCACGATGGCGTCGACCTCACGGATGGTGGCGAGAAACTGGTTGCCAAGACCCTCGCCTTTCGAGGCGCCGCGCACCAGCCCGGCGATATCGACAAAGACGATGCGCGTCGGAATGATCTGTTCGGACTTGCCGAGCACGGCAAGCTTGTCGAGGCGCGGATCGGGCACCGCAATCTCGCCGACATTCGGCTCGATGGTGCAGAACGGATAATTGGCGGCCTGCGCCGCCGCCGTCTCGGTCAGCGCATTGAAGAGCGTCGACTTGCCGACATTCGGCAAGCCGACGATGCCGCATTTGAATCCCATGGAATTATCCGCGTCGTGTGATTGGCTACGTTTCGTTACTTGGTGTCGGGTTCGTCATCGGCTCCGGTAAAGCCCTTGGCCTGCATGGAAAGATGCACCCGGTTCTGGAAGGTCGAATCCTTGCCCTCGATCAGCAGTCCCGCATTGTCGGCAACCACGTCGCACAGTGCTTCGACCCAGGGCCATTCGTCTTTGGCGAAATCCTGCAAGACGTAGCGTTCCATCAGGTTCTTGTTGCCCGGATGGCCGATGCCAAGGCGCACGCGGTGGTAGTCGTTGCCGATATGCTCGGTGATCGAGCGCAAGCCGTTATGGCCGGCATTGCCGCCGCCCGTTTTGAGCCGCACCTTGCCGGGCGCCAGTTCGGCTTCGTCGTGGAACACAACGACTTTGCCGGCGTCCAGTTTGTAGAATTTCGCGGCCTCCTGCACGGCGCGGCCCGACTCGTTCATGTAGGTGCCGGGCAGCAGCAAGAGGATTTTTTCAAGATCGATCGCGCCTTCCACCGCCACGCCCTGGAAGCGCCGCCGCCAGGGCTTGATATCGTAGCGGCGCGCAATCGCCTGCAACGCCATGAACCCGATATTGTGGCGATTGCCGGCGTATTGCGGGCCGGGATTTCCGAGGCCGACGAAGAGCAGCATGGCGTCGCCGCCTCAGTGAATGGAGCGAGTGAGGAGGCTTGAACGCCCCCTCACTTCTTGTCGGGTTTCGCGGCGGCGCCCGCTGCACCCGCGGCCGGCGCTGCACCAGGCGCAGCTCCGGGTGCAGGCGTGGCTCCGGGCGCGGCACCTTCGGCGCCGGGCGCGACGCCCGCGGCAGCAGCAGCGGCCGCAGCAGTGACAGCAGCGGCGGCAGCTTCGGCGGCGGCCTTCATTTCTTCGGCGTAGCCGGACGGCGGCACCACGGTCACCAGCGTGATGTCACCCTGCGCGATCACGCGCACCCCGGGCGGCAACGTAACGGCGCTCAGATGCCGCGAATGGTTGATGTCGAGATCGGAAATATCGACATCGATCGATTCCGGAATGGACTCCGCCAAGCACATCACCTCGACGGTGTGGGTGACGATGTTGACCGCACCACCACGTTTCACGCCGGGCGACTGATCCGAATTGAGAACGTGCACCGCGACGTTCACCCGGATGGTGGCGCCTTCCGAGACGCGCAGGAAATCGACGTGCATCGGCAGATCCTTGATCGCGTCGAGCTGGAAGTCGCGCGGGATCACCCGGTGCGTGGTGCCTTCCACGTCCAGATTGTAGAGCGTCGTGAGAAAGCGCCCCGCATAGATGCGCTTGCGCAACTCGTCATGCTCGAGGAGCACGAGCACCGGGGGTTTGTTCTCGCCGTAGATCACTCCCGGCACCTTGCCGGAATATCGTGCTGCCCGTGCGGCCCCCTTGCCGGCTTTCGGGCGCACCGTCGCTTTCATTTCCTGGACGGACGCCATTTTGGAACCTCATGTAACCCAATGGAAAAGGCGGCATTTTCGGCCGCCCACGAACGCGGCAAGCCTCCAGGGGTGCCGGGGGCCGCGTGTCGGGCGAGTTTATAGCGGCGGGGTGTGCAAAGGGCAAGAAAGGGAAAGAAAGGGAAAGAAAGGGCGAAATGGCCTTATTCGGCGCCCGCGTCCTTAGCCGCGTCCGTGACCGTATCCTTGGGCTTCTTCGGCTTGGCGGCGGCTTTTCCTTCCAGCGCCTCGATACGCGCCTTCAAGGTCTCGTTTTCCTCGCGCGCCAAGCGGGCCATCTCCTTGACCGCCTCGAATTCCTCGCGCTGGACCACGTCGAGATCGCGCAATATGCGCTCCGCCTGGCTGCGAAACAGGGTGTCGAACTCGCGCCGCACCCCTTGCGCGACGCCGGCGGCGTCGTTCATCAGCCGCGCCATCTCGTCGAATATGCGATTGCTGGTCTGGGTCATGATTCGCCTCGCGCCGGTTCACAGCAACAATGGCGATCCGGACATAAGGCCGCAAGACCCGGCGTGCTCCGACTCTGATACCATCGCCGCGCCTCCAGACCGCAACGGTTCCTGCAATGCCCTGGCTCGTGATCCCTTTTCCCGCCTTCGATCCGGTTCTGGTCCATCTTGGGCCGTTTGCCATTCGCTGGTACGCGCTGGCCTATATCACCGGCATCCTTCTGGGCTGGCTCTATGCACGCGCGCTTATTCGAAATGAGCGGCTTTGGGGCGGCCCGGCACCGCTGACCGTGATCGCGTTCGACGACTTCGTGCTGTGGGTGACGCTCGGCATCATCCTCGGCGGGCGCACCGGCTATGTGCTCTTTTACAACCTGCCGCATTTCATCGAACACCCGCTGGAAATCGTGCAGCTCTGGCACGGCGGCATGTCGTTCCACGGCGGCTTCGCCGGCTGCGTGGTGGCGGTGGTGCTGTTTGCGCGCAAGCGCGGCATACCGATCCTCTCGCTTGGCGACCTCACCTGCGCGGTCGGGCCGATCGGCCTGTTTCTCGGCCGCATCGCTAATTTCATCAATGGTGAATTGTGGGGCCGGCCGGCCGACGTGCCGTGGGCGATGATCTTTCCGGGCGGCGGGCCGGTCCCGCGCCACCCGAGCCAGCTCTACGAGGCGACGCTGGAAGGTCTGGTTCTGCTCGTCGTGCTGTGGCTGCTGATCCGTGCCGGCGCGCTCAAGCGGCCCGGCCTCATCATCGGCTGCTTCGCGGCGTTCTACGCAATCGCGCGCGTGATCTGCGAATTCTTCCGCGAGCCCGACGTCCAGCTCGGTTTTCTATGGGGCGGCGCGACCATGGGACAATTGCTGTCGATCCCGCTCTTCCTCGCCGGTCTGTGCTTCATCGGCTACGCCATGAAACATCCACTGCGACGGGATGGCTGATGGACGACAGCGCGCCGCTGGAAGCCGAGATTCGCCGGCGCATTCAGGCGAGCGGGCCGATGCCCTTTTGCGAATACATGGCGCTCTGCCTCACCGATCCCGATCACGGCTATTACACCACACGCGATCCGCTCGGCGAACAAGGCGATTTCATCACCGCGCCGGAAGTCAGCCAGATCTTCGGCGAGCTGATTGGCCTCTGGATGGCCGCGGTCTGGAAACAGATGGGCGCTCCGGAAAATCTGCGCATCGTCGAGCTCGGTCCCGGCCGCGGCACCTTGATGAGCGACGCGATGCGCACGACCCATGTGATGCCCGGCTTTCGAGAGTCCGTGGTGCTGCATCTGATCGAGATCAATCCGTTTCTCGAGGCGCAGCAGGAGCGCGCGCTGGAACATCTGGGGATTCCGATGTCGTGGCACGCTGCATTCGAGGACGTGCCCGGCGGGCCTTCGATTATTATCGCCAATGAATTTTTCGACGCGCTGCCGGTAAACCAGGCGGTAAAGACCGCGCACGGCTGGCATGAGCGCCAAGTCGACATTGATTCGGTCGGCAATCTCGTCTTCAGCTTCGCGCGCGATCCGATCCCGCTGTTCGACGGATTGCTGCCCGCCGCCTTGCGCGGTGCGCCCGAGCAGTCGATCTTCGAATGGCGCAGCGACACCATGGCGATGCGGCTCGGCCGGCGCATCGCCGGGCAAGGCGGCGCCGCGCTGGTGATCGACTACGGCCATGCCGAAAGCGATATCGGCGATACCTTGCAGGCGGTCGGCCGTCACGCCTTTGCCGATCCGCTGACCGCGCCCGGATTGATCGACCTCACGGCGCATGTCGATTTCCAGGCGCTGGCGCGCGCGGTTGAGTCCATGGGCACGGACAGCCATGGACCTATCGACCAGTCGCTGTTCCTGCGCCGCCTCGGTATTGAGACGCGGGCAGCCGCGCTCAAGGCCAAGGCAACGCCTGCGAAAAGCGCGGAGGTCGATCTTGCGGTGGCGCGCCTGATCGGTCACGGCCGCACCGCCATGGGCGCCCTGTTCAAAGCCGCAGCCTTCACGCATCCGAAACTGGGCAGGCCGCCCGGCTTCGGGTAAATGCAAAGCCGATGTTGCACGCAGCCTCACTGTTCAAGCTCGCCGGAATCCGCCACGCCTTCTTCACGCGCGACGGCGGCGTGTCGCAGGGCGTCTATGCCACGCTCAACGGCGGCGTCGGTTCCAAGGATGCGACCGACAAGGTCGATGAGAACCGCGCCCGCATGGCGGCGGCGCTCGGTGTCGCGCCTGACCATCTGCTCACCGCCTATCAGATTCATTCGCCCGAGGTCGTGGTTGCCGACACGCCGTGGACGAAAGACAACCGGCCGCGCGCCGACGCGATCGTCACCCGGACGCCGAAGCTCGCGGTCGGCGTGTCCACCGCCGATTGCGGACCGCTGCTGTTTGCGGACACGGAGGCGGGCGTGGTCGGCGCGGCGCATGCCGGCTGGCGCGGCGCCTTTGGCGGCGTGATCGACGCCACGGTTGCCGCGATGGAAAACCTCGGGGCGCGACGCGCACGCATCGCCGCGGCGCTCGGTCCCACCATCCGGCAGCCCAATTATGAGGTCGGCCCGGAATTCGTCGAACGATTTACCGCGGCCGATTCTGGCAATGCCCGGTTTTTCAGCGCATCGCCGCGTGCCGGCCACGCGATGTTCGATCTGACCGGCTATATCGCGGCGCGTATTGAACGAGCCGGCATCGTGAATTTTGAGGATCTTGGGCTCTGTACGTTTGCCGAGCCCGAACGCTTCTTCAGCTATCGCCGCATGACGCGTCTCGGCGAAGCCGACTACGGCCGCCATATCAACGCCATCGCGCTCACCGATTAGTTTTCCTCAGCCGTCAGCGCCGGGGCACGGCTTGGCTGGACTTTGCAGCGGCGGTGCAACTATGGTCAGGCCGGGCCGTGGGGGATTAGCGTAAAAAGAACAAGGCCCAGGGGTGTCGATGGCGTGGTGTCCGGGCGTTTCCGCCCCGCGAGTTCTGCTGGCGATTTTTTGCGTGCTGGCGCTAGCGGGATGCAGCATCGAGGAGCGGCAGGATGCGTCCGCCGCCCAGCCGCGCGGCGCGACCGTCGCCTTCGAGTCGATCGACGGGCCTCCGCCCGAACAATTTCACCGGCTGGTGCAGGATCTCAACAGCGAGGCGCAGTCGCGCCGGCTCGCCGTATTGTCGCGCGAAAGCCAGTCAGCCTACCGCGTGCGCGGTTATCTCGCCGCCGAGGCGATCAAAGGCAAAACCACCGTCTCATGGGTCTGGGACGTATTCGACGGCGAGCAGAAGCGGGTCTTCCGCGTCACCGGCGAGGAAACCGCCGCGGGCCGCCATGCGGACGCCTGGCAAGCCGCCGACGAAGCGATGCTCGGCCGCATCGCAAACAAGAGCATGACGCAGCTTGCGAGCTTCCTGACCTCACCCGAGGTTGCGCCCGGCGCCGCCGAGCCGGTCGCTGGCGCGCGGATGGTCCGGGCCGGCACGCAGGATTCCTCGCCCGAAGCCGCCGGCATTTTCCGCATTTTCCAGGCCCATGCCGATCCGGCACCCATAGACGAGATTATGCCCGCCGCCGAACCCGTCGCCGGGCCGGTCCCGCTGCCGCGCCGGCGGCCGTTGCAGGCGGCCGCGGTCTCCGCCCGCGAGACGCCGACGCTCACCGCCAGCCGTTGAGCCGCGAGCCGCTGCGCCGCTCTAAAAGTTCGCGGGACAACGATTTCGCCGCATATTGCCGCGCCCTTCCCGCCTTGTTATGACCACGCCGCTTCTCCAATACGGCTGGTAAGGCGGGGATCGAGCAATGTCTGGCAAGAACGGAGCGATCAAGCTCGTCGCCGGCAACTCGAATCCGACGCTTGCTGCAGGCATTGCCGACTATCTCAAGACCCCGCTGACCAAGGCGGTGGTGCGGCGTTTCGCCGACATGGAGGTGTTCGTCGAAATTCAGGAAAACGTGCGCGGCGCGGATTGCTTCGTGATCCAGTCGACCTCGTTTCCGGCCAACGACCATCTGATGGAATTGCTGATCATCATGGACGCGCTGCGCCGATCGTCGGCGCGCCGGATCACCGCGGTGATCCCCTATTACGGCTATGCCCGGCAGGATCGCAAACCCGGTCCGCGCACGCCGATCTCGGCCAAGCTGGTCGCCAATCTGATCACGCGTGCGGGCGCCGACCGGGTGATGACGCTCGACCTGCACGCCGGGCAGATCCAGGGCTTCTTCGACATCCCGACGGACAATCTCTATGCGTCGCCGGTCATGGTGCGCGACATCCGCGAGAAATTTCAGCTCGACAACGTGATGGTGGTGTCGCCCGACGTCGGCGGCGTCGTGCGCGCGCGCGGATTGGCCAAACGCATCAACGCGCCGCTCGCCATCATCGACAAGCGGCGCGAGCGCGCCGGCGAATCGGAAGTGATGAACGTGATCGGCGACGTCGCGGGGTTCACCTGCGTGCTGGTGGACGACATCGTCGACTCAGGCGGCACGCTGATCAACGCGGCTGACGCGCTGCTCGAACAAAAGGCCAAGGCGGTTTACGCCTATATCAGTCACGGCGTGCTGTCGGGCGGCGCGGTCGCGCGCATCGCCAAGTCGCGGCTCAAGGAACTCGTGATCACCGACTCGATCCAGCCGACCAAGGAACTTTTGGCGGCCGGCAATATCCGCATTCTGGAAATCGCCACGCTGATCGGCGAAGCGATCGGGCGCACGGCGACGGAAGAGTCGGTGTCGAGCCTGTTCGACTGAGAACAAAACGGAATCGTTTTACGGTTGGATTCCGCGGGGCAAAGTTATCCACCGCAGATTCATCGGGCCGCGACTTTGGCTGTGGAGATTCCGTGTTGCGCGGTTGCGTGTGACGGGCAAATCACGGCTCATTGTCAGTCGAAACGGCCTTTGGTTGGCGGAATCGAGCGGGCTATAGTCGACTCGACTGGTGATTCGCTCCCGTCGTCAAGGCATCCCGTATTCCCTGCGTCCATCGACGTTCGGTTCGTTGCGGCGAGCGCGTTGCGTGCCGTGCGCGTGCGGTGGCGTGCGTTTCCCCTCGCTTCCTGCGGCAAAGCGGAGACGACATGCCTCAAATCAGCTACGCCGACGAACCGCGAATCAATCCTCTCGATGTGGTCGAGCGGCTGGCGACCGGCAATGACTGGTCGTTCGAACGCGCCAGCGACGACGAAATCACAATCCTGGTCACCGGCAAATGGACCGACTACCAGGTGTCCTACACCTGGATGGGCGATATCGAAGCGCTCCATCTGGCCTGCGCCTTCGACCTCAAAGTGCCCGAGCGCCGCCGCGCCGAAGTGCAGGCACTGATCGGGCTGATCAATGAGCGGCTCTGGGTCGGCCATTTCGATCTGTGGGTCACGGAAGGCATTATCATGTATCGCCACGCACTGGTGCTGGCGGGCGGAGTGGAAGCCTCCGGCAAGCAGTGCGAGGCGCTGCTCGGCACCGCGCTCGATACCTGCGAACGCTATTTCAGCGGATTCCAGTTCGTGGTCTGGGCCGGGAAAAGCGCGCGCGAGGCGCTCGACGCCACAAGTTTCGAGACCTCGGGAGAAGCCTGAGCCGTTACGCGAAGGCGAGCCTGATCCCGTCCAGCGGAATTCCACTCAGCTCGGTATGCCAGGTTTCGCCGGGCGCGACCGGCAGCGCGCGCGTCAGCGTGCCGGTGCTGACGATCTCGCCGGCCGCGAGCGGCGGGTTGACGGAATCGGCGGCCAACAGGCCCACAAGGTGACGCAGCGCGGTGAGCGGGCTACCGAGCACGTTCGCGGCGTGGCCGCGGTCGGCGAGCGCGCCGTTGCGATAGAGCGCGATATCGAAATTCGCAAGCTCATGCCGCCATTCTTCGGCGCGCGGCGCGAAGGGGTGCCGCGGCCCGATCAGCAACGCGCCGTGCATGCCGTTGCAGGCTACCGTGTCGGCGAGCGCGAACTTCCACTGCGGGAAAATCGACTGCACGATTTCATAGCCATGCGCGATCCAGTCGATGCAGCCGGAGAGCGCCCTCTCGTCCATATCGGGCGCCGGCGCGCGCGCCAGGGCGAATAAGATCTCAGGTTCGATGCGCGGCTCGGCAAACGGCGCCAGCGGCAGTGTTGAAGCCGTGGACAGTGCACGCACGCTACGGTCGGTGATATAGCCCCAGTTCGGCGCGTTGACGCCGTATTCCGCCCAGATGGTGCGATTGGTGAAGCCGATCTTGCGGCCGACGGCGGTCTCGCCGCGCGCCTTGCGCTTCGTCTCGAGCGCGGCCGTCACGCGATAGGCGTCGTCGAGTGCCAGTCCGCGGGGACGGCTGGAAAACGGTGCAATCTGGCGGGTGCCGCCGAGCGCCGCAAAAACCTCGGTTGCGATCGTGTCGACGGCGGAAGTTGCGTCCGGCTGCATACGCGGCGACTTTGGATGAGCACACGCCCCTTGGCAATGCAGCGGCGAACGTGGCTATCATGGCATCATGAAAAGACCTGCATCCAACACGCTCGCCAAATTGACCGGACATCTGCTGCTGCTCGGCGCCGGCAAGATGGGGCAGGCCATGCTCGACGGCTGGCTGGTGCGCGGGCTCAAGCCGGGCAAACTGGCGGTGATCGATCCGCAAGCTGCCAAAACAGTGAAAGCGCTGACGCGGCGTGGGCTCAAGCTCAACCCCAAACTCGACCCAAAGAACAAGGCCACGGCGGCTTCGGTGATCGTGATCGCGGTGAAGCCGCAGATCGCGCCCGAGGCTATGCCGGCACTCGCGCCCTATGTCGGGAAATCGACGCTGGTCATCTCGATCATGGCGGGGCGTACCATCGCATTCCTCGAAAGATCGTTGCCGGCAGGCGCCGCGATCGTGCGCGCCATGCCGAATACGCCGGGAGCGATCGGGCGCGGCATCGCGGTGCTGGTCGGAAATAAAAACGTCACCGCGCGCCAGCGCAAGCAAGCGACCGATCTGCTCGCGGCTATCGGCAAGGTCGAATGGATCGACGACGAGACATTGATCGACGCGGTCACCGCGACCTCTGGCTCGGGCCCGGCCTATGTGTTCCTGCTGGCCGAAGCCATGACCGAGGCCGGCATCAAGGCCGGCTTGCCGGCAGCGCTCGCGGCGCGCCTCGCGCGCGAGACCGTCGCCGGTTCCGGCGAGCTGCTGCACCGCTCACCGCTCGACGCCGCGACGCTCCGGCAGAACGTCACCTCGCCCGGCGGCACCACGGCAGCCGCGCTCGGCGTGCTGATGGGTCCCGGCGGATTCGACGAGTTGCTCACCAAGGCCATCGCCGCCGCCACGCGGCGCGGACGCGAATTGGCCGGGTAGCGCACGATCCCGAAAGGCATGTCCCCGACCCCGATCGGGGATGGGAACCGGTTTTCGGAGGGGATCACGCGCAATGTAAAAACCCGCCCTAGAACCGGCACCCGCGCGGACCTACATGAAGGGGAACCGTGAAGGGAGGCCGCCATGGCCCGCAAAGCCAAACGTGAACGCAAGTCCCCAAGCCCGCCACCGCCGCGCGGAACCTCCGACCGCGACAAGGCGCTCGATGCCTTCATGGCGCTGCTGGCGGATCACTCGCTCGATGAAATCGGTCTCGCCGAAGTCGCCGGCCGCGCGGGCTTGAAACTGTCGCAACTGCGCGCCGAATTCGGCTCGACGCTGGCTATCCTCGCCGCCCACATCAAGGACATCGACCGCATCGTGCTCGCGGGCGGTGACGCAGACATGAGCGAGGAGCCGGCGCGCGAGCGTATGTTCGATGTATTGATGCGGCGTATCGAGGCGCTCGCGCCGTACAAGGACGCCGTGCGTTCGCTTCTGCGTTCGGCACGCAGCCGGCCCGCCCTCGGCCTTGCACTCAATGCCATGGCCGTTCGCTCGCAGCGGTGGATGCTGGAAGCCGCCGGCATCGGCGCCAATGGTCCACGCGGCGGGTTGCGCGCGCAAGGCGCCGCGCTGATGTTCGCGCGCGTGCTTGCGGTGTGGGTCGATGACGACGAAGAAGGTCTCGACCGCACGATGGCCGCGCTCGACCGCGGTCTTTCCAGCGCCGAACGCTGGGAAGGATTCGTCGGGGACCTATGCTGCATTCCAGCCGCGATCTTTCGCGGGCCACGCCGAAGGCGGCGCGACGAGGAAGAAGTCGAGGCGGCTTAAGTTTTCTCTGCTCATTCCCGCGCAAGGGAATCCAGAGCAACAAACGAATTTTTCAAATTCCGGGTCCCCGCTTTCGCGGGGATGAACGGTTTGGTTATTACACCGGCACGCGCACCGTCGCACGCAAACCGCCGAGCGGGCTATCTCCCAGGCCGATGTCGCCGCCATGCGAGCGCGCGATGTCGCGCGCAATCGCCAGTCCGAGCCCGGTGCCGCCTTCATCCTGATTGCGCGCGTCGTCGAGCCGCAGGAACGGCTTGAACACCTCCTCGCGCAGATCCGGCGGGATGCCCGGCCCGTCGTCGTCGACGGTGACGGTGAGATAGCGGTGGTCGCGGTGGCCGGTGATCGCGATCGAAGGCGCAAAGCGCGACGCGTTCGACACCAGATTGCTCAGGCAGCGCTTGAACGCAGCCGGCCGCACGGTGACGATCGGCGGTCCGTGAAACACCACGCTCGTCTTGTGGCCGTGGCGCTCGGCGTCGAGCCGCAATTCCTCGAGGAATTCCGCCATGTCGGTCGGCTCCGCCAGCTCGCCGAGATCGCCGCGCGCAAAGGCCAGATAGGCCTCCAGCATGCGCGCCATTTCATCCGTGTCGCGTTTCATCGCCTGGACTTCGGGGCTGTCGCCGAGCAGCACCAGTTCAAGCTTGAAGCGCGTGAGCACCGTGCGCAGGTCGTGCGACACGCCGGCCAGCATGGCCGTGCGCTGCTCAAGGCTGCGCTCGATGCGCGTCTTCATCTCGATGAAGGCCTGCGCCGCACGCCGCACCTCGCGCGCGCCGCGCGGACGGAAATTCGGCACCTCGCGGCCTTTGCCGAAACTCTCGGCCGCGTCGGCGAGCCGCAGGATCGGCTTGATCTGGTTGCGCAGGAAAATGACCGCGACGCTGATCAGCACCAGCGCGGTGCCCATCATCCAGAACAGGAAAATCTCGGAATTCGACGCGTAGGCTGCGCTACGCCGCGCGAACACACGCATCACCGTATGGTCCAGCTGCACCCGTATTTCGACCAACGACGATTTGCCGACGGTGTCGATCCAGTACGGGCGGGCGATCTGCTTGCGCAATTCCTCGGACAAGGTCTGGTCGAGCAGCGAGAAGAACGGCTTGGGGCCCGGCGGCGGCATATCGCCGATCGGCAGGAAGTCCACCACCAGCCCGAGCCGGTCCTGCGCGATGCGCTTGATCTGCGCACGGTCGGCGTCCTGCGGATAGCCGTTATAGACGTCGATCAGCGCGGCGATGTCCTGAACGACGCCGGCGGACAGCCGCTGCGTCACCAGCGTCCAATGCCGTTCCATGAACACGAAGGCGACCACCGATTGCAGGATCACCATCGGCGCGATGATGATGAGCAGCGCGCGGGCATAAAGGCCCTTCGGCAATATGCTGTTGAGCCAGCGGCTGATCCGGCGCCAGACATCGCCGACGCGGCCGAAGGCGCTGCGAATGCTGCGCACCGCGGCGATGCCGATGTCGAGGCTGGTCATATGGTGATCACAAGCCGGTAGC
>DATATS010000046.1:0-22133 GCA_036268675.1 Pseudolabrys sp.
CAGCGGACGGGCGCAGGCCGCGCCTACTTCGCCGCGGTCTGCTGGTTCGGCTTGAGAATTTTGTAAAGCTGGAAGCGGTCGCCGTCGGCGACGAGCTTGAGGCGCGCCGGGTACGGATTGGGCGCCTCGTCCTCGGTGAACAGGACATAGACGTAATCGAACTTGGTCCAGTTCAGCCAGAATTTCGGCATGTTTTTGAGCGGATGTTCGGCGGCGACGATCAGTTGCGCGGTCGAGGGCGGCGTGCCGTCGTGGCGGTCGACGAAGTCGCGATAGGCCGGCCGCACATGCATCACCTGCTTGCCGGCGACCGTGAAGGCGGTGGTGACGAGCGCCGAGCGCTCGATCATGGCGATGCAGGCGGCGTGCACGAGGCCGAGGTCGCGCACATCTTCACCGAGCGAGCGGTCGGCATAGGCGACGAACACCTTGGAGCCGGGCACGATGCGGCGCACGGACGAGCGGAACTCGCTAGTGGTGTCGGAGAGCAGCGTCCAGTAGTAGTCGATCTCGATCATCCGGCCGGAAACCAGCAGCATCAAGATGACCATGGCGGCGCGGCGCACCAGCCGGCGGCGCAATTCGAGGTCGCCGCAGGCCATCACCATGAACACCACGCCGAGCGGCACGCGCTGGTCGGCCATAAAGGTGTCGAACATGATCCGCGGCAGCGCGAAATAGACCACGGAGCCCACGACGATCAGCACAAAAACCAAAGGATGAAATTTCAGCACGCGGTGGCGCACCGCCCATACCATGCTGGCGATCATCACCGTGACGATCGCGAACGCGGCCATGTCGGAATAATTCGTGATGACATACATCAGCCCGTCGATCTTGCCGCGCTGATCCCAATAGATCGCGGAGGCAAGCTGCATGGTGGGGCTGGCGTAGAGCAAAGGAGCTGCGGCGAGGAACGGCAGGCCGCCAGCGACAAAATCGACGATGCGCAGCGGCCAGGGTTCCTCGCGTCGCTCCCACAAGCGCAGCAATTCGAACGACAGAACGCCGATGCCGTAAATGCCGAGCGCCGCGAGATGGCAGAAGAACAGCACGACGACGCTCGCGGTCGAGAGCGCAAAACGCAGCGGCCACGCGCGTTCGCGCAGCGACACCCAGCCGGCGAGCGCCCACAGCGCGACGCCGATGCCGAAAATGTAGTTCATCAAGCCGACGAGGAAGATGAAATTATAGAGCAACGGAATTGCAAACAGCGGCATCGCCGACCAGCGGCCGATCAAGGCGCGGTTGAGCGCGAGCGTTCCGGAAATCATGAGCGCGAACATGGCGACCAGGAACACCTGGCCCGCCAGATAAATCTTCATCACATGCGCCAGCAGCGGCACGATCAGGTCCATGGTCAGGTTCGGGATCACCTGCCAGTCGATCTCGTAGAAATTCGAAAGCTGGGTATCTTTCCCGATCGTCGCCATCACGTGCATGCGCGCCAGATGGTTGATGTAGTCGGAGATCGGCGGCAGCGGATGCGTCAGGATCGGGATCGAGATGAGCAGCGTGAAGGCCGCAAACAGCACCCAGATCTGCGGGGCCGAAAAGCCGTGCGTGCGGGCGCGCAGGCTCGTTGCCTTCAGCGGCGGCGAGACGATTGGCTTGTTCGGTGAGAGCATGGATGGCCCGATGTTAAATCAACAAATCGTCGATTTGACCTGAACAGGCGATGAACATGGCCCGGTTCCGTTGACGATACGCGCGCGCGGCCCGGAGCTGGCGCGACCATAAATGAGGCACGCGCTTGCGGAAACGGGGAAAGGGACGAATGGCGCCGTGCCGGAGATTAACCTTTATGCCTTGGCGGCAAGCTTGAACGCAGGCACGGCCGACGCAGGGGCCTCATGATTGCGCAGATAGAGCCCGCGCCTGTCCGCCATCGGCTTGAGCGCGGTGGTCAGGCCCACGACGGTCTCGGCCGCGCCCAATACCAGAAAGCCGTCGGCGGGCATCTGCCGCGCCAGGCGGTTGAGCACGTCGATCTTGGTCGGCTGGTCGAAATAGATCAGAACGTTGCGGCAAAACACCACGTCGAAGGTGCCGAGCGGCTTGAAGTCGTTGAGCAGATTGAGGGGGCGATATTGCACCATCGCGCGGATGTCCGGCGCGATCTGCCAGGCTTCACCGACCTGGCTAAAATATTGTACCAGATTCTGGATCGGCAGTCCGCGCTGCACTTCGAATTGCGTGTAGATGCCGGCCTTGGCCTTGTTGAGCACCTCGGTGCACAAATCGGTGGCGAGGATTTCCACGCGCCAGCCGGCGAGCGCGGGCGCCATGCTCTTTAGGCTCATGGCCAGCGAATAGGGCTCCTGACCGGTCGCCGCCGCGGCGCACCAGATGCGCAGGCGCTTTTCGCGCGCGCGCGCTTCCATCAGCGAGGGAATGATGGTGTCGCGGAAATGCTCGAACGGTATCCTGTCGCGAAAAAAGAACGACTCGTTGGTGGTCATGGCCTCGACCACGTCGATGGCCAACTGCGTGTGGGGCGCACTTTTGAGTTTGGCGACCAGCTCGGTGAGGCTTGCAAGCGAATGCCGGCGCGCGACCGGCAGCAGGCGGCTTTCCGCCAGATACTGCTTCTCGGCCGAGAGCACGAGCCCGGAGCGCTCCTTGAGCAGCTTGCGCAGATAATCGAAATCGAGCGGGGTCACGCGCGCTCTCCCGTGAAGACCCTGACGAGCCGGGGTGCAATCTCGTTGAGCGGCAAAACGGCCGAGCAAAGACTTGCCTGCGCGACCTGCCCGGGCATGCCCCAGACCACGCTTGTGGCCTCGTCCTGCGCCATGATGCAGCCGCCGCCGGCTGTGATCGCCTGCGCGCCGCGCAATCCGTCCGAACCCATGCCGGTCAGCACGAGCGCCATCACCTTGTTGCCCCACACGGCGGCCGCCGAACTGAACAGTGCGTCGACCGCCGGCTTGCAGAAATTGATCAACGGTCCGTCGTCGAGCTCGATCACCGCCGTCCCCTCGCGGCGGCCGACCTTCATATGTTTGCCGCCGGGAGCGATATAGATGGTGCCGGCGTTGATCTCCTCGCCATGCACGCCCTCGCGCACCGGGCGCTTGATCACGCGCTCCAGATGTTCGGCAAGGATCGCGGTGAAAGTCGGCGGCATGTGTTGCGTGATCAGCACCGGCGCGCGATCGAGCACGCTGCCGAGCTGCGCCACGATAAGATTGAGCGCCTGCGGCCCGCCCGTCGACGCGCCGATCAGCAGAATGCGGGGCGGTATCACCGGCATCGGGCGCAGCGCCAATGACGGCGGGGCGGCCTCGTGCGCAGGATGGCGCGGTTGCAGCGGAGGCGAGGATTTATCATCGAGCGGCGCGCGAACGCGCGCGGTGGCCGGCCGCAGGCGCTTGGAGCGCAGGCCAAGCTGGCGGATTTTCTCGATCAGTTCGCGGCGGAAGGTGGGCGAGCCGCTGACTTCGCGATTGTTGTCGGGCTTTGGGATGTAATCGGTGGCGCCAAGCGAGAGCGCCTTCAGGCTGATCTCGGCGTTGCGACGGGTCAGCGTCGAAGCCATGATCACGACCAGGTCGGGCTTCTTTCCCAGGAGCAGCGGCAAGGCGGCGATGCCGTCAAGCTCCGGCATGTCGACGTCGAGCACGACAACGTCGGGGTCGGCGCGCTCGATCTGGTTGACGGCTTCGCGCCCGGTGCGCAGCGAAGCGACCACCTCGAGGTCCGGCTCCGCGTCGACCCAGCGCGAAAAAAGACCGCGCACGACCACGGCGTCATCCACGATCATGACGCGGATACGCCGGGTGACGCTATTGGCGGACGAGTGCGATGCGACTACGAGGTTCATCGGGCTACCGGTTGCCGACGCTGGAATGCCGACGGATCGGCGGCGATCAGATCAGCCCGACTTCCTGGAACTTGGCTTCCACGATTTCCTTGTCGAACGGCTTCATGATGTATTCGTTGGCGCCGGCATGCAGCGCACGAGCGATGTGCGCGACGTCGTTCTCGGTGGTGCAGAACACCACCTTGGGCTGATCGCCGCCCGGCAGGCGACGCAGCGAGCGCAGGAACTCGTAGCCGTCCATCTTCGGCATGTTCCAGTCGAGCAGGACCGCTTCCGGCAAATGCATCCGGCAAGCCTCCAGCGCCTGCTCGCCGTCCTCGGCTTCCACGATCTGGAATTCAAGGCCTTCAAGTATTCGCCGCGCCACCTTCCGGATGACGCTCGAATCGTCAACGACCAAACACGTTTTCATTTTTCATCCTCGCTATTCTGGCTGATAGGTCGAATTTTCCAAACATTTCCAGTTCAGAGTTCTTGTCATGCGGCCATCGCAGTCGTACCGACGTCGAGTACGCGATCGACGTCGAGTACGATCAGCAATTGACCGTCCAGGCGGTGGACCCCGGCCGATACGTGCGCCAGGCCCGGATCGAGATTGATCGGATTGGCTTCACATTTGGCATTGTCGAGCTTGAGCACTTCGCCAATGCCGTCGATCAGCAACCCATATGATTCTCCGGAGCGCTCGACACCGATTGCCATCGGCGAAGTGCCGTCCTCGCGTTGTCCGAGCCCGAGCCGGCGGCGCATATCGAAGAGCGTGACAATGCGGCCGCGCAGGTTGAGCACGCCGGCAATTTCCGGCGGCGCCAGCGGGACGCGCGTCAAGCGTTCGGGAGTAAACACATCCTGCACACGCAGGATCGGCAGACCGAACAGCTGACCGCCGATCATGGCCGTGACGTATTCCGTCGTGTTCTGGCGACT
The DNA here is from genome assembly GCA_036268675.1 of Pseudolabrys sp. Taxonomy (GTDB): domain Bacteria; phylum Pseudomonadota; class Alphaproteobacteria; order Rhizobiales; family Xanthobacteraceae; genus Pseudolabrys. The sequence goes on from DATATS010000046.1 coordinate 4,754, forward strand.
ACTTTCACTGCTCATGGTTTGCCTGTCATGCCGCATGACCGATACCGGTCTGCTCCTTGAGCGCGGCGATAAGACCTTGCCGGTCGAACTTGGCGACATAATCGTGGAAGCCGACCTCGCGGCCGCGCTCGACCGCCTCCGGCGAAATGACCGAGGAGAGCGCGATCACCGGCAATTCGGACGTGCGCGGGTCGCTGTGCATGCTTTCCGCGAATTCGAACCCATTCATGTCGGGCATGTCGATATCGGTGACGACGACATCGAAACGCGCGCCGTCCCTGAGCAGGGCCAGCGCCTCCGCGGCGGACGCGACGGCGGATACGTCGTAACCCGCCGCCTGCAGGACCGGCGTGAGCATGTTGCGAAAGAACGGTGAATCGTCCACCAGCAGCACCGCATGCGGAGCGGCTCGTTCGAGTTGCTCCTTGCGGCGGAACCAATCGGCGAAGGCGAGCGGAAGGAAATGACCGACATCGATGATTTCGGTCGCCTGCCCCTTGATGATGGCCGAGCCGAGCGCGCCCGGCTTGTCGCTCGTCACCTGGATGTCGAGGTGGTCCTCGACGATGTCGATGATCTCGTCAACCACCAACGCCATCGAGCGGCTGCCGTCGGAGAACACCAGCAGCGGCTGAGCACCTTCGGCCTTGACGCGCGAGCCCTCGTTCAGGCTTATCAGCGGCATCAGCTGGTCGCGGTACTGCACCATGTGGCGGCCGTTCGACAATTCGATCTTGCGGGCGTCGATTTCCTCAAGCCGCGTGATCAGCGCCAGCGGCACCGCCTTGGGCTCGCTAGAGCCGGCACGGAACACCAAAAGCGAGGTTGCGCGATCGTCGGACGCGCCGTGGCGTGTCTCGGCCGCGCTCGCGGCCGTCATCTGCGAGGTCATCGTGCTGCCGAGCGCCTGCGCGATGCCGTTCGGATCGACGATCATGATGACCGCGCCGTCGCCGAGGATGGTATTGCCGGCGAACATCGCGATGTGGCGCAGCTTGCTCGATAGCGGCTTGACCACGATTTCCTCGGTCTGGAGCACACCGTCGACGACGATGCCAAAAATCTGACTGCCGACCTGGGTCACGACAATGAAGCTGTTTTCGATCGTCTCGGTTGTAGGGTTCAGGCCGAGTATCTGGCTCAAATGCGCGAGCGGCAGCAGCTTGTCGCGCAGGCGCAGAACATTCGTATCCTTGATACGCTCGACGCGGTGTTCGCCGTCGGAACGGGCGCGCACCAGTTCGACCACCGATAGCTGCGGGATGGCGAAGCGGTCGCCGCCGGCCTCGACGATCAGCGCCGCGACGATTGCAAGCGTGAGCGGAATCTTGATGGTGAAGCTCAAGCCCACGCCGGCCACCGATTTCACATCGATCGTGCCGCCGATCTGGTCGATGTTATTGCGCACCACGTCCATGCCGACGCCACGGCCCGACACGCTGGTGATTGTCGCGGCGGTAGAAAATCCGGCCGCGAAGATGAATTTGTGAATCTGGGCTTCCGAAAGCTTCTCGATCTCGGTTTCACTTGCCAACCCCTGCGCGATCGCCTTGGCCTTGATCCGCTCGGTGTTGAGACCGCGACCGTCGTCGGCGATCTGGACGATGATGTAGCCGCCCTCGTGATAGGCGGAGAGCCTGATGCACCCCTGCTCGGGCTTGCCAGCGGCGCGCCGCTCGGCCGGGGTTTCGAGGCCGTGGTCGGCCGAGTTGCGCACCATGTGGGTGAGCGGGTCCTTGATGAGGTCAAGCACCTGACGATCGAGTTCGGTATCGGCGCCGTGCAATTCCAGGTCGATCTGCTTGCCAAGTTCGTTGCAGAGGTCGCGCACGATGCGCGGCAGCTTCTGCCAGGCATTGCCGATCGGCTGCATGCGCGTCTTCATGACGCCTTCCTGCAACTCGGCGGTCACCGTGGACAGCCGTTGCAACGGCGTCTTGAATTCCGAGTCTTCGTGGCGGCGCCCGATTTCAAGGAGCTGATTGCGGGTGAGCACCAGTTCGGACACCATGGTCATCAGTTGTTCGAGCGTATCGACGGTGACGCGGATCGACTGGTTGGCGATTTTGACGCCTTCGTCGTCCTTACCATTGACCTCGGGCGAGGCAGGCTTCGAGGGTTTCGCGGCTCGCGGCTCGACGCTGGTTTCGCGGAACGCGCGCTCCAGATCGTCAAGCGAATCCTCGTCCGCCCGCAGCCGGCGCTCGAGCACCTGCGGCGTCAGCGTCCCCACTGTATGCGGCACGGTGGCAGGAGCGGCATCCGATACGACGCGCTCGACCATGCGCTTGAGATCGGAAATCAGGTCGTCGTCGGCGCCTTCCGGCTCGCGCTGCTCGCGTTCGAGCGAATCCAGAATGGTCTTGATCCGGTCGATGGTCGCAAGAATGAGCGTGACGGCGTCACTGGTCGCCGGCAATCCGTCGCGGAACTTGCCCATCAGTGTCTCGGCGGCGTGCGCGAGCGCTTCCAGCCGCGGCAGATTGAGGAAGCCGCAGGTCCCTTTGATGGTGTGGACAAGACGAAAGACGTTATCGAGGATTTTCGCGTTGTTGGGATCCTGCTCGAAACGCACGAGTTCCACGTCGACCACGTCAAGACTTTCATTCGTCTCGGTCACGAATTCGCGCAGCAGATCGTCCATGGAAAACGCTTTCGTCGACAGGCTTTGGCCCGTCCGCCGCTCCCCGTCGGGAGCGCGGGCAGTGTGTCGGCGAAGCGTTTAATTTTAGTTGCGGATAGCCGTCGGATTGCGCGCCGTTAAGGGTTCGTTAACCGGGCACGGACTGCAGCAGCGGCCCGATGACGCGGATTTATTGGGCGCTGACCACGACCGCCTCGCCGTCCATGGTCATGGCGGCTTTCAGGCCGCAGGCCTTGGCCAGGAGACCGGCATAGAATGGCTGGATCTTGTGAGCGTCGAGCGTCTCCAGTCCGCCCTCGCCGGTGAGCAAGGGAGGAATTGCGGCTGGAATCTTGGCGTTGGTGCCCGCTGCACCGATCTTGAAGCCCATGGCGTCGCCCGACCCAATGGGATCGATCGTCAGCCGGCCGCCGCGCGGGATCGCCTGGCCGGCGAGCAGCAACATATTGAGCAGCAGCTTGACGCGATTTTTGGCGAGCAGCGCCCGCGGCAAATTCCAGGCGAGCTTGGTCTTGTCGTCCTCAAGGAAACCGCGCGAAATCGTTTCGGCATCGCCGAGGTCAATCTGGGCACCGGCCGAGCCCGCCGCGCCGAAGGCGATACGGCAGAATTGCAGTTTGGCCGACGCCGTGCCGGCGCTCTTCTTGATCAGGTCGAGGGCAAAGGTCTTCGTCTCCTCGTCCTTTGCTTCGTCGAGCACCTCCAGCCCATTGACGATGGCACCGACCGGGCTGATCAGGTCGTGGCAGACGCGCGAGCACAGCAGGGCGGCAAGATCGAGCGGATCGATGGATGTTCCGGACATGGACTGGCCTCCGCTGGGCATGCAGGATATGTCATCGGGCCGGCGAATCGCCCGACATCATGCCGTTACGGCCATACACCGCACCGCCAAAAGCGCCAAGAGCATCGAGAGCGTCGAGAGCGCCAAGGACTGAAACGAGCCGCCATGACGGGCACCAAGACCGATAGTCTGACCGGCGGGCACGATATCTCCCCGGAGATGGTGGCGAAGGCTATCGACGCGCTCACCGCCATCGTGTCGCAGGCGGCGGCCGCAACGCTCGCCACGCCGCTCTCCGAGGTGGCGCAGCGGAGCAAGACCGACCTCAGTCCGGTCACCAGCGCGGACGAAGCTTCGGAAGCCGTGATCCTTGAGGGCCTGTCGCGCCTGTTGCCGGGCATCCCGGTCGTGTCGGAAGAAAGTCTCGACCTCGCTCCGGCCGAAATCCGCGGCAGCGCCGCGATCGTCGATCCGCTCGACGGCACCAAGGAATTTCTCGCCGGCCGCGACGAGTTCACCGTCAATGTCGCCATTGTGACGCGCGGCGTACCGATTGCCGGTTTCATCGCAGCGCCGGCGCAAGGATTGCTGTGGCGGGGCGTGATCGGGCAAAGCGTCGAACGGTTGCGGCTACGCTGGAGCGACGGCCATGTTTACGAGCGCTGCGCCATCCGCGCGCGGCCGGCGCCGGAACGGCTGATGGTCGCGACCTCGCGCACGCATCTCGACGAACGGACGGAAAAATTGCTGGCGCGTCTGCCGCTGGCCGAACGCTATCCGTGCGGCTCGTCAATCAAATTCTGCCACGTCGCGCAGGGCGACGCCGACCTCTATCCACGACTGTCGCCGACTCATGAATGGGACATCGCCGCCGGTTGCGCCATCCTTGCCGCGGCCGGCGGCGTCGTCACCGACCCGCAAGGTGCGCCGCTCCAGTTCGGACGCAGCGCGGAAAAATATTTGATTCCGGCATTCATCGCGTGGGGCGATCCGACCAGGGCGGCAGCGTTCAAGGCCTGAAGCCTTTGTGCGCCTCAGTGGCCGATGCTGCGGGCGACCTGCGGCCATTTGCGCGTCGCCGCATCGATGAAACGGCCAGGAGAGGTCAGGAATTCCGCTCGCGCCTTGGCGCTATAGAAGAGATAAAGCCGCTCGCCCGTCACCGCGAAAAACAGAGGATGGCCCGGTACGGAATTGCCGTGCGCGATGGCCACCGGGTCGTAGCCGCCGAAGCATGGCGCATAGACATCCGGGTGTTCGGCAAAGGCCGCGCGGTTGCCCACATTGCTGAAACGCCAGACCGCGCCGCCCTCGCTCAATTCAAGGTCGGGACGGCCGAATTTAGGCTTGCCATCCGTGAAATAGGCGACCGGATCGAAGCCGCTGATGGCGAGCCCGGTCTGCGAATTGACCACAACCGGCCCGGATGTGGCAGCCAGGAGGTCGATAGGTGCAAAAATACCACTGCATAGGATCAGGCCGAGCGCCAAAACCAGGGCGGGCCCGGCCGAGACGTGCTGCTTCCGTTGCTGCCGTGCTGCAGTCATAGTCCTCAAGGACACTCAGGCGATTCGGGACCGTTTCGCCGCCATCATAGAGCCTTCGGCGTGTGCAAGCGGTTAAGCCAGGGGCTTCCGACATCTTTATTCAATGGAGCATCCGATGCGCTCTGCCTTTTGCCTTGCGGCCGTGACCCTTTGCCTGATCGGTGTTGGCGCCGACGCCGCCGCCGCACAGAACCCGCCGCCGCGACGCCAGACCTATTCGTCGAATGAGATCATCGATGCCGGCCATCATTTCTTCGGCACCGTGTCGCGCGGGCTGGCCGAGGTGGTGCAGAAGGCGGCCAGCCGCTGGGGCGAGCCCAATGGATATGTGCTTGGCCAGGAAGGCGGCGGCGCCCTCGTCGTCGGACTGCGCTATGGCGACGGCAAGCTCTACACCCGCAATGCCGGTGATCTGCGGGTGTTCTGGGAAGGTCCCTCGATCGGCTTCGACACCGGCGGGGAAGGCGCCCGCACCATGATGCTGATTTATAACCTGCCTTCGACCGAAGCCATCTACCAGCGCTTCGCCGGCATCGACGGATCGGCTTATTTCATCGGCGGATTCGGCATGACGGCACTCGCCGCCGGCCATATCGTGGTGGTGCCGATCCGCTCAGGCGTCGGCTTGAGACTGGGCGCCAATGTCGGCTATCTCAAATTCACGCCGAAGGCGACCTGGAACCCGTTCTGAACGCGCCGGCGCGGTTCCGCGGCTCCATTCATTCAAATAGGCGAGCTCTGCGGGACGCCCTGCAGGGTTTAGGTTAATCTGGGGTCGCGCTGGCAGGCCCAAAGCGGACATGCCATGGTTTCCGCGGGATTAGCGGGCGTGGGTTTGAGCTGGAGGCGTTGTTTATGATCGAACCGATCATGTATTTCGGGATCGGCTTTCTTGTCGCGGCCCTGATCGGCCTCGTCGTCATTCCCCTCGTCCATGGCCGCGCGGTGCGGCTGACGATGCGCCGGCTCGAAGCAGCCACGCCCTTGTCGATGGCGGAAATCCAGGCCGACAAGGATCAACTGCGCGCCGAATTCGCCATGTCCACGCGCCGGCTCGAAATGAGCGTCGAGCAACTCAAGGGCAAAACCACCAGCCAGCTTGCCGAGATCGGCAAGAAGGGCGACGCCATCAACCGGCTCAAGATCGAGCTCGGCGAAAAGACCGCCACCATTTTTGCACTCGAAGCGCGCGACAAGACGTTGCGCGACCAGCTGCGCGCCACCGAGGACGAGGTTGCTGCCAAGACCGGCGCCCGCCACGACGCCGAACGCGCGCTTGCCGACAAAGAATCCGAGCTTGCCAAGCTTTTCGGCGAACTCGATGAGCGCTCCACCCTCGCCGACGCCCAGAAGATCGAGATCGTCGCGTTCAAGACCCAGGTCGAGGCGCTCAAGGAACGGCTGACCGACGCCGGCAATGACGTCAAGACGGTCGAGGATCGCCGCGATGCCGAGCGCGTCGCGCTCAAGGCCGCGACCCACGAATTGGCGGAAGAACGCGGACGAGTGGACAATCTCGGCCGCCGTGTCGCCGAACTCGAACAGCAGGTGGTGGCGCAAACGACCGAAGCGGAATTGCTCGGCCGCCGCGCGCAGGATCTGGAAAATCGGCTCGGCGAACAGTCGCGCCTGCTCAATCAAAGCGAATTCGAACTCAAGGCCCTGCGCGGCGAAATCGAGACCGGGCGCAAGACCGAAGACGGGCTGCGCGCGGCCATCGCCGAACTCGACGGGCGCTCCAGTTCGGCGACGCAAAGGCTCAAGGACGACAAGGCTCAGATACAAGCCGATCTCGATCGTGCGGTCGCCGAGCGTGACCGGCTCTCGCGCGAATTGGCCGGCATCAAGCGCGAGACCGAAGAGACATGGGCGTCCGAGCGCGTCGAAAACGCGCTGCTGCGCGAGCGCATCAATGATGTCGCGGCGGAAGTTGCGCGTCTTGCGTCGGCGCTGGAAGGTCCGAATTCGCCAATTGACGCCATTCTCGCCGCGGAGACGCACCGCGACCATGCCGGCACTGCGGCGGCGGTGGCGGCCGCGGGTTTCACCGAGGCATCGCCCGCTAACGGCGACCTTGCCGACCGCATCCGCGCGCTGCAGACGCATGCCTCGCGCGTGCCGCATGGCGAAAAACCGACCAGCCGCAATTAGATTCGGCCGCCTCGGCAGGTTTGCTTGACACGCCGTCGGGGCGCTCCTTATATCGCGCGGCCGTCACGGCCGGGCGCTTAGCTCAGCGGGAGAGCGTTCCCTTCACACGGGAGAGGTCGAAGGTTCGATCCCTTCAGCGCCCACCATTTGATGTTCTGATTCGGTCTGACGTTTCTCAATGGGCTTCTCGTCGCCCTCAAGTTTTCCAATTGATTCGAGCTTGATAAGCGCGCGACCGACCGCGCCTACTCCTTCACCGCCCCCGTCATAGCCGAGACATAGTGCTCGACAAAGAAGGCATACAGGATCACCAGCGGCAACGAGCCGATCATCGCGCCGGCCATCAGCGAGCCCCAACGATAGACATCGCCGTCCACCAACGCGGTCACGATCGCGACTGGCACCGTTTTATATTGCGTCGACGAGATGAATGTCAGCGCATAGATGAACTCGTTCCAGCACAACGTGAAGCAGAATATGAAAGCCGAGATCAGCCCCGGCACTGCCAGCGGCAGCACGATCTTGACGAGAATCTGCCACCGGCTGGCGCCGTCAATGAGCGCGCATTCCTCCAGTTCGAATGGGATGGTCTTGAAATAGCCCATGAGCAACCAGGTCGAGAACGGGATCAGGATGGTCGGGTAAGTGAGAATCAGCGCGAAAGGCGTATCGAAAAGGCCGTATTGAAACACCACCGTCGACAGCGGGATGAACAGGATCGATGGTGGCACCAGATAGGCAAGGAAGATTGCGCCTCCGACCCATTGCGCGCCCTTGTAACGCAATCGAACGATCGCGTAGGCGGCGAGCACACTGGCGACGATCGAAAGCAGCGTCGCGCCGGTCGCGACCAGCATCGTATTCCAGAGCCAGATGGGGTACTCGGTCTGGAACAACAACTTGTAGATGTGCTTGAATGTCGGATTCCAAGTCCAGAACGGACTGAAGGTATTGAGGTCGAGAAGCTGATTGTCCGGCTTTATCGCGGTCAAAGCCATCCAATAGAATGGAAACAGCAGGACGAAGAGAATGATCGATAGCGGCAAATAGAGTGTCACAAGGCGGCGCGGCAGGCTGTTCAGATAGCTCATGCCTTCGCTGTCGTCGGTTGACGAGCGGGTCAGCACGGCCTTGGGGTTGGCTGCTTTGGCCGCGAGCGCGTCAGTCATTGTCGCCACCCTGCTGCCACTTGCGCCGTTGGAGCCCGAACCACGAAACAAGGATTGCAAGCAGAAGGAACGGGATCATCGCGGTTGAGATTGCCGCGCCTTCGCCCAACTGCCCGCCAAGAATTGCCCGCTGATAAGACAATGTCGCCATCAACTGGGTGGCGTTGACCGGGCCGCCGCGCGTCATAACCCAGATGAGCTGGAAGTCAGTGAACGTGAACAGCACCGAGAACGTCATCACCACGGCAATGATGGGCGTCAGCAGCGGGTAGGTGATGTGGCGAAACCGTTGCCAAGGGCTGGCGCCGTCGATGGTTGCGGCTTCATAGAGCGATGGCGATACCGTCTGTAAACCGGCGAGAAGCGTAATGGCGACGAACGGTACGCCACGCCAGATATTGGCAAAGATCACCGACCAGCGCGCATTCCAGATATCGCCGAGAAAATTAATGTTCGTCGTGATCAAGCCCATTCTCTTCAGCGACCAGGAAATAATCGAGAATTGCGGATCAAACAGCCACCAGAAGGCGATGGCCGAAAGGACCGTCGGCACAATGAACGGGATCAGGACCAGGGCGCGAATGATAGCCTTGAACGGCAAACGCTCGTTCAGCAACAGCGCAAGATAGAGCCCTACCGCGAATTTTATCGTGCTGGCGACGACCGTATAAAGAAGCGTGTTGAATACCGAGAGCCAGAACGTCGAATCCCCCCAGAGCCAAATGTAGTTTTCCAGGCCGACAAAAACCCCGGAGCGTCCAATACGGGCGTCCGTGAATGACAGCCAAACCCCGAGACCGAGCGGATAAGCGAGAAACAAAATCAGGAATGCCGCCGCCGGCAGCATGAACCAAATCGCCAGCCAGTTACGGTTGACCTTGAGCCGTTCCCACGCCGTCGGCTCGCGCATCACACGCGCTTTGCGGCCGTGATCGAGTGCGATTGTCATTGCGGTTCCAAGCGGGAAAAAAGAAGCCGGCGGGCGACCAAAGCCGCCCGCCGGCTTCCGTCTATCGATAGATGCGCTTCAACTGCCGCTCGGCGATCGCGATCGAGCCCTTCACGTCCTCGCGGCCGGTGCAGTGGTTCGCAAACATGTCGACCACGATGAAGTCGGAGATGGCGGTCGCCGCCTTCTCGCCGACCGATCCCAGTCCGCCCGCCGTGAGCGTGCGCTTGGCGACGTCGCGGAACGGCGTCGTTTTCGGATCGGCGGTCCACACCGGATTCTTGTCGTAGGCATTGAGGCAGTGCGTGAGGTAGCCCTTCGCCGCCTCAAGCCACGGGTTGAAGTTGTCCGCCTCCAGCATGAACGCACACAATGCCTTACAAGCCTGCGGATACTTCGTGTAGGTCATCGCCAGCACCGGATACATCAGGTGCAGTTCGGTCGGCTTGCCGCTGGCGCCGACCGGGAAGTACGCATGGTTCATGTCCTCGGCGATCGCCTTGGCGCTGTTCTGCGCCGCGACGTAGATCGAGATACCATTGTTGGTCCAATGGATATCGCCGGCGAGGAATGCCTTGTTGTTCGACGAATCGTTCCATGCCGCAGTGCCGGAGATCATGTTGCCGTAAAGCACCTTGGCGTATTCCAGCGCCTTGGCGGTCTCCGGCGAGTTGATGATGACCTTGTCGTGCGCATCGACGGTGTAGCCGCCGTGCGACCACAGGCACCAGTGTGCCCAGCTATTGGCGTCACCCGACGCATGGCCGAGAGCAAAGCCGCCCGGTGTACCCTGCGCCTTCATCGCCTTGGCGTACTCTTGGAAGGCATCAAGTTTGTCGGGGAACTTGGAGAAGCCGGCCTTCTTTGAGGCCTCGATGCGGTAGTTCATCAGCGCGCCCGAATAGCAGATCGGCACACAGATCCACTTACTACCGCTGCCCTTGCCGTATTTGACAGCGCTCGCGACCCAGCCGCCGTATTTCTTGCCGAGGTAATCGGTGACGTCGGTCATGTCGACGCATTTCTGCGGGAACAGATGCGGCAACGAATAAAGGCCCCAGAACAGATCCGGGCCGGTGCCGGTGTTGGCGGCCACCGACGCCTTCGGTTGCACGTCTTCGTAGGATTCGCGGGAGATTTCGACCGGGACGCCCGTGGCCTTGGTGAACGCAGCGATCAGCTTCACGAAGGCATCGTCTTCCGCCTGCACGAAGTATTTCCAACGCAGCATCGACAGTTTGGCGCCCTTTTCGGGCTTCCACTGTGCGTCCGCCGCCCAGGCCTTGGCCCAATCAAGCAGCGCGGGGCCGCTCAACGCGCCGGCCGCGGCGACCGCGGTGCCAGCCTTCACAAGAGTACGGCGAGTAAACTTATTCATGGTCGTTCCTCCATTTTTTGATTTTAGCTTTTGAGACGCTTACCCGTCGCCTCGTCGAAAAGATGCACAAGCCGCGGGTCTGGCTTGAGCCGGATTTTGTCGCCCGGCTTGAGTTGGTGACGTTCGCGAAACACAACGACAATATCCGCGCCGCTCATTTTGGCGACGACCTGAAGTTCCGAGCCGGTAGGCTCGACCACTTGTACTTCGGCGTCCGCGCCGTCGTCGGAAAGAGAAAAATGCTCCGGCCGCACACCGCAAATAACCGGGCGTCCGTTGCTTTCCGCGGGTGCCGCACCGAGCGGGAATTTAACGCCGCCATTGCTCTCAAAGCTCGCGCTGCCGTTGGTTCGGATCCGGCCTGCGATCATGTTCATGGCCGGAGAACCGATGAAGCCAGCGACAAATAGATTGTCCGGGCGATCATAGAGGTCGAGCGGCGCGCCAATCTGCTCGACGAGACCTTCGTGCATGACGACTATCTTGTCGGCCATGGTCATGGCTTCGATCTGATCGTGGGTGACGTAAATCGTGGTGGTTTTCAGCCGCTGATGCAGCTCTTTTATTTCAGTGCGCATCTGTACGCGTAATTTGGCGTCGAGGTTGGATAGCGGTTCGTCAAAAAGAAAAACTTGCGGATCGCGGACAATAGCGCGGCCCATCGCAACGCGTTGGCGTTGGCCGCCAGACAACTGACGAGGGAACCGCTCAAGCAATTCCGATAGTCCAAGGATTTCGGCGGCGCGATTGACTCGGGTTTCGATTTCACTTTTAGGCGCCCCGCGCAGTTTCATGGAGAACGCCATGTTGGCGGCAACCGTCATATGCGGATATAGCGCGTAATTCTGAAACACCATCGCCACGTCGCGCTCTTTAGGGGGTAGCTTGTTCACCACCCTCTCGCCGATGCGGATTTCGCCAGCGGTGATGTTTTCCAACCCGGCGATCATTCGCAGCAAGGTCGATTTCCCGCAGCCCGAGGGACCGACCAACACGACAAACTCGCCGTCGAGGATCGAAACATCAACCCCGTGGATAATGCTGCTCGAACCGAACGCCTTGCGCACCTCACGGATATCGACCGAAGCCATTCATTTCCTCCGGGCCGGCGTTGCGGCCAAACAAGCGTTTCTTAGTTCTCAGGACCATGACATACCGTGCCATCTCCACCAATAGCGCCGTGCGGCACTAAAATCATCGGCCTTGGCACCACAAAATCGGGATTCAATCCGGGGGAACTACGTGAAAAGATGGCAATACGTAGAATTTCGCGTGGCTGATGCCCGCTTTTGGCCGGAAGCGACATTGTATGCGATTTTCCGATGCCCGCTTTACCCCGGAAGCAGACGCCGTCCCGTTCAGTGGAGAATTCGTGGAAATGCGCTTTGGGGATGCCTAACCCATTGATCGTTTTATGGAGAGCCTTCCCTCCACACGGGAGAGGTCGAAGGACCGGTGAGATTCCAGCGTCAGCGATGTGACTGGCTGATTTTCCAATTGGTCGCGGCTCCAGGGAAGGTCCGAGCCGCGGGCCTCATCCCTTCACCAAGGCGTCATACGCTTCGCCGAAGCCTTTAAAAGAGATCGGAATGGCGACATCGCGCTGTCCGGCATTCTTGAATACGATTCTCCCCGGCGCGGTCGCGACGCGAAACTTCTTCAATGTATCGGCGCTGACCTCAACGTCCGCAAAACATCCCGCCGGCGCGCAATAGACAAAGTGACCCGCAAATCCCGCGTCCTTGTCGTTCATCTCAATCTTGACGCCCGTCGCCAGCCAGACATTGACCGGCAATTGAACGATCAGACTGAAGGGTGGCGCCTTCATCGGTTGCGCGATTGCGACGTGGGAAATCGGGATGTTTTTGCCCTGCGCTTCGGTCGTTTGCTCCATATCGCAGGTCTTTTTCGCCGGCATGCCTTGCATGACGCAGCGAACGACCCAGTCGCCGTAGGTCGCGGCGGTACTCTGTTGAGCGAATGCGGAGCCCGCCGAGGCGACGAAGGCGAAGCCTACGAACAGTATCGCGATGCGGGAGCCCGGCATCTTCGAACTACCACTGCTTCCTGATCACGCCGGTGCCGCTGTAGATCGAGGTGGTGTTGGAGAATTCACCGTCGAACTTGCCGAGCACCGACCAGCCATTCGTCAGTTTGTATTCGGCACCGGCGGTGACCAACGCGCTGTCGGCAGCGGGCTTCGCGGTATTTACCGTGAAACTCGACCCCGGCAGCGATTGGAACAAGGCCGTGACACTCGCGCTGTTGTTGAAATCGTGCGCCCAGGCCAAGCGCGAATAAAGCTTCAGCCGCGCGCCATTCTTGAGCACATCGATGTGATCGAGCCAAGCGCCGAGTTCGCCGCGCGTCGCCGTCGCGACTTGCGAATTGTAGGTCAGGGCAAAGCTCGGTAGGCCCGAAATCAAAGTCTCCGTATAGGACGGCAGGAATATGGCTTGCACCTGGCCCGCGGCATAGGGCGTCACGCCGAAATCGCCGAACGGAACGCGATAGCCGTCTTCCACCCGCGCCGAGAGCGCGTTTGCGCGGAATTTTCCGGCGAGAGTGGTCGTGCCGCCGAGCAGGACGGTGCGGTTCGTTGTCACGTCGCTCCAGGAATAACCGAGCGCGCCGGACACATAAGCCGGACCGTTATGGGTAGACGCATAGAGGCCCGCCTGGAACATGTCGGAACGGCCACCGCCGAGGTTCTGGTCGAGCCCCCAATTGGTGCCGCCGCCTGCGAGCGCGAAGCCGACCATGGTGTCGGGCGACAGCTTGTAGTCGAGCCCCGATGCAAATCCATAAACGCGGCTGCTCGTAGTGGCTGCGCCGGTCGCGGCGTCGCCCTTGACGGTCGCGCTGCCGCCGTAGCCCGCGCCCCAGAAGCCGAAGCGTTGGTCGAAAGTGGCGGGACTCTTGTCGACTGAGGCAAAGGCCGACGCCGCCTCTTGCGCCACCGAATGCTGTTCCGGCGCATAACCGAACGCCGGACCGATGTTGGAGCTGGCGCCGCGGCCGTCGTTGAACGGATTGAGCATGAGGTTGAGAAACAGGCCACCGGCCTGGAAACCGCCCAATGAGAAGCTCCCGCCGGCCTGACCGGCGAGTTGGTCGAGCGCAGTGAGCAGCGCACCGTCGCTGAGGCCCACGAGATTCTGGAAATCGCTCGGCAGCGTGCCGCCATTGAGAATGAAATTGTTGATAGCGCCGGCGGCATTCTGCTCGTTCTGGTTGGCGCCCGCGGGCACGACGAGCGTATTCACAAAGCCTTGAATCGACAGATACACATTGCAGACGGTGCCACAGGTGCTTGGATCGTCGTATTGAAGGACCGCAGTGGTGAGGCCGCCGTTGGTCGCCGTAACGGTCGGGTTGAAAGTGTTGGTGGTGCCGAGCCCAGGCGCGCTGTTCGCGGTCAGAATTGTGTAGACGATCGGCGAATAAGTACCAAGGTCCGCCACGACTTTGACGCGGGCGCCGCCAAGCGTAGCGATGCCTCCGACCAGCGTATTAGAGGCAGTGGTCGGCGAGATCTCGACCTTATAGACGCCGCCGGACGACAGCGTCAGATTGCCGCTGATTGTGAGCGTGCCGATCGAGCCGCCCGGCAGCAATATGCCGCCGTTTTCCACGAACACATCGCCCAACACCGAGCCGTGGCCCGATAGCGTGCCGAACACATCGACCGCATTGGTGCTGGTGAGGTCCGCGCCTGGGTTGGAGGCATCGCCGACTTGCAAACCGGCGCCCACAGCAATTTTGACATTGGTCGCGCTGTTGCCGGCGCCGTCGAGAATGACCGCGCCGGAATTGACGTTGACCTGGTTAATGCCGCTGAAATTGTAAGCGCTGCCGTAAGTAAAGCTGTGGCCGCTTCCGAGCGTGAAATTGAGCGTATCGCTCGTCCCTGCTCCAACGATATTGCCGTTGATCGTGCCGCCTTTGACGTTGAGCACGTCGGCATTCGCCGACAGGTTGATCGCACCAATGACGGTGCCGCCATTCTGGTCGATGGTGACCGGGCTGGTGGCGAGGGTCGTATCGATGGCGGCCGTCGAACCGCTGAGCACACCTGTGTTCACGATGTGGCTGCCGGAAGCGAAGGTCACGCCGCTATCGATCTTGATACCGGTTTGCGCCGTGATCGTGCCCGAATTGCTGATGGCCCCGGCGAAAGTGGAAACGCCTTTGGCGTAAATGCCTACAGCACTCGATGAAATTGTACCGGCATTGGTGATGCCACCGGTGAAATTCGAGACGCCGTAAGCGCCACTAGCCGTTACGTAACCAACTCTGATGCCAGCCTCGTTCGCCGTGATCGTACCGCCGCCCGCATTGACGATGCCGCCGGCGAAGCTCCCGGCCGCCAATACGGCGATGCCTGTGGCCACGGTCGATGAGATCGTACCTGAGTTGGTGACGCCGCCGGTGAAGGTCGAGACGCTCGCAATAATACCGCCGGGCGTAGCGGCTCCGACCAGGATGGCATTGCCGCCCGCAGTGATTGCGCCGGAATTGCTTATACCGCCGCCGAATTTGCCTGCTGCCAATGCGCCAATGCCGGAGCCCGCCACTGAGATCGCGCCGGCATTGGTGATGCCGCCGAGGAAAGTGCTGACCGGGCTCACCGTGCTGCCGAAGATCTGGTAGCCGACCAGAATCCCGTAGCCGCCTGGCGCGCTGATCGTGCCCCCGGCGCTGTTGATGATGCCGCCCATGAAGGTCGAGACGCCTGAGACCTGAATGCCGGCCGTGGCCGCCGCGATCAGGCCGGAATTGGTGATGCCCCCGCTGCTGGTCGCGCCGAAGTGGGCAACGCCCGTGACGACGACGCCCAAATTGGCCGAGATCGTTCCGGCATTGCTAATGCCGCCGGCAAAACTGGTGACGCAGTTGCAGATTTCGATACCGACACCCGATAGGGCCGTAATTATGCCGGTGGTGGTGTTGATGATGTTTCCCGCAAAGCGATCAACGTTCTGAATCTCGATACCGTTGCGGCCGGTTGTGATGGCGCCGCTGTTGACGATGTCCCCGGCGAAGGTCGAGACGCCCCTGACGTAAATGCCGTATGCGCTGACGCCGGCCCCCGCCGAGATCGTGCCGGCATTGCTGATACCGCCCGAGAAACGCGAGACAGTGTAACCGGCGGTCGTGTTGCCCAGCCGGATGCCCGCTTGCGTTGTCGCAGTGATCGTCCCGGCGCCGTCATTGACGATGCCGCCACTGAACGTCGATGCCCCCGACACCCAGATGCCCGAGCGCTGCGCCCCGATCGTGCCGCTGTTGGTGATGCCGCCGCCAAACGTCGTGACGCCAGAGACATAAATGCCGAAGCCGGAGGCCCCGCTCGCTGAGATCGTGCCGGCGTTGCTGATCCCACCGGTGAAGGTGTGGCCGGTGACCGAGATGGCGGTGCCGGTGGAATTGATCTTGCTGTCACTGTGGACCAGGATGCCGCGGCTTGAGGCCTTGATGATGCCGTTGTCGACGATCGAACCGTTGATCGTGCTGCCATAAACGGCAATGCCGGTGGATGCGCTGATGGTGCCGCTGTTCGAGATATTCGCTGCAAAGGTGGAAACGTCGCCCAGATAAATGCCCGTCGAAGCAGCGACGATCGTGCCGCTGTTGGTAATTCCGCCCGAACCGCCATTGCCGAATACCTTGACACCGGTAACGGAGATGCCCCAGCGGGCCGAGATCGTGCCGGCGTTGGAAATGCCGCCGAGGAACGTCGAGATGCCCGAAACGAAGACGCCGGGGCCAGTGGTGGCCGCGATTTTCCCGGTGTTGGTAATCCCGCCGGCGAAGATCGAGACGAAGTCGACCACGACGCCAGCCGCGGCCGAGATCGTGCCGCCGGTATTGAAGATGCCGCCGGCAAAAGTATTCACCCCAGCAACATGAATGCCGACGCTGCTGACCGAAATCGTTCCGGTATTGATGATATTGCCGCCGCCGCCGGTACCGAACATGTTGACCGTGGTGACAACGATCCCGGTGCCGGCGCCGGAGATGGTACCGCCATTCGAGATATTGCCGGTAAAGGTCCCGAGTCCGTTGCCGACGCGAATGCCGGTCGGCGCCGTGATGCTGCCGCTATTGGAAATATTGCCGTCGAAGGTCGAGCCGCCGTTGACGCCGATGCCCTTTGCGCTCGGCGCCGTGATCGTACCGCTATTGACGATGTCGCCGGTGAAGGTGGAAACGTTCCACACAAAAATGCCGGTGCCGAAAGTGCCACCCGTCGAAATCGTGCCGGCGTTCGAGATGTTGCCCGAGAAGGCCGACACGAACGAGCAACTGCAATTGCTGCCCACCAGAATGCCGAAACCGCTTGTTGCGGTGATGGTGCCGGTGCCGGCATTGGTGATGCCGCCGGAGAAGGTCGAGACCCCTTCGACGACAATCCCGCTGCGGCCAGAGGTGATCGTTCCCGCGTTGCCGATGCCGCCGGTGAAAGTCGAGACATCGAAAACGCCGATACCGGTGACTGGATCGATCCGCCCGCTGTTGGCGATGCCGCCGGAGAAGCTGGTGACGCCGCTGACGATAATGCCGCCGGACGCTGCCGAGAGCGTGCCTGCATTGGATATGCCGCCGGTAAAAGCGGGACCGGTGATCGAGATGGCGGTCGTGGTCGAGGTGATCTTGCTCCTGCTGTCGAGCGAGATGCCGCCGTCGACGATGCCGCTGCTGTTGATCTGTCCCGCAATCGTGCCGTTCTGGAAGGCAATGCCAGACGGGCTGAT
>DATATS010000047.1:0-6341 GCA_036268675.1 Pseudolabrys sp.
GATGCGCGCAGCGCACGACGTGTGCGAGGAGCATGGCGACGTCGCCACCACCAGCCTGCTGGAGGTCTATATCGACGAGTCCGAACGCCGCGTCTGGTTCCTGTACGAGGCAAGCCGCAAGGGCGGGCCGGACGGCCACTAAACGCGGGCGCGCGAACGGCGATGAATAGCGCCGCGATGTTGCAAAACGCTCTCGATCTCGAAAACCGCGGCCGGCTCACCGAGGCGATCGCCGGTTATGAGGCGGTGCTCAAGCGCGAGCCGGGCAATGTCGATGCGCTGTTTTTGCTTGGCCGCGCGCACATCCAGTTGGGCCGCACCGACGACGGCGCGCGGCTGTTGCGCAGGATCGTCGCGCCGCATCCGCGTCACGCGGCGGCGCTGACGTTGCTCGGCCTTGCGTTGGAACGCGACGGCCGCCCGGAAGAGGCGCTGGCAAATTTTGAACACGCGCTTGCCATCGTGCCCAATAACGAAACGGCACTCACCGGCAAGGCCGATGCCCTCGCCGCACTCGGCCGGCACGCGGACGCGCTGTCCGCGTTCGACCGCGCGCTTGCGCTCGATGCCGGCAATATCGCGGCCTGGTGCAACCGCGGCCTGATGCTGGAAACGCTCGGCCGCGACGGCGAAGCGGCGGTGAGCTTCGAGCGGGCGCTGGCGCTCAAGTTCGATCTCTTCGAGGCGCATTTCAATCTTGCCAACGCGCTGCACCGACTCAACCGCAACGACGAAGCCGTCACCCATTATCGTCATGCAATCGCGCTCAGGCCGGATTTCGCCCGTACCCACGCCAATCTTGGCGTCGCGCTGCATGCGCTCGGGCGCTGGCAGCAGAGCATCGACGCCTTCACGCGCGCCGACGAATTGCAACCGGGTTCGCCCGAGATCGCCAGTACGCTGGGCGAACTTTACTGGCATCGGGAACGCTTCGACGACGCGCTCGCGGCCTTCGACCGGGCGCTTTCGCTCCGGCCCGATTATGCGGAGGCGCTCAATCGGAAAGGCCGTTTGCTTTACGTGCTCGGGCGTCTCGACGAGGCGCGCGCACTGATGGAAGAAGCGGTCGCGCGGGAACCTGACAACCCGGCGCATTATCTCGATCTCACCGAGGTCAAGCGTTTTGGCGCATCCGATCCGCAGCTGGCGGCGATGGAATCTCTTTTGCCGGACTTGGTTGCACGGCAGGACGAACAGACAGTCAAACTGCATTTTGCGCTGGCCAAGGCCTATCGCGACACCGGCGCGCCGGAGGCCTCGTTTCGCCATTTGCTTGAGGGCAACGCGCTCAAACGCCGGCAGGCCGGCTACGACGAGGGCGTCATCCTTGGGCAGTTGGATCGCATCCGCGAGGTGTTCACGCCGGAATTGATGAGCGGCAAGGCCGGGCACGGCGATCCGTCGCAACGGCCGATTTTCATCATCGGCATGCCGCGCTCTGGCACGACGCTGGTCGAGCAGATTCTTGCCGGCCATCCGCATGTCGCGGCAGCGGGCGAGCGCACCGATTTCGGCGACGCGCTCGACGCACTCGCAGCCCCGGCTCTCGCCCTCTATCCGGATTGCGTAGCGGCGATGACGCTGGGGCAGATCGGCGCGCTCGGCGCGGGCTATGTCGCCAGAATGGCGGAGCGGCTACCACCGTCGGACCGCTTCACCGACAAGCTGCCGCACAATTTCCTGTATGCCGGACTGATCCATCTCGCATTGCCGCAGGCGCGCTTGATCCATTGCCAGCGCGATCCAGCCGACACCTGCCTGTCCTGCTTCTCGACGCTATTCAAGGCCGGGCTCGAGTTTACCTACGACCTTGCCGAGCTCGGCCGATATTACGTCGCCTATGAGCGGCTGATGGCGCACTGGCGCGGCGTTTTGCCCGCGGGCGTCATGCTCGAGGTGCGCTACGAGGACGTGGTCAGGAATCTGGAGGCCGAAGCGCGTCGCATTCACGCGCATTGCGGCCTCGGCTGGGACGAGGCCTGCCTCGACTTCCATAAAACCGACCGCCCGGTCGCCACCGCCAGCGCGGCGCAGGTGCGCCAGCCACTCTACCGCAGCGCCGTCGGCCGCTGGCAGCCTTACAGCGAACAGTTGCGGCCGTTGCTCGACGCGCTCGGCCGCGCGGCGGATTAAATCGAAGCGACGATCATGGTCATGCCCGCCATCAAGCACATCCGCGCCGGCACGCTCGACATCGCTTATGAGGAAAGCGGCCCAGCCACCGGCACGCCGGTGTTGCTTCTGCACGGCTGGCCCTATGATCCACGGGCTTATGACGCAGTCGTGCCGCCGTTGGCCGATGACGGACGCCGGGTCATCGTGCCTTATCTGCGAGGCTTCGGACCAACGCGCTTTCTATCGAAGGATACGCCGCGGTCCGGCGAACAGGCTGCTCTCGCCAACGACCTCAAGGAGATGATGGACGCGCTCGCAATCGAGCGCGCAGCGCTCGTTGGCTACGACTGGGGCGGCCGTGCCGCCTGCTGCGTCGCCGCGCTATGGCCGCAGCGGGCACGCTGTCTGGTCACGGGCAACGGCTACAACATCCAGGACATTGCCCGCGCCAATGTCCCGGCAGACGCAGAGCAGGAGTATCGCTACTGGTACCAGTATTATTTCCACACCGAACGCGGCCGCGCCGGGCTGGCGCAGAATCGCCGCGGCATCATCAAGCTGCTGTGGCGGCTTTGGTCGCCGAACTGGAATTTCGATGACGCAACCTTCGAGCGCTCGGCGCCATCCTGGGATAATCCGGATTTTGTCGATGTCACGATCCAATCCTACCGGCATCGTTACGGCAACGCCGCGGGCGATCCGGCGGTGACGCCAATTGAACGGCTGCTCGCAGGGCAACCCTCGATCGCGGCGCCGACCATTGTCCTCCAGGGCGACGCCAACGGCGTCTCGCCGGAATTGTGGACCAAATACCGCGGAAAATTTACCGGACCGGCGGAGGAGCGCACAGTCGCGGGAGCCGGCCACAATATACCGGCGGAAGCATCCGACGCGGTTGTGGCGGCGGTGCGCGATCTGCTGCGCGGCACCTCCTGATCGATCGAGCGGATGCTGCGAAGCAAGTCATTGCCTGCTGGCTATTCCCCGCCCAATCGCAACACCCTCGCCGCTGCCTGCATTTCACCGAGGCGAAGCGCGCGCCGTTCGAGCGTTGCATGATCGCTGCCCCATTGCGACATCTGCCAGTCCTCGTCGACATGCGCGGCGGCCCAGGCCGCATCGACGTCGATCGCGGCGCGCGCCAACGCCAGCGCCAACAAGCCTGAACCGGTGAGCGTGGTGACGGCGGCGACCGCCGCGAGCGGCCAGTTGTCGGTGGGGATCGCTTTGCGCGCTGCGGCAAGCGCCTCCGCCGGCTGCGTCACATGCACGATGCCCTGCGCCAGCACGAAACGCGCGCCGAGTTCATCGCCCGCCCAGGCCAGCACCGGATCCCAGGCTTGCGCCTGCCGCACAACGAGCGCGTCCGGCGTCTCGGCGCGATACAGCAGCAAATCGGTGGCGATGTATTTGGCCACCTCGTCGGCGACCGCTTCCGACTGATCGGCCACGCCGTCGATCGCCGCATTGGCGAGCCTCGTCAGCGGCATGCGCGCCGGGTCGATGGTCTCACCTTGCGCGTTCCATTCGGCGGCGATCTCTTCGGCCAGCGCCATGTTCGGCGCCGCAAGCTGCCGCCGCGCCGGCGTCTTCACCGGCTTGCCATCGAGCAGCAGCGCAAAGCCGCCCGCGCCCGCCTCGTCCACCGCCGCGAGTTTGTAGAAGCGTTTGCGCAAGCCGGGCCGCGCCCCGCGCCGCGCCGCTTCAAACGGATCGAGCGGCTGGTTTTCGAAGATCTCGGTGAAAATGTCGCGCATCAGGATGTCGCGATTGTGCACTGCAAAATGGACATTGGCTGGGGCCGTCCGGTCCCCTCACAGCGGCCTAAGCTAGCCTTTTCGAGGCGTCCCGGCATCAATGCAAGGCAGCGATCGCCGCGTCTCGCCGCCTTGCTCACGCCCCTTTCCAGGAGCGAAAAAGGCCAACGAGAACTGGCGGTTGATAGGCCGGACGGCAGACGCAAGGATAGGTAGCCTTGAACGCCTCTAAGCCATATTATGCCGCCCGGATTCGATGCCGGATCACGAGGCCGAACCGAGGGAAGGGCAGCCGTCCAGGGGCTGTGACGCGACACCGTCAAGTGATCTTGAGTAACGGGGCGCGTTTCGAGGAGTGAATGAAGAATACCGACATTTCTGCGCCGGATTACTTCCACAAGGTCGTGGATTGCCAATGGGCTTGTCCGGCCCACACGCCCGTTCCTGAATACATCCGGCTGATCGCCGAGGGGCGTTACGGCGACGCCTACATGATCAACTGGAAGTCGAACGTGTTTCCGGGAATTCTCGGGCGCACCTGCGACCGCCCCTGCGAGCCGGCCTGCCGGCGCGTGCGCGTCGAGGACGAGCCGGTGGCGATCTGCCGCCTGAAGCGCGTCGCCGCCGATTACAAGGAAGACATCAAGGAGCGGCTGCCGAAGCCGGCGGCGCACAAGAACGGCAAGCGCGTCGCACTGGTCGGCGGTGGCCCTGCTTCGCTCACCGTCGCGCGCGACCTGGCGCCGCTCGGCTACACCTGCGTCGTGTTCGACGGCGACCGCCAGGCTGGCGGCATGATCCGCTCGCAGATTCCGAAATTCCGCCTGCCCGATAAAGTGATCGACGAGGAATGCGGCTACATCCTCGATCTCGGCGTCGAGTTTCGCGGTGGCGTGCGTGTCGACAGCATGAAGGCGCTGCTCACGGAAGACTTCGACGCGATCTTCGTCGGCTCCGGCGCGCCGCGCGGCCGCGACCTCGACATTCCCGGCCGCCAGGAGGCAGCCAAGAACATCCACATCGGCATCGACTGGCTCTCGTCGGTTTCGTTCGGCCACGTCAGCAAGATTGGCAAGCGCGTGATCGTGCTCGGCGGCGGCAACACCGCCATGGATTGCTGCCGTTCCTCGCGCCGGCTCGGCGGCGAGGACGTGCAGGTGATCGTGCGTTCGGGATTCGAGGAAATGAAGGCGTCGCCTTGGGAAAAGGAAGACGCCATGCACGAAGGCATCCCAATCCATAATTATCTGGTGCCGAAGGCATTCACCCACGAGAACGGCAAGCTCACCGGCATCACCTTCGAGAAGGTAAAGGCCGAGTACGACGCCAAAGGCCGCCGCAAGCTGGTGCCCGCCGGCGAGCCGGAGCAGCATTTCCCGTGCGACGACGTGCTGGTGGCGGTCGGCCAGGAAAACGCCTTCCCCTGGATCGAGCGTGATGCCGGCATTGAATTCAACGACTGGGGTCTGCCGAAGCTCGACGAAAAAACTTTCCAGTCGAGCAACCCGAAAGTGTTTTTCGGCGGCGACAGCGCCTTCGGGCCGAAGAACATCATCTGGGCGGTGGCGCATGGCCACGAGGCTGCGGTGTCCATCGACAAGCTGCTCAATGGTGAGGATATCGCCGACCGCCCAATGCCTGCGGTCGAGCTGATGAGCCAGAAGATGGGCATCCACGAGTGGAGCTACAAAAACGAGATCATGCCCGACAACCGCTACAAGGTGCCGCTGCGCGACAAGGTCGTGGCGCTCAAGGACATCAAGGCGGAAGTCGAACTGGGCTTCGACGAGCAACTCGCGCTCAAGGAATGCGGACGCTGTCTCAACTGCGACGTCGAGACGGTGTTCACGGCCTCGCTCTGCATCGAATGCGACGCCTGCGTCGACATCTGCCCGATGGACTGCATCACCTTCACGCAGAATGGCGAAGAGGCTGACTTGCGTCAGCGCCTCGAAGCGCCGGCGACGAATGTAACCCAGGATCTTTACGTCCATGACGGGCTGAAGACCGGCCGCGTCATGGTCAAGGATGAGGATGTCTGTCTTCATTGCAGCCTGTGCGCCGAACGCTGTCCGACCGGCGCCTGGGACATGCAGAAGTTCTTGCTGGAAATGACCTACGCAGGGAATTCATGCCGACCGCAACGCCGATCAGCCGCGTAAACGATTTCGTCGTTCGCTTCGCCAACGTCAACGGCTCGGGTTCGGCGAGCGCCAACGAGATGTTCGCGCGCGCGGTGCTGCGCATGGGCATCCCCTGCGCGCCGCGCAACATCTTCCCATCCAACATCCAGGGCCTGCCCACCTGGTACGAGGTGCGCGTCTCGGAAGAAGGCCATCTGGGCGCGCGCGGCGGCACCGATTTGATGGTGGCGATGAACCCGCAGACCTTCGACAAGGACATCGCGGGAATAGAGCCGGGCGGCTATCTGCTCTACGATTCAACCAAGCCCCTGCCCGCCTCCAAATT
>DATATS010000048.1:0-27430 GCA_036268675.1 Pseudolabrys sp.
GCGGAATGCGGAACACCCGTTCATGCCGTAATTCAGGGCTTTTTTCACAGTTCGTACTGTCCCGCAACGTCCGGGTCCTTGGCCGCGACCAGCCTGGCGAGATCGACCATGACCTTGGCCTGCTTCCAGGTCGCATCGTCCTGCATCTTGCCGTCGATCATCACCGCGCCGGCGCCGTCGGGCATGGCGGCAACGATTTTTTTGGCGAAGGCGACCTCAGCCGGATCGGGCGAAAACACCGTCTTGGCGATGGCGATCTGGGACGGGTGCAGCGACCAGGCGCCCACGCAGCCCATCAGGAAGGCGTTGCGGAACTGCGCCTCGCAGGCCGCGGGGTCGGAAAAATCGCCGAACGGCCCGTAGAACGGCTTGATGTCGGCGGCGGCGCAGGCATCGACCATCTTTGCGATGGTGTAGTGCCACAAGTCCTGCTGCGAGGCCGCACGCAACTTGTCACCGTCTATATCGGCGATCACTTTATAGTCGGGATGGCCGCCGCCGACGCGCGTCGTCTTCATCGCGCGCGACGCGGCCAAGTCGGCGGGGCCGAGGCTCATGCCGTGCATGCGCGGAGAGGCTGCGGCGATCGCTTCGACATTGTTGACGCCCTGCGCCGTTTCCAGAATGGCGTGAATCAAAATCGGCCGCTTGATCTTGTGGCGCGCCTCAAGCTGCGCCAGCAACTGGTCGAGATAATGGATGTCCCAGGGTCCATCCACCTTCGGCACCATCACGACGTTGAGCTTGTCGCCGACGGCAGCGACGATCTCGCTCACGTCGTCGAGCATCCAGGGCGAGTTGAGCGCGTTGATGCGCGTCCACAATCCGGTCGCGCCGAAGTCGGTGGCCTTGGCCATGGCGATGAAGCCTTCGCGCGCGGCCTGCTTTGCCTCGACCGGAATGGCGTCTTCGAGATTGCCCAGCACCACGTCCACCTGACGTGCGAGCTCGGGCACCTTGGCGCGCAGCTTGTCCAGATGCGGCGGCACGAAATGAATCATGCGCTCCAGCCGCACCGGCAATTCGCGCAATGGCGGCGGCGCGCCGATGGCCAAAGGCTGAAAGAATTGGCGCGGCAGTTTCACGGCGGTCTCAAGTCCCTTCCAAAACGGGTGCTTGCCGTTTAGAGGAATGCAAGGGCCGCGCCAAGTAGAACCATGTAAAAGTGGGACAAAGCGGGGCCGAAACGCCGACTCTCGCGCCAGCCAGCAAGCCTTCGACCATGCAGCCTTTGTCCGGCCTCCTTGTTCTGGATTTCAGCACTCTGCTGCCGGGGCCGCTGGCGACCCTGATGCTGGCGGAATCCGGCGCCGAGGTGATCAAGATCGAGCGTCCGGGCGGCGAGGACATGCGGCGCTTTCCGCCGATGGCCGATGGCGAGAGTGCAGTATTCGCGCTGCTCAATCGCGGCAAGAGCCTTCTGACGCTCGACCTCAAGAACGACGCCGACCGCGCAAAGCTGACGCCGCTCATCGCGCGCGCCGATATTCTGGTCGAGCAGTTTCGCCCCCGCGTGATGGCGCGGCTCGGCCTTGGCTATGACGAGTTGCGCGCGCTCAATCCGAAACTGATCTATTGCTCGATCTCCGGCTATGGCCAGAGCGGGCCGCGCGTGCACGAAGCTGGCCACGACATCAATTATATCGGCAACACCGGCTTGCTCGATTTGCAGCCGGGGCCGGTGCACGCGCCCATCGTGCCGCCGATGCTGGTCGCCGACATTGCCGGCGGCAGTTTTCCAGCGGTGATCAATATTCTGCTGGCGTTGCGGGCGCGCGATCAAAGCGGGCAGGGCTGCCAGATCGACATCGCCATGAGCGACGCCATGTTCACCTTCGCCTGGTATGCGCTGGCGCTCGGCACGGCGACCGGAAAATTTCCCAAGCCGGGCGAATTGACGCTCGCCGGCGGCTCCCCGCGCTATCAGCTTTACGCCACCAAAGACGGCCAGCTTGTCGCCTGCGGCGCCATCGAGCGGAAGTTCTGGTTGTCGTTTACGGCCGCGATTGGATTGCCGCAGGAATTCATCGACGACGCGCGCGCACCGATGGCGACGCGCGATGCCGTCGCCACATTGATCGCGGCGCGCACGGCCAACGAGTGGCGGTTAATTTTCGCGCAGGCCGATTGCTGCACGACCGTCGTGGTGCCGCTCGAAGAAGCGATGCGCGATCCGCATTTCGTCGAGCGCGGACTGTTTGCGCATCGGGTCGCGAGCGCTTCGGGCAAACCGTTGCCGGCATTGCCGTTGCCGATCGCGCCGCAGTTCCGCGACAAGCCGTCGGCAAAAAGCGCGCCCAAGCCCTACAAATAAGCCGGATAAAAACTAGATCGCTTCCCCGCGCATCAGCCGCGGCTGCGCGGCGCCGGGCGTTACGCCTTCGCGCATCAGCGCGCGGCGCAACGGACCGATGCGGTCGATGAGATAAAGCCCAAGGCCGCGCGCGCCCTGGACGGGCAGAAAATCGGTCAGCAGCGTGCGGTTGATGAGGTCGATGGCAAGCGTACGGCTGCCAATATCAGAACGCCGCATCGTCTCGTAACGCGTAAGCGCGTTGATGCCGCCGATGTCCTCGCCGGCGCGGCGCGCGGCGACCGCGACCTCGCAGATGGCGGCAGCATCGCGCAGACCGAGATTGAGCCCCTGCGCGCCGATCGGCGGGATCACATGCGCGGCCTCCCCAATGAGCGCGATACGATTTGCCGCAAAGCGCCGCGCGGTCGCGACGCCAAGCGGAAACAGGCCGCGGCCGGGTTCGACCTCGATCTTGCCGAGGATCGAGTGCGACGCGCGCTCGATCTCGCTGGATAATTCCGCGTCGTCGAGGGCAGCGAGTGCGTTGGCATCCCCCGGCTCAAGCACCCACACGAGGCTCGAACGATTGCCCGGCAAGGGCACCAGCGTGAACGGACCGCTGGGCGTGTGGAATTCGGTCGATATGTCGCGGTGCGGGCGCGTATGTTTGAAACTCAGCGTGAGCGCCATCTGCTCGTAGCCGCGCTCGTCGATGCCGATGCCGGCGGCTGCACGGCAGAGCGAACGTCGCCCGTCGGCGCCGATCGCAAGCGGCGCCTGCAAGCGCTCGCCGCTCTTGAGCGTGACGCTCACCGCGGTATCGCCGCAGGCGACGTCGAGCACGTCGTTCTCGATCAGGCGCAATCCCGGCAACGCGCGCGCACGCTCTTCAAGCGCCGCCAGCAGATACCGGTTCTCGACATTGCAACCGAAGGCGTCGAGGCCGATCTCGTCGGCTGTGAATTTCACTTCCGGCGCGCGCCACAGCCGCCCGGTGTCGTCCACGATGCGCATGGTCTTGAGTGACGCGGCTTGCGCGCGGCACAGGTCCCACACGCCAAGCGTCTCCAGCGCGGTGACGGAACTGGCGAGCAGGGCGGTCGTGCGGTTGTCAGCCGCCGGCGGGCGTTTCCCCACCAGCACGGTGGCGAGGCCGCCTTGGGCAAGCGCGATGGCCGCGGTCAGTCCGGCGGGCCCGCCGCCCACCACGATGGCCTCTGCCTGCGAGGTCATGTCTGCTCGATCCGGCATCGTTTCGCCTGCTGCTGCGATGGCTTGGCCTGATTAGCATGGGCCGACCGATGGCGGAAACCATGGCTCCGGCTTCCGGTACCCTCCGTTCATACGATGGGTTAAACGACATTGATGACGGAATTTGCCGATCACGGCCTCGATCGTCTTTCGCCCGCCGCCGCGCGGCTCGCATCGCTGTTCGCGCGGCCCAAGGGGCTCGCGGTCGCCTGCGTGCTGGCGCTGACCGGCCTCGGCTGGCTTTATCTCGGATTGCTGATTGCCGGGATGGGCGGACCGGCGGCCGCGCTCGGCCCCGGCATGCGCGCGCTCGACCTGCTGCCGCGCACCATCCAGGTTCTATGCAGCCCGACATTCGGCATCGCGCTGATGCCGGATGGCGCGTGGGGCGCGGGCGGCTTTGCGCTGGTCGCGCTGATGTGGAGCGCGATGACGCTCGCCATGATGCTGCCGAGTGCAGCGCCAATGATCCTGACTTACGCCGAGATCGCCGACACCGCGGCGCGCAAGGACGAACGGATCGTCTCGCCCTTCGTGCTCGCCGCCGGTTACACGGCGATCTGGCTTGGCTTTGCGTTTTCCGCGAGCGTGGCGCAATTGTTCTTCACGCGCGCGGCGCTGATCGACGCGGACATGGCGTCGGCGAGCGGGTTGTTTTCAGGCGCGATCTTCATTGCCGCCGGCGTCTATCAGTTTTCGACATTGAAGGACGCTTGTCTGAGGCAATGCCAGAGTCCGTTTCCGTTTTTCTTCACGCACTGGGCGACGACGCCGCGCGGTGTCTTTCGCCTCGGCATCAAGCAGGGGCTCTATTGTCTCGGGTGCTGCTGGGCGATGATGCTGGTGATGTTCGCGGTCGGCGTCATGAACGTGGTCTGGATGGCGGCGCTCGGCGTCGTGATGACAATGGAAAAGATCGGCGGCGGCAAGCGTCTCAGTTATGGTGTCGGCGCGGCGTTGATCGCGGTCGGGCTCGGTTTCGTGCTGGCGGACATCGCCGTCCATTGGCCGCCGCGACACATTTGAGCTACAAGCAAAGAAAAAACCGGGAGTAAAACATTGAGCGAACAATGGACCCTGAACGGCGAGATGGCGCTGTCGTGCAGCTGCACGGTGTTCTGTCCCTGCGTGCTCTCGCTTGGCGATCACCCGCCGACCGAAGACCGCTGTCAGACATGGGCTGGCGTGCGCATCGATGACGGCCACTTCGACACCGTCGATCTGTCCGGCATTAATTGCGGGCTGATGATGGATCTGCCCGGCATCATGTCGCGCGGCAACTGGACCGCGGCCTTGTTCGTGGACGACAAGGCGCCGATCCAGGCAGTGAAAGCCCTGACGCGCATCTTCACCGGCCGCGTCGGCGGCACGACACATTTGCTCTCGATCCTGGTCGGGCAATTCCTCGGCGTGCATCAGGTGCCGGTCAGTTACGAGACCAACGGCGAGACGCGCGTCATACGCATCGAGAAATATGTCGATGGCTCCATCACGCCCGTACGCGGCAAGGACGACGGCGGCAATGTCGTGATCCGCAACAGCCAGTATTGGGTCGGACCCGACATCATCGTGTCGCGCTCCGACAAATCGCGCTTTCGCGGCTTTGGGCGCAACTGGAATCTGGCCGGCCGCTCGGCCGAGATCGTCAAATTGAATTGGGGCAACACTTAAGTGCCCAGCCTGATAACGCTGCGGGCCTTCGCGGTTCATGTGTTCACCGCCTGTGGCGCCGCGCTCGCGCTGCTGGCGCTGATATTCGGCGTCGGTGGGCACTGGGCGGCGATGTTCCTGTGTCTCGGCCTCGCGCTCGTCGTTGACGGCATCGACGGCCCGCTGGCGCGCGCCTTCAACATCAAGGACGTGCTGCCGCGCTGGTCGGGCGAGACCCTCGATCTCGTTGTTGATTTCACGACTTACGTTTTCGTGCCGGCCTATGCGATTGCCGCCAGCGGGCTATTGCCGCCGGCGCTGTCGATTGTTGCCGGCGTCGTCGTCTGCATCACCGGCGCGCTCTATTTCGCCGACCGCAACATGAAGACCGACGATAATTATTTCCGCGGCTTCCCGGCCCTGTGGAACTTCGCGGCCTTTTATCTTTATGTGCTGACGCCGCCGGAATGGGTTGCGGCCGCCACGATTGCTGCGCTCGCGGTGCTGACTTTTGTGCCCGTGCCCTTCGTGCACCCGCTGCGCGTGAAGCGCCTGCGCGCGGTCAGTGTCGTGCTGATGGCCGCATGGGCGGTGCTGGCGGTAATCGCAATTGCCGACAATCTCGAACCGTCTGCGCCGGTCAGGTGGGCGCTCGCCGCCATCGCGCTTTATTACATGGCCGCCGGCCTGTTGCGCAAAGCCACCTGATTGTGCTGATTTCGGCGCTGGACTTTTCAGGGAGTTGACCATGGCGCGACCCGTGCTTCTCATCGCCGGCGGCAGCCGCGGCATCGGCGCTTCGACCGCGCGCCGCGCGGCCGAGCGCGGTTATGACGTCGCGGTCAACTACAAGAGCAATTCCAACGCTGCGGCGGGCGTGGTTGCCGCCGTGAAGAAGTCCGGCGGCAACGCAATTGCCATTCAGGGCGACATGGCCATCGAAGCCGATATCGAACGCGCCTTCGACACCGCGACGGGCGAACTGGGACCGGTCACGCATTTCGTGCACAGCTCCGGCATCATCGGCGACTATTCCCGCCTCGACGAGGCCGAAGCGGGGAAAATCCGCGAGGTGCTCGATCTCAATACGCTGGGCGCAATTCTTTGTCTGCGGTCGTGCATACGCCGCATGTCCACCAAGAACGGCGGCAAGGGCGGCTCGGTGGTGATGATCTCGTCGATGGCGGCGGTCATCGGCGGCGCCACCGAATGTGTATGGTACGCGGCCTCTAAAGGCGCCATCGATTCCCTCGTGATCGGTGTCGCGCGCGAAGTGGGCAAGGAGGGCATGCGGGTCAACGCCATCACGCCCGGCCTGATCGACACTGACATTCAGCCGCCCGGCCGGGTCGAGCGGATTACGCCGACGTTGCCGATGGGCAGGGCGGGCCAGGCCGGCGAGGTGGCGGACGCCATCCTGTTCCTGCTCTCGGATGCTGCCTCCTACATCAATGGCGCAAACTTGCGCGTCTCGGGCGCGCGCTAGAGACACGGCTTGCGCCCGCCGCTTGCGTGCCTATGATCGCCGCCGAAATCCAAAAACCCGGCAATTCAAGACTTTTCAAGGGAGTGAAATCATGGTCGCTGCAGTGCGCGTTCACAAAGCTGGCGGTCCCGATGTGTTGACCTATGAAGAGGTCGAGATTCCGGCGCCGGGGCAGGGCCAGATCAAGATCAAAACCCATGCCGCCGGCATCAACTTCATCGACGCTTATTTCCGCATGGGCATGTATCCCTCGCCGGTCGGCATGCCGTTCACCGCCGGGAACGAAAGCGCCGGCGAAGTCATCGCGGTGGGGCCCGGAGTTACCGATCTTAAAGTCGGCGACCGCATTGGCTATGTCGGACCGCTGGGCGGCTACGCCGCGGAGCGGGTGCTGCCCGCCGACCGTGCCGTGAAGCTGCCGGACAATATCAGTTACGAGCAGGCCGCCGGCATGATGCTCAAGGGCATGACCGCGCAGTATCTGGTCAACCGCACCTACAAGGTCACCAAAGGTTCGATCGTGCTGATGCACGCGGCGGCCGGCGGCGTCGGACTCATTCTCTGCCAGTGGGCCAATCATCTGGGCGCGACCGTCATCGGCACCGTCGGCTCCAAGGAGAAGGCCGAGATCGCCAAGAAGAACGGCTGCCACCACACCATTCTCTATCGCGACGAGGATTTCGTCGCGCGCGTCAAGGAGATTACCAGCGGCAAGCTGTGCGACGTGGTCTATGACGGCATCGGCAAGACCACATTCCCGGCTTCGCTCGATTGCCTGCGCCCGCTCGGATATTTCGTCAGCTTCGGCTCAGCGTCCGGGCAAATTGATGCCTTCAACATCAACATCCTGCAAGCCAAGGGTTCGCTGTTTGCGACGCGGCCGACGCTGAACACCTATGTCGCCAAGCGCGAAGATCTCGTGGCCTGCGCCAAGGATCTGTTCGAGAAGGTTGGCTCCGGCGCGGTGAAGATACCGATCAATCAGACCTACAAGCTCAAGGATGCGGCCAAGGCGCACCGGGAGCTGGAAGGCCGCGACACCACGGGCGCGTCGATCCTGATCCCGTAAGCGCAAACGTGAACGACGTTCGCAAGCCTTGGGGGCGCTGGGCGACGCTCGGCCTCGCGGTCGTTGCTTTGCTCGTGGGCCAATTGGCAGGGCTTGCGGCGCTCGCGGTGTACTATGGCGCTTCGCTCGGACGTCTGCCGGATTTTTCCGGCGATGGGGTCGCCATCAGCCTGATCATCTTCGTGTCGACGCCGATCGAAGTCGCACTGTTGATCTTGTTCGCGCAATGGCGCGGCGCAAGTTGGGCCGACTATCTCGGCTATACGCTGCCGCGAAAAGCCGATGTCATCATCGGCGTTTCCGCCGTTATCGGTCTCATCGTGGTCGGCAATCTGGTGAGTTGGGTTCTTGGCCGCATCATCGTCACGCCGTTTCAGCTCAATATCTACCGCACGGCGGAGGCATCCGGATCGCTTCCCCTGTTGTGGCTGTGGCTCGGCGTGGTGGTCGCGACGCCGATCGGCGAGGAAAGCCTGTTCCGCGGCTTTCTCTTTCGCGGCTGGCTGACCGGACCGCGCGACGCCTGGCCGGTGATTCTGGTCACGGCGGCGCTGTGGGCGGTGATCCATGTGCAATACGACTGGTACGTGATCGCACAGGTTTTTGCTTTCGGCGTGTTGCTCGGTTGGCTGCGCTGGGCGAGCGGCTCGACGTTGTTGACGATGCTGCTGCATGCTCTGATCAATTTCGAGGGCATGCTGGAAACCGCCATCGATCTGAAATGGTTCAACTGAACGCCTAAAGATGCGCGGCGATGCGCGCGAAGGCCGGATGCTGATGAATGCCGCGCGGCAGCCGCGGCAGCCCGATCACATCCACGCCATTGGAAAACCGCGCGATGCTCTCGACCGTGTCGGCAAGATCGACCGGATTGCGTTCGCTTTCGGATACCACGATGGCCGCAACGGACAGTTTGCGTTGCGCGATCACATCGAGCGCAGTCAACGTGTGACTGATGGTGCCGAGATAGCCGCCAACCACCAGAAGCAACGGAATGTTAAGCGCCGTCATCCAGTCGAGCACGGTGCGCTGCCCGTCGAGCGGCACCATGATGCCGCCGACGCCTTCGATGAACAGGATGCCGTTGTTCGCCTTGACCGCCTCGCGCGTGAAGGCGACCAATTCGTCGAACGCGATGCTTCGGCCTTCGCGCGCTGCGGCGAGATCCGGCGACAGCGGCGCGCGAAAACGCCACGGCGTCACATTGGCGATTTCGTCAGCCGAGACGGGGCGTCCGAGCGCGCCGAGCAACACCGCCGGATCGCTGGTCTCGACAACGGATGAATCGTAGCCGCTCACCACCGGCTTGAGCGCAGCCACGGCCTGATTGGACGTGCGCAGATAGCGAATGAGGCCGGCGGTGAGAAAGGTTTTGCCGACATCGGTTCCGGTCGAGGTGACGAAATAAGCGCCCACGAGATCAAGCCGCCAGCACGTTGTCGCGGACGAGCGAGGCGAGCCGCGCAATCGCCTCGTCCGGGTGCTGCGCCGTAAAGGTAAGCCGCAAGCGCGCGGTGCCCTCGGGCACGGTCGGCGGCCGGATGGCGGCGACGAGAAAGCCTTCGTTCGCGAGCAGGCGCGAAGCGGCGAGCGCCCTGTCTTCGCTGCCAACGATAACCGGCACGATCGGGCTCTGCGCGGCGGGGAGGCCCGCGGCTTGCGCGAAGGCATTGGCCTTGCGAACAGGCAGGGCGGCGTAAGCAGGATCGCGTTCGATGACGTCGAGCGCGGCGCTCGCCGCAGCGACGATGGCCGGCGGCAGGCCGGTCGAATAAATGAAGGTGCGCGCGCGGTTGCGCATCAATTCGATGACGGCCTCCGAGGCGCAGAGATAGCCGCCATAGGCGCCGATTGCCTTCGACAGCGTTCCCATCTGGAGCGGGATTGGACTATGCGTGTTGCCGGCAAACGAAGAGCCGCGCCCGCCGCCGACCACGCCCAGCCCGTGCGCGTCGTCCGTCATCAGCCAGGCGTCGTGCTCGTTGGCAAGCGCCAGCAGTTGATCGAGCGGCGCGAGATCGCCATCCATGGAGAAGACGCCATCCGTCGCCAGAAGCGCACGGTCGTGTTCGGCGCGATGCGTGGCGAGAAGTTCGCGCGCATGCGCGACGTCGTTGTGGCGGAATGTCAGCACGCGGCCGCGCGAGAGCTGCGCTCCGGCGTAAATACAGGCATGCGACAACTCGTCGAGCAGGACGAGGCCGTCGCGCCCGATCAGCACCGGGATGATGCCGGAATTGGCGAGATAGCCCGAGCCGAATACGAGCGCGGCCGCGGTCTGCTTGATGCGGGCGAGCTTGGCTTCCAGCTCGGCGTAAAGCGGATGATTACCGGTAATCAGCCGCGAGGCGCCGGAGCCTGCGCCGTAGCGATCGAGTGCATCGCGCGCGGCCTGTTTGACCACCGGATGCTGGGTGAGGTTGAGGTAGTCGTTGCAGGAAAACGACAATAGCCGCCTGCCGTCGCGCTCGACCCATATGCCGTCCTCGCGCGTGGTCTCGGCCAGCGCCCGCCGCAGATTGCGGCGGTCGAGATCGTCAAGCTTGTCTTGCGCGAAGCGGTCGAGCGTGTTCATCAGGTGACTTTAGCGCAATGCGCGTCACAATGTCCGCTCAACGGGGGGAAGGAAGCGCGATGGCGGGCGGTGGCAAGACGGACGATTTTGCGGGCTGGTATGAGGCAGGAATCGACAATGTCTGGCTGCCGTATTGCCAGATGAAGACCGCAGCGCCGCCGCTGCCGGTCATTGCCACCGAGGGCGCGCACATCAGGCTCGCAGATGGACGTGACCTGATCGACGGCATCGCAAGCTGGTGGACCGCGTGCCACGGCTATAACCATCCCCATATTGCCGACGCCATCGCGCGCCAACTGGCGCGGATGCCGCATGTCATGTTCGGCGGTCTGGCGCATGAGCAGGCGCTGACGCTGGCGCGCCGCCTGGTGGCGCTGCTGCCGGGCGATCTGACGCGGGTATTCTTCTGCGAGTCCGGCTCTGTCGCCGTTGAAATCGCCATGAAGATGGCCGTGCAGTATTGGCTCAATCGGGTCTTGCGCGGGCGCACGAAATTCGTCGCGTTCAAGGGCGGCTATCACGGCGACACCATGGGCGCGATGTCGGTCTCCGATAGCGAGGACGGCATGCACGCATTGTTTTCCGGCGTCGTGCCCGAGCAGTTCATTGCCGATCTGCCGCGCGACGCAGAGGGTGCCGCTGCGCTCGACACATTGCTGCAAAAACATGGCGACACGATTGCCGCCATCATTGTCGAACCGCTGGTGCAGGGCGCCGGCGGCATGCTGTTTCACGACGCGGTCACGTTGAAACGGTTGCGCGCGCTCGCCGACAAGCATGACGTTCTGCTGATCTTCGATGAAATCTTCACCGGATTCGGCCGCACCGGCGCGATGTTTGCCTGCGAAGCGGCCGGCGTCACGCCCGACATCATCGCGCTATCCAAGGCGCTCACCGGCGGCACCCTTCCGCTGGCGGCGACGGTCGCGACCAAAAAAGTGTTCGAGGCTTTCTGGTCGGACGATCCGAAAAAAGCGCTGATGCACGGGCCAACCTTCATGGCCAACGCGCTCGGCTGCGCCGCCGCCAACGCCTCGCTCGATCTGTTCGAACGTGAGCCGCGCCTGGCGCAAGTCGCCCGCCTTTCGGATCAAATGAAGGACGGCCTCGCGCCGTGCCGCGATCTGGCGGGCGTGACGGGTGTGCGCGTCATGGGCGCCCTCGGCGTGGTGGAAATGGCGCAGATCGACAATCTCGACGCAGTTCGCGCGCGCTTCATCGAGCAGGGTGTGTTCGTGCGGCCTTTTGGCAACACGATCTATCTCACGCCGGCATTCACGATTGCAGCCAGCGAACTGACGAAACTCACGGATGCGGTCGTCAACGTCGTGCGCGCGCTGTGAACGCGCGTCACGTCAACGATAGACGTATTCGACCTGCCGCGTGCGCGGCTCCGCCAGAACCGGCGCGCGGTTCACGTAAGCGTACTGGTACTGATAACCGGGCACCGGCGCGAGCGCGACATTTGGCGGCAATCCGGCGCCTTCGACCACCTCGCCATTGAGATAGACCGGGGCGACCGGATGGCTCACGACGTAGCTGCGCACCGTGTCCGGCGGCGGCGCGATCACCAGCGGCGCCGACACGGCGGGCGGTTCGACCAGCGCGCCCGTGATGACGGGTACCGGCACTGCGCTGCCGACGGTTTCCACCGGCGCGGCGTAGGTTACCGGCGGTATGCCGGCGAGATGCTCGGTGACGATCAGCGAGCGGCCCGACAATTGCGCCGTCAAATATTGTGAATAGGCCCAACCGCGCTGGCCGTTATAGCTCACTTGGCACCACAGACTGCCCTGGATGCAGCCGACAATCGCGGCGCGGCCGCGTGCCGGAATGGCGCCGACGATCTCGTATTGCGGGCCCGGACCGGAGCGGATGTTGAGTGCCATCGTGGCCGAAGCGATATCCGCGGCCGAGGCGGCGCCGGGTAAGGCGAATGCCGCAGACGCTGCGGCGATGAGAAGCGTGCTCTTGAATGACATGCGCATGACCTCCGCGTGGGGGAAGATGTCTGCGTAACGTGCTGCGCGCGCGGCCGTTCCGAACGGAATTCGGCGCGAAGGTTCCGTCTGGATTTTTGTTGGCGTGGAAATGGCAACGATGCGGCGAATCGACGATCAGAATCCGACCACGGTTCCGTGCAGGTCGTAGGCGTCGGCGCGCTCGATCTTCACCGTTGCGATGTCGCCGACACGAATGGGCCGCCGGCTCGCAACGTAAACCGCGCCGTCGATCTCGGGTGCATCCGCCATCGAGCGGCCCTTTGACGCCGTCGGGCCAACTTCATCGATGATGACCTGCTGTCGCGTGCCGACTTTGCGCCTGAGGCGGCGCGCGGAAATCTTCTGCTGCGCCTGCATGAAGCGATGCCAGCGCTGCTCTTTCAATTCATCCGGCACCGGCGCGCCCAGGTCGTTGGCGGCGGCGCCGCGCACCGGCTCGTATTTGAAGCAGCCGACGCGATCGAGCGCGGCTTCCTCCAGCCATTGCAGCAGAAACTCGAAGTCAGCCTCCGTCTCGCCGGGAAAGCCGACGATGAAAGTCGAGCGCAGCGTGATGTCCGGGCAGATTGCACGCCATGCGGCGATGCGCTCCAGCGTTTTCTCCTGCGCGGCCGGGCGGCGCATGCGCTTGAGCACGTCCGGCGAAGCATGCTGGAACGGCACGTCGAGATAGGGCAGCACCTTGCGCTCGGCCATCAGCGGGATGATCTCGTCGACATGCGGGTAGGGATAGACGTAATGCAATCGCACCCAGACGCCGAGTTCGCCCAGCGCGCGCGTGAGATCGGCGAATTTCGCGCGCACCTCGCCGTCGTGCCACGCGCTCGCGGCATATTTGAGATCGAGGCCATAGGCGGAGGTGTCCTGTGAGATCACCAGCAATTCCTTCACGCCGGCGTTCACCAGCTTCTCGGCCTCGCGCAGCACATCGCCTGCGGGGCGCGATGCCAGATCGCCGCGCAGGCGCGGGATGATGCAGAAGGTGCAGCGGTTGTTGCAGCCTTCCGAGATTTTCAAATACGCATAATGCCGCGGCGTCAGCTTGATGCCTTCCGGCGGCACCAGATCGAGAAACGGATCGTGCATGGGCGGCACGGCGCGGTGCACCGCCTCGACGACGCTCTCGTATTGTTGCGGGCCGGTCACCGCCAGCACATCCGGGTAGGCGGCGGTGATGCTCTCGGGCTCGGCGCCCATGCAGCCGGTGACAATGACCTTGCCGTTCTCCTTCAGCGCGCCGCCGATGGCCGCAAGCGACTCCGCTTTGGCGCTATCGAGGAACCCGCAGGTATTGACGATGACGACGTCCGAACCCGCGTGGTCGCGCGAAAGGTCATAGCCCTCCGCGCGCAGCCGCGTGACGATGCGCTCGCTGTCCACCAGCGCCTTGGGGCAACCGAGCGAGACGAAGCTCACCTTGGGCGCGCGTTTGTCGTTTTCCGGTGTCGGCATGCGGCAAGGGGCTATCTGCGATTGAGGGCGAGATCAAGGTGAGGCCGCGCAAGCGGGCCGCGCCGCCAATTGCCGGCACCGCCCGGAACGCGCTATCGTGGCTGTCCCAGCGGGGAAACACCATGAAGTCATCGGTTGCGTTCGTCGTGTTGCTCATTGGCGGGCTTTTGGCGTGTGCGCCGGCAGTCGCGGCCGATGCGGTCGCGGCCCCGCAGGTCTGGCGCGAGGGCGCGCCGGCTCAGGCACTCCCGTTCCCGCGCAGCGAGCGCGCGCAATCGGTCTGGAACGGCGGCGCCTGCTGGAGTGAATGCGGCTCGCATTGCGCCTGGGGATCGGCCGGCTGCCTGCGGCACGACACGCAGGGGCGCTGCCTGGAATTGACCGACACCTGCGACCGCTACTGCCAGCGCCAGTGCCGTACGCAAGGCGGTCCGTTCGTGCCGGATATTTTTGATTTTTAGCGCGGCACCCGGGATTGGGGTCGGCCGCGCGCCAAATAAATTGGCGGAAGGGGTGAGATTCGAACTCACGGTACCCTTGCAGGTACGCCGGTTTTCAAGACCGGTGCCTTAAACCACTCGGCCACCCTTCCGGTTCGTCGGGTTGAACAGTTAGCGGATGCGCCCGCAGAACGAAACCGGATTTCTTGTCCAACCCCACCAGATCATCCCACAAAATCGCGCCAGTGTTCTCAGTCCGGACTTGCCTTTGTCAGCCATACGAGTGTGTAGTAATTCAACGCGATTCAATGACGGAGCAGCAAGATGCCACTGAAACTTTTCCTAATCGTGCTTGCGGTCATGCTTCCCTTGAACTTTGCGTCCGCAACGTTTCAGGCCGGTGGAACGACCAAAAAGTGTGCGCACTTGGGGTATTGTCCAAAAGGCACGTGCGCCAAGGATGGCGGGAAGCGGGCTTGCAACATAAAAAACTGCCGCAAGCAAAACTGCCCTGGCTGAACAAGGCGAAAATAGCCGCGTCCGATGTCAGGCTGCGGCGCCGCGCTCGGTCTTGAACACCAGCCAGCCGAACAGCAGCGTGTCCGCCAGGACGATGAGCGAGCCGAGCGCCGCAATCGGGTCGCCACCGGCACGCCCGGTGTGCACGAAGGCCACGCCGATGGTCATGATTATCGTCCCGACAATCCAGATGCAAACCTGGATCTTCGCCGTCTTGCCGCGGTCCAGCGCCGGGTGAAGAAAATAATAGATGCCGAACAGGAACAGCGACACCCAGCCCAAAAGATTGAGATGGGCGTGCGCCGGGAACGCGGAGTGATCCTGCGACATCGCCATCTGGATGCCCCACAGCATCCCCGCGATGACAAACAGCACGGCTGCCTGGAAGCTCAAGGACGAAGCTTTCATCATGTCCTCCCGAAACGAATTCGCGCCCGCCTCGATGAATACCGCAAGCCGTTTGCTGCGGCCATAGTTTCCGAGCCGCGAGAGTTGCTGTCGCGGCTTCGGCTGCCAAAATGGCGCCGCACTACGGTCAAATTTGGCATGGTACCAATTATTTACCAGCAAACACGGCAGTGGTACCGGGCTCGGCCGCCCTGCTGTACTATGCTCGCTTCGCACCGGGGAACGAAGGCAAAATGCGCGGATTGGGGGGAACCGGCGGATTTCGCCTGTTTGCGCGTCTCGTTGCGCTTAGCGCCGGCTGTCTGGCGCTGGCCAATTGTTCCAGCAGCCATTTTGGCGCCGGAAATGTCGATCCCAAATATGGCGTCTCGTCGAGCGCGCGCGTGATCGAGCCGGGCCAGCCGGTGCCGAAAGGCGGCGGGGTCTATCGGGTCGGCAAGCCCTACGTCGTGGGCGGCCGCGAATACGTGCCGCACGAAGATGCCAATTACTCCGCCGAGGGTCTGGCCTCGTGGTATGGCGACGACTTCCACGGCCGCTACACGGCTAACGGCGAAATCTTCGACATGAATTCAATTTCGGCCGCGCATCCGACCATGCCGCTGCCGTCTTATGCGCGCGTTACGAATCTTTCCAATCATCGCTCGATCATCGTGCGCGTCAACGACCGCGGTCCCTATGTCGGCAACCGCCTGATCGACGTGTCGGTGAAAACGGCCAAGCTTCTGGGTTTTTACGGCCACGGGCTGACCAAGGTGAAAGTGGACTATGTCGGCCGCGCGCCGCTCGCCGGCTCTGACGATCGCATGCTGATGGCGTCGTTGCGCGAGCATGTGCCGGCAACCGAGCCGCCGGTGCGGGTGGCTTCCAACAAACCCTATGCGCCGGTCTATTTCGACGCCCACCCGATGACCAAGCTGCCAGCCCGTACGCGCGTGCCCATCGAGCGGCCTTATACGGTCGATCAGCAGCCGCGCGAGGCCGCTGTCGCGCCGCCGGTGCGCACAGTTGAGCTTGCTGCCGCCACCAGACCCCTCCGGGGGTCCGCCGGCGATGCCGGCTCCCCAGGCGCGCCGTCGCCGGTTTCCGCCTTTGCCGCCGAGGGATATGATGCCCGGGCAGGCTTTATGAGCGGGCGCGGCCTTTACTGAGCCATAAATCTCGGCCAAGTCGCATGCGCGCGAGCAGCGATCGAAGAAGCGCGCCCGCGCTAGGAACGCGTTGACATGGCCATGACGTTGAACTCCGTGACACGCATTTTGACGGCAGCGGCCGTCATCGCTGCCTTGGGAGCGACTGCGCTTGCCGCGCCGCCCGCGCACAGAGCCGCGCCGGTGCAAAAGAAAGAAACGCCGAAAAAAGACGAGCCCAACATCAGCGCGCCGCACGCCATCCTGATCGATGCGGAAAGCGGCAGCGTGCTGTTCGAGCGCCACGCCGACGATCTGATCTATCCGGCAAGCCTCGCCAAATTGATGACCGCAGAATACGTCTTCCATCAGCTCAAGACCGGCAAGATCAAGCTTACCGACGAATTTCCGGTGAGCGCCAATGCCTGGCGCAAGGGCGGTGCGCCGTCGCACGGCTCGACCATGTTTGCCGCGATCAACAGCAACGTCCCGGTGGACGATCTGCTGCATGGCATGATCATCCAGTCGGCAAACGACGCCTGCATTGTTTTTGCTGAGGCGCTCGCCGGCAACGAGCTGGAATTCGGCGAGAAGCTGACCAAACGCGCGCGCGAGATCGGGCTCGCCAAATCGGTGTTCACCAATTCCAATGGACTGCCCGATCCGAACGAGAAGATGACCTCGCGCGAACTTGCGATTCTGGCGCGCTACATCATTTTGAACTATCCGGAATTCTACAAGATATTCGGCCAGCCCGATTTCACCTGGAACAAGATTCATCAGCCGAACCGCAATCCGCTGCTCGGCTCGCTCGACGGCGCCGACGGATTGAAGACCGGCTTCACCAAGGAAGCGGGTTACGGTCTGGTCGGCTCCGCGACCCAGAACGGCCTGCGGCTGATCGCGGTGGTCAACGGGCTCAAGAGCCCCAAGGAGCGCGCCGACGAAGGCAAGAAGCTTCTCGAATGGGGCTTCCGCAATTTCGTGCGGCGCACGATTTTCGCGGAGGGTGAAGTGATCGGCGCGGCCAAGGTCTATGGCGGCGCGAGCGGCCATGTGCCGCTCGTTGCCAGCGCGGGGCTGGTGCAAATCATGGTGCCCAAGAACGGCGGCGAGCATCTGCTCGCCCGCATCGCCTATACCGGCCCGGTGCCCGCTCCGGTGGCGAAGGATCAGCCGATCGGCACGCTGAAGGTGTGGCGTGGCGAGGATCTGGTGCTCGAGACGCCACTCAAGGCCGCCGCCGGCACCGGCACGGGCAATTTGCCCCAGCGCGCCGTCGATGCTGTGAGCGAATTGATCATTGCGCTGTTCCGCGCCGGGGTCCAACGGCTATAGATGGGCGATGCGCGGGCGCTTTATAACCTTTGAAGGCGGCGACGGCAGCGGCAAGTCGACCCACGCGGCGATGCTGGCGCAGCATCTCAAGTCGCTGGGGCTCGATCTCGTGCTCACGCGCGAGCCGGGCGGCTCGCCCGGCGCCGAGATCATCCGTCACATTCTGCTCTCCGGCATCACCAAGCCGATGGGCGCGGAGACCGAAGCGATCCTGTTTGCGGCCGCGCGCGACGACCATGTGCGTGCGACCATCGCGCCGGCGATCCGCGGCGGGAAGTGGGTGATCTGCGACCGCTTCATCGATTCCACACGCGTCTATCAGGGCGCGCTCGGTCACGTCGATCCGCAATTGATCCGCAGTCTGGAGCGCGTCACGGTCGGCCCGGCGATGCCCGATCTCACCTTCATTCTCGACGTGCCGGCCAATGTGGGACTGGCACGCGCCTCGCAGCGGCGTGGCAAGGCCGCGGCCGACCGCTTCGAGGCCGAAGGGCTGGAGTTTCACGAGAACTTGCGCGCGGCCTATCGCACGCTGGCGGAACGCGAACCGCGCCGCTGTATCATTGTCGACGGCCGGCCGCCGAAAGAT
This sequence comes from Pseudolabrys sp., assembly GCA_036268675.1. GTDB lineage: Bacteria > Pseudomonadota > Alphaproteobacteria > Rhizobiales > Xanthobacteraceae > Pseudolabrys. Next base: position 18,207 of record DATATS010000048.1, read on the forward strand.
GTCGTGTCCAAGCGCATCTGGGAAACGGTCGAGAGCCGTTTGCATCCCGGGCTCGACCGGCTTGCCGCGGAGGTCGCGGCGCCGTGAGCGGGGACGACGATAATGACATCCTTGCGCCGCGCGAAACCTCGGTGCTGTTCGGCCATGCGCAAGCCGAGCAGGCGCTGCTGGAAAGCTATGCCGAAGGCCGCATTCCGCATGCGTGGCTGATCGGTGGCCCGCCCGGTATCGGCAAGGCGACGCTGGCCTATCGACTGGCGCGTTTCGTGCTCGCGCATCCCGATCCCGGCGCGCCCGAAGTTCAGAGCGCCAAGTCGCTCGCGGTCGATCCTGAGGACCCGGTGGCACGGCGGATCGCCGCGCAGGCGCAGGGCGACCTGCTTGCGCTGGAGCGCACGATCAACGAGCAGACCGGCAAGCTCTACACCGTGATCCGGGTCGACGACGTGCGGCGCACGGTGTCGTTCTTCGGCTCCACCGCGGGCGAGGGCGGCTGGCGCATCTGCATCGTGGATCGCGCCGATGAACTGCAATATCCGCAAGCCTCGAACGCGCTGCTCAAAATTCTGGAAGAGCCGCCGGCGCGCACGTTGTTGCTTCTGGTGAGCGATGCGCCGGGGCGCGAACTCGCCACCATCCGTTCGCGCTGTCGGCGCCTGCTGCTGCGTCCGCTTGAAGCCGCCGATGTTGCGCGCGCGGTTGCGGCTGCGAGCGGGCGGAATGCCGACGAGGCGGACGTGAAGGAGGCCGCCGCCGCGTCCGGCGGCAGTGTCGGGCGCGCCTTGCGGCTGCTCGACGGTACGGCGCTTGCGCTGCGCCAGCGCGTACTCGATCTATTCGCGCAATTGCCCGATCCCGATCCGCTCGCGCTGCATGCGCTGGGCGACGCGCTCGGCGGCAGCGAGCCGCAGACGCTGCACACTTTCATGGATCTGGTGGACGGCTGGCTGGCTGAGCGCTTGAAGACGGATGTGCCGCGAGGGGGCGCGCAATTGGCGCGCGTCGCGCAAGCCTGGGAAAAGGTCAATCGGGCCGCCACCGACGTCGAAACCTATAATCTCGAACGCCGGCCGCTGGTCTTTGCGGTGTTTGGCGCGCTGGCAGACGCCGTGCGCGCGTAGCCGGTTATTTTGCGAGCCCGAACCTGGAAAATGCGGCGCGCCAGCCCTGGCGCGGCGCGGACGGCGGGTTTTTGCCGGAAGCGACCCTTAACCGGTGCATGGCGGCGACCGGAAATTCCATCAGCGCCGGCAACGGATCGTCGAGCGCGAAATTCGCAAACGCAATCGGCCGGCCGAACGATTTCAAATAGCCGCCCAGACCGAGGGTGCCGGCGTTCATTTCCTGCCAGGCGGCGATCACATCGCGGCTGGCATGCAACCAGGCAGCGCCGGCGCGCGCCCGGCATGGCTCGACCGGCAGTCCCATGGCCTGCCGCCAGGCGAGATAGGGGAAATCGACGCCGGCGAGCGAACCCAGGCCACACCACGTCCAGAACCGTCCGTTGACATCGAGCAGTTTGTATTTCCGCTCACGCGCGTCGTATTTGAATTCGACTTCGGCAACGCCGGTGTAATCGAGCGACTCCAGGAAACGTGCCGCCAGCGCTTCGACTTCTGGCTGTTCGATGCTTTCGACAAACGTACTGGAGCGGCCGAAATCGATCGGGTGCTGCCGCGTGCGGCGCGCAACGAGCGATGCAATCGGGTTGCCTTTTTCCCACAGACCCGCATAGGAGAATTGCGCTTCGCCCGCGCCGGGGATCCATTCCTGCACGATCACGGCTTCGCTACCGACCAGCGCTGCGGCTTTGGCGTAAAGCGCGATAAGCGCGTCGCGGTCGTCGGCCTTCCAGGCCTTGGCTTGCGTGAATTCGTCGGCGGTCTTGCGGAAGGCGGGCTTCAGGATCACCGGGAAACGGCAATCGAGGCGCGCAACGTCCTCGGCCGTCTTGACGTGGAAGCTGTGCGGGAAATCGATGCCGAGCGATTGCGCGCGCTGATACGTGAGGCGCTTGTCGTAGGTCCACTGGATCGTGTCCCAGCTCGGCGTCGCCACGCGAAAATGCGTCGACAACAAATCGTGGTTCTGCGCGATCATGCGCACGTCCTGATCGCCGGTTGCAATCAGCACCCAGCCATCGAGGCCGTGCTGGGTGGCGACGTCGAGGATCGACGACACGCCTTCGGGATGATCGGCACCGGGCCAATCGAAACGGCGCGCGACGTAACGGGAAAACTTCGGCAGCGCGTGATTGGCCATGAGCCAGACCGGAACGCCGCGCCGTCCAAGGCTGCGTGCGATGCCGATGCTGACATGAGCGCCGCCGACAATGAGCGCGCCGGTGGTCTTTCCACCGCTTGGCGCTGCCGGTGTCTCCAACACGCCGGACTGCATGGTTGCCTACTCGCGTTCGGCGGCGAGCGACAGCGGCGCAGGGTCGGCAACGAAGGCGTGATCGCCGGACGCCGCCCGGCGCGACGCATGCAACGCCGCGCCGGTGACGCGGCGCGCCGCAAATCCGGCGCCGGCGATAAAGCGCAGCAGCGGCCCGAAGCTGGCAACCGCGGATGCGCCGACGAAATGCAAGCCGGCCACGCTCGACTCAAATCCGCCGGACAGCACCGGCAATCCGTTCCGCCGCACGACCTTGCCGCGCAGGCGCGGATCGAGCATCGCCATTTTGTTGACGTCGATGCGATAGCCGGTCGCGAGCATCACATGGTCGTAACGCCTGGTGCCGTTGTCGAGCGTCAGCGCGACGCGCTCGCCGACGCGCTGCGCGTTCAGGATGCGGCGCTGCTGATGGATCGGGATATGCTTCAGGCGCGGGCGCAACCAGAGGATCGCGGTCGGACCCAGACTGCGCACATTCAAGCGTTCGCGATGGCGCTGCGGAAACTGGTGGATGGCGCCGGGAATTTCATTGAGCCAGTTGAACGGGAAGGGGCCGACCTGCGAGGGCGGGATCAGCATGTCGCCGATGAGCGCGCGCACGGCCTTGCGTAGCGTGCTGCGCTCGCCCGGATCGGCGTTCCACACGAGGCTGCCGCGGCAGATGATTTCGACATCGGCGCCCGCTTCGTGCAGGATCGCGGCCGACTCGCAGGCGCTCTGGCCGCGGCCGATGACGGCGACACGTTTGCCGCGATAGCGCTCGGAATCCGTATGTTCGCAGGAATGGCTGACCAACTGGCGCGGCAGGCCGTCGAACTGCGCTGGCCGGTGTTCGTGCCCGAGCAGACCCTGCGCCATCACGACGCGCTCAGCGTAAAAAACGTCACCGGTCTCAAGCACGAGGCGGAAGCCGCCGTCGAGCGGCTCGACGCGCGCGACCTTGCGCTTGTCGAGATCGGGCGCGACGCGTTCCTGGAACCAGCGCCCGTAGTCGACGAACGTTTCCACCGGCAGAAGGTCCGGCACGGCCATGCCGGCTTCGCGGTAATAGTCGTCCAGCGTAAACTTGCCGCGCGGCTGCGCGATGTGGGTGGCAATCCAGGGCGAGCGCAGCATCATTCCGGCCGGCATGTGAGCGCGCCAGAACGACAGCGGTTCGCCGAACACGCGGATCGGCACGTTGGCGGCGCGAAGATGAGCGGCGACCGCAAGCCCGTAAGGGCCGGCGCCGACGATCGCGACCTCGCAGCGGTCGCGCGACGACACAGGAGTGACGGCGATGTTCATCGGAGGTCTCTCGGCGTTTGGCCCCAGCGAGTGGCGCGCAATCTAAGTGGCGTTTATTATCAGTTTGCGAAGAGCGACGAATAAACGGCGTAAATTAAGGCTAATTCGGCATCGCTGAATCGTTGCACGCGGCCTTCCGGCGCGGGCATGGCTAACGGCGCATTAATCGCAGCTGGCAATTTTCGGCGTGGACGAACCCGAGTCATCCTTGAGCCGCACGCCCGATATTTTTCGCGCGCGCATGGCGCCGAGGAGATTAACGATCTTTGCTCCTGCGTCCGCATAGCCGATACCGCCGGGCCGAATGTTGGATATGCAATTGCGGTCTGCATCGCTCGGCTGGCGTCCCGGTTGCCACGTCAGATACGCGCCCATGCTGTCGGGCGCGCTCAGGCCCGGCCGTTCGCCAATCAGCACGGCGACAGAGTCAGCGCCGAGTTCCGCGGCGATGGCATCGCCGATGGCGACGCGTCCATGCGTGACAATGGTCAGTGGGGCGATGCGCCAGCTGAGGGCGCGCAGGCGCGCCAGCACGGCGGCGAGCACCGGCGCTGCATGCGTTTGCACGGCACGCGCCGACAGGCCATCGACGACGACGAAAGCCACGTCGTATTTGGCGGCGCGCGGTTGCAACAGCGCGTCGGCGCCGGGGCCAAGCTTGCGTCCGAGATCGGGCCGCATCAGAAAACTTTGCCGGTCGGCGGCGGCACTCGCGACCACAAGCACCGGAGCCTCGAGCCGCTCAACGTCCGCTGTCAGTTGGCTAACATCGAGCGACGCATTGACCGCATCGCGGGCGCGCGCGTGCGCGAGTTGAAACGCGAGCAGCGGCCCGGTCGCGAGCGAAGCGCCGCTGCGCGCAAGTCCGATGCGCGCGGTAGTGAGCTGGCGCAATGGTGTCCAGACGTCGCCGGCCTGATTGACGGGTTTGCTACTCATGCCGACGCCGGCAACAAATTGCGGAACGTGCCCGGCAATTCGCGCGGACGGATGCGGCGGTTGCCGTCGATCAGCCCCTGCCGCGTCAGCCAGTCCTCGAATTCCGGCGCCGGGCGCTTGCCGTAAAGATCGCGCATGGCAAGTGCGTCGTGAAACGACGTGCTCTGGTAACCGAGCATGATGTCGTCGGCGCCGGGCACACCCATGACGAAATTGACGCCCGCCGACGTGAGCAGCGCGAGCAAAGCGTCGGCGTCGTCCTGGTCGGCCGCCGCGTGGTTGGTGTAGCAGACGTCGACGCCCATCGGCAGGCCCAGCAGCTTGCCGCAGAAATGATCTTCAAGCCCGGCGCGCGTGATTTGCTTGCCGTCGTACAGATATTCCGGCCCGATGAAGCCGACAACTGAATTGACCAGCAGCGGCTTGAAATGGCGCGCCACGGCGTAAGCGCGCGCTTCCAGCGTCTGCTGATCGACGCCGTGGTGCGCGTTGGCGGAGAGCGCCGAGCCTTGGCCGGTCTCGAAATACATCACATTGTCGCCGACGGTGCCGCGCTTGAGCGCGAGCGCGGCTTCGCGCGCGTCCGCCAGCAGCGCGAGATCGATGCCGAAGCTTTTGTTGGCGGCCTGCGTGCCGGCAATCGACTGGAACACCAGATCGACGGCTGCGCCCTTTGTCATTAAATCGAGCGTGGTCGTCACATGGGCAAGGACGCAGGCTTGCGTCGGAATATCGAGCTTGAGCCTGATCTCATCCAGCATCGACAGCAGCACGTGCGCCCGCTCCGGGCTGTCGGTTGCCGGATTGATGCCGATGACGGCGTCGCCCGAGCCGAGCAGCAGGCCGTCGAGGATGCTGGCGGCGATGCCGCGCGCATCGTCCGTCGGATGGTTGGGTTGCAGGCGCACCGAGAGCCGGCCGGGCAGGCCGAGGGTGTTGCGGAATCTTGTGACCACCGAGCATTTCGCCGCCATGAGCATGAGATCCTGCAGGCGGCTGAGCTTGCTGACCGCGGCCGCCATTTCGGGCGTGATGCCGGGGGCCAGGGAGGCGAGGGCGGCGGTCGTCGCCTCGTCGGACAACAGCCAGTCGCGAAATCCGCCGACGGTCAAATGCGCGACCGCGGCAAAGGCAGCCTTGTCGTGGCTATCGACGATGAGCCGCGTCACTTCGTCGTCCTCGTAGGCGACGACGGCCTCGTTCAGGAACGCCGTGAGCGGCAGGTCGGCCAACGCAAATTGTGCGGCAACGCGCTCTTCGCCGCATGCGGCGGCAAGCCTTGCAAGTTCATCGCCGCTGCGCAGGGGCGTCGCCCTGGCCATGAGCGTCTTGAGGTCGGGAAACGTGTAGCGGCTGGTGCCGAGCGTGGCGCGGTACATGATAGCCTCACCGGGTCGGCGCTCAGTATAGCAAGGCGCACGCGATTCCCGGCGCTTTGCATTGCTTGCCCACGGGGCGTGGGGTTGATACCTACTGCCGGACTCATCACCGGACTTATTCCGGCCATTCCCGTCATTCAATAAAGTCAACAATGCCGGCCGAAAAGCAGCCCTACTACATCACCACCGCGATCTCATACCCGAACGGTCCGCCGCATATCGGCCACGCCTATGAGGCGATCGCGACCGACACCATCGCGCGCTTCATGCGGCTTGACGGCTACGACGTTTATTTTCTCACGGGCACCGACGAGCACGGCCAGAAGATGCAGCAGACGGCGGCCCGCGAGGGGCTGACGGCGCGCCAGTTGCGCGACCGCAACGTGCCGCTGTTCGAGAAGATGGTCGCGCGGCTGGAATGCTCGAACGACGATTTCATCCACACCACCGAAGAGCGGCACCATCTCGCCTCCAAGGCTATCTGGGAGCGGATGGAAAAGAACGGCGACATCTATCTCGATAAATACGCCGGCTGGTATTCGGTGCGCGACGAGGCCTATTACGCCGAGGACGAAACCCACCTGAACGAACAGAAGGTGCGGGTCGCGTCGAAAACCGGCACGCCGGTCGAATGGGTGGAGGAAGAGAGTTATTTCTTCCGGCTCTCGGCCTATCAGGACAAGCTGCTCAAGCTGTTCGAGCGCCCGAATTACGTACTGCCGAAGGAGCGGCTCAACGAGGTCGCCAGTTTTGTGCGCGGCGGTTTGCAGGACCTCTCGATCTCGCGCACGACGTTCGACTGGGGCGTCAAGGTGCCCGGCAACGACAAGCACATCATGTATGTGTGGGTCGACGCGCTGACCAATTACATCACCGGCGTCGGTTTCCCTGACGACAACAGCGAAAAATTCAAACGCTACTGGCCGGCAGCCTTGCATGTGATCGGCAAGGACATTGTGCGTTTCCACGCGGTGTATTGGCCGGCCTTTTTGATGTCGGCAGGCATCGACGTGCCGCAGCGCATCTTCTCGCACGGCTTCCTGTTCAATCGCGGGGAGAAAATGTCGAAGTCGGTCGGCAACGTGATTGACCCGTTCGCACTGGCCGATGCCTATGGCGTCGATCCGCTGCGTTATTTTTTCCTCCGTGAAGTGCCGTTCGGGCAGGACGGCAATTACAGCCACGAGGCGATCGTCAATCGTATCAACGCGGATCTCGCCAACGACCTTGGCAATCTGGCGCAGCGCTCGCTCACGATGGTCGCCAAGCAATTCGGCGGCACGCTGCCGGAGCCGGGCGCGTTCAGCGAGGCCGACAAGGCTATTCTCGCGTCCGCCGACGGAATGATCGGCAAGGCGCGCGAACACATGAGCACGCAACAGCTGCACCAGGTGCTCAACACGGTGTGGGCGGTGGTGGCCGACGCCAATCGCTACTTCGCCTCGGAAGCGCCGTGGGGGCTGGCCAAGACCGATCCGAAGCGGCAGGGCACGATCCTTTACGTCACCGCCGAGGTGTTGCGATGCGTTTCGATCATGGCTCAGCCTTTTATGCCTTCGTCGGCGGCGAAACTCCTTGATCTTCTCGCTGTTCGCCCCGAGGAACGCCACTTCTACGAGCTTAACGGCACAAAACGCATAGCTCACGGACGCGCGCTGCCGCCGCCCGCGCCGGTGTTTCCGCGTTACGTCGAGCCGGAGGCCGCGGCCTAATGATGCTGGTCGACAGTCATTGCCACCTGGATTTTCCGGACTTTGCCAGCGAACTCGACGCAGTGGTGGCACGCGCCGAGGCTGCCGGCGTCGGGCGTATCGTGACAATCTCGACCCGGGTGAAGAAACTCGCGCAAGTCGTGGCGGTTGCTGAGAAATTTCCGCAGGTGTTCTGCTCGGTCGGGACCCATCCGCACAACGCGCAAGAGGAGCCGGACGTCGATGCCGCGGCGCTGATCGCGTTTTCGAAGCACCCGAAAATCGTCGCCATCGGCGAAGCCGGCCTCGACTATCATTACGACAACAGCCCGCGTGACTTGCAGGAGACGAGCTTCCGCCAACACATTGCAGCGGCTCGCGAAACCGGGTTGCCGCTGGTCATCCATTCGCGCGACTGCGACGCTGACATGGCGCGCATCCTGCGCGAGGAAAGCGGGAAGGGCGCCTTCCCGGCCGTGCTGCATTGCTTCACAGGCGGCCGCGATCTGGCCTTCACCGCCATTGAGCTTGGCCATTACGTGTCGTTCACCGGCATCCTCACGTTCAAGCGCTCCGAGGATTTGCGCAGCATCGCCAGGGAGTTGCCGGCCGATCGCATTTTGGTGGAAACGGACGCGCCGTATCTGGCGCCGCTGCCGCATCGCGGTGGGCGCAACGAGCCGGCTTACGTCGTGGAAACCGCCAAGGTGCTGGCGCAAGCGCGTGGAACCAGCCTCGAAGACGTCACCCGCGACACCACCGAGAATTTCTTCCGGCTTTTCAACAAGGTGCCGCGGCAACTCGTGGATGAGGCATGAGCCTGACCTTCACCATTTTGGGCTGCGGCTCCTCCATGGGCGTGCCGCGGGTGGCGCTGGGCTGGGGCGAATGCGATCCGAACAATCCGAAAAACCGCCGCCGGCGGTGCTCTCTTTTGGTTGAACGCGCGAATGAGCGGGGACAGGTCACGCGCGTTCTGGTCGATTGCTCGCCCGATCTGCGCATGCAGCTTCTCGACGCCAATGTGGACAGGCTCGACGGCGTGCTGCTCACCCATGAGCATGCCGATCATACCCACGGCATCGATGACCTGCGTCCGCTTTTCGTCCGCAATAGCCGCCCCGTGGACGTCTACATGGACGAACCGACAGTGCGCGCCATGCGCATCCGCTTCGGCTATTGCTTTGCCTCGCCACCGGGAAGCGACTACCCGCCGATCGCGACCGAGCGCCCTTTGGTCGCGGGTCGCCCGATTACCATCAACGCGCAGGGCGGACCCATCGACGCGCTGCCGGTCTTGCAGGAGCATGGCGGCATCGCATCCCTCGGATTTCGTTTCGGCGCGGCTGCCTATTCGGCCGACATCAAAAGCCTGCCAGACGAAAGCCTAGCGTCCATGGCTGGGCTCGATGTCTGGGTCGTGGACGCGTTACGTAAAAGCCCACATCCCAGCCACTTCAATCTCGACGAGGCGCTTGCCTGGATCGCCCGGGTCAAGCCGAAGCGCGCGATCCTGACCAACTTGCATACC
>DATATS010000049.1:0-6670 GCA_036268675.1 Pseudolabrys sp.
GCGCCGATATCGCCGATCAGCGCGACCGTCTTGTTGTAGTGCAGGCTATCCGCCAGATCACCGTTGATGTTGATGACGGCTTGCGCGTTCTTGTAACCGATACCGGAGCAATCCGCCTGACACACCGCGCGCGAGCCGACGACGATCAGCAACTCTGCTTCCGCCATCGCAAAATTGCCGCTGATCGAACCTTTCGAGCCGCCGACATGCGTGTTCTGCGCATGTGCGTCCGGCAAAACGCCGGTCGAGCCGGGCGACAGCACGACGGCTGCGCCGGAAACCTCCGCAAGTTTCCGGATCGCTGCGTCGTGCCCCCGCGTGCCGCCACCAGCCTTGATCGCGACCTTGCCCGCCTTGACGATCATCGCCGCCGCCCGATCGATCGCTGTGTCGTCGGCGGGCGCAAGCGCCGGCAGATCCGGCCGCGCCGGCAGCGCCGCGATATTCACGGTCAGCCGCGCCGGCTGCGTATTGAGCGGCAGCAGCAGATAAAACGGCCCGGCGCGATAGGGATGATTGACGCACAAGGCGCCGCGTCGCAACGCGTCGCGCAATGCCTCGGGCGTATGCAGCACATAGGATTGCCCCATGATCGCGGTCATGCGGCCGAACAGACCCTGCTCTTCCTTCGGCACCTGCTGCATGTTGTAGCCTTCGCCGCGCGTCGTCTCGTCACCATAGATGTGATAGACGCCGACGCCGTTCGAGGCCGCCGCCAGCGAGCCCGCGAAAGCCTGCATTGCCCCGGGACCTATAGACGTGACGACCGCCGATCGTTCACCGTATTGCCAGCGCAGCACGGTCGCGGCATGCGCCATCTCGACCTCGTTGCGGCAATTGATGGTGCGGGTGACGCCCTCCTCCTCGTAGATACGCAAGACGTTGCCGAGATCAGTCGAGCCGTGACCGAAGATGGCAAGATATTTTCCGACGCCCTGCTTGAGCAGGCCGAGCACCAGCGCTTCCGACAATGTGCATTCGACGAGCTTCGGCAGGCTACCCTTGGCGAGCGCAGCATCGAGGCCGCCGGCTTTGGCGATTGCTCCGGCGCGCTGGCGCATCGCGCGCTCGGATTCGCTTTCCGCTGTGCGCGTCAACATCTCAAGCCTTCTGTTCTTGTGCGCGCGCCTGCGCCTTGGCGCGCAAGGAGCCGACGAGGTGGCCACCGATGACCAGAATAGCGAGCGCGAAAAACAGCAGCGCCGTCGGCGAGGTCCAGAAGATCGACAAATGCCCCTCCGACATGATCAGTGCGGTGCGCGATTCACGCTCGAGCGTCGGGCCGAGCACAAGGCCGAGCAGCACCGGCGCCACCGGGATGCGCGCGCGCAGCAGAAAATAGCCGGCAAAGCCGATCACCATCATCACCACCACATCGAACAACGTGTTGCGGATGGCGAAGGAGCCGACTGCGCACATCACCAGGATGCCGACCGCGAGCAGATGCGGCGGCACGCGCAGCGCGCGCACGAACAGCCGCACGCCATAAAGCTGCAACAGCACGACGACGACGTAAGCGAGCAGAAACAGAATGTAGATATTGGCGATGACCGCGGGCTTTTCCGCAAACAGCATCGGGCCGGGCTGGATGCCGTGAATGAGCAGCCCGCCGAGGATGATGGCGGTCGCAGGATCGCCGGGAATCCCCAAGCCGAGCAGCGGGATCATGGCGCCGCCGGTGACCGCGTGGTTGGCCGCTTCCGGCGCGATCACGCCGGCGAGGTCGCCCTTTCCCATGCGTTCGGGATGCTTGTGGAAGCGCTTGGCCTGATCGTAGGCAAGGAACGCCGCGATCGGGCCGCCGGTGCCGGGGATGGCGCCGATCACGGTGCCGATCAGCCCCGAGCGCAGCAGGTTCCACCAATGACCGGCGAGCATCGCAATCGACGGCAGTTCAACCTTCGCCGCCAGTTCGCCGACCTTGGTTTCCTCGCCGCGCGCCCATCGTGCCAGCGCCTCGATCGCGTGCGGCACGGCGAACAGCCCGATCATCGCCACCAGCAGATCGACGCCTTGCAGCATCGTCACGGTGCCGAACGTAAATCGTTGAACGCCGTCGATGGGATCCTGTCCGATCGCCATTACCATCAAGCCGAGCACGCCGCCGATCATGCCGCGCACCAGCGATTTTTCAGCGAGGCCGCAAATGGTGGAGAGGCCGAAGATGACCAGCGCGGTAATCTCGGCCGGGCCGAACGCCAACGCCACATGCGCGAGCACCTGCACGGAAATGAGCATGATGACGAGGCTGAGGATTCCGCCGACGCCGGCGGCGACCGTCGCGGTGCCGATGGCGAGGCTCGCCTTGCCGTTCTTCGCCAGCATATGGCCGTCGAACACGGTGGCCGCAGCCGACGGCGTTCCCGGCACGCCGATCAAAATCGCCGAGATGGCGCCGCCGGTCATGCCGCCAATGTAAGTGGAGAGCATCGCTGCAATCGCCGGCTCGTTGGCCATGCCGAAGGTGAGCGGCAGCACCATGGCGAGCGCCATGCTGTACGTAAGCCCGGGTATCGCGCCGAACACCAGCCCGACGACGGAGCCGAACAGAGTTGCGGCAAACACCTGCCAGGTCGCGGCCGCGTGCAGAGCGATGACGATGGGATGCATCGGCTAGAGTCCGTAAACGATCGTGCCATGCGGCAGATAGACGCCCATTAGCTTGCTGAGGATGAACCAGACGCCGACCGCAAGCCCGAGCGACACGCCGGCGACCAGCAGCGGCGCGCGCTTGTTGAGCACGACGACGAGAAACAAGGCAGTCGAGATGACGGTGCCGATCAGAAACCCGAACCACGCCATCAGCGCGACATAGACGCCGAGAAAGCCGAACGTGCACGCGAGCGCCCACACATCGGTGCGGCCGATCGGATGTTTTTCGCCGTCGTCGGCATCGTCACCACCGGCGAAGCTGCCCGCGATCAAAATCGCGGACAGCACCGCCAGCATCACGCCCATCGCGAGCGGAAAGCCGCGCGGGCCGACGCGCGCGCCGCCGGCGGCATCCGGAATCGTCCAGTAGCAGCCGGCAATCCAGGCAAGCGCGACCAGCAACAGGATGCTGCCTGCCAGCCGGTCGCTTTTCGATGATGTCACGCGCTGAACCTCACTTTTTCTTTTCGAGACCGATCTGCTTCATCAGCCCGCCGATTTCCTTGTCGTCGGTGGCGATCTCCTGGCCGAACTTGGCGGCCGGCAGATAGCTCGGCATGAAGCCGACGTGTTTCACCGCCGTCTGGAACTCGGGCGAAGCGACCGCTTCCTGCGCGGCCTTTTGCAGCTTGGCGATCACGTCCGGCGGCGTGCCGGCCGGCGCCGCCAGTCCACGCCACATCGACAGATCAAGGCCGGTGGCGCCCGCCTGATCGCAGGTCGGCGCGTCGAGGCCTTCGACCTTGACGTCCTTGGTGGTGACGCAGAGTACGCGCAAGCTGCCCGCTTTGACGTTGCTTTCCACTTCGCTCGGGAAACGCAACACGCCGTCGACGCGGCCGGCGAGCAACTCGGCCACTTCGCGGCCCTGACCGCCCGGAATGTAATTCACCTCGACGCCGAGCCGGTGAAACAGCGCAGCGGCCACAAGATGCGTGAACGAGCCGAGCCCGCCGACGGCGATCTTGAGTTTTTCCTTCTTGCCGGCCGCGGCCATGTCCCTGAGCGTTTTCCAGCCGGACTTGGTGTTGACCGCCAGCACGGGCACTTCCATGCCGATGCGCGCGATCGGCGTGAACGACTTGTAGTCGAACGGCACGTGGCCGCTGTAGTGCGTGGTAGAGATCGAGTTCGAATTCCAGACGATGTTGTAGCCGTCCGCCGCGGTCGAATGCACATAGGTGTAGCCGATGGCGCCGCCGCCGCCCTTGCGCGCGACCGCCACGACGGGGCTCCCAAGCTTCTTGGTCATCTGGTCGGCCAGCACTTGTCCGACGGTCTGCGCCGAGCCGCCGAACAGCACGGTCATCTCGACCGGCTTGTCGGGAAATCCGGCCGCGTGCGCCGGGATTGCCGCGAAGGCGAGCACCGACGCGAACAGCGGCGCTGCAATTATTTTTATCGTTTTCATGATCCTGTTCCTCCCGTTTACGTTTGGCTTTTCAGTTTTCGTTCATTTTCTTATCGAAGTCGCTGCGGCTCCCCGACGCATCAGTTGAGTTTCAGTTCACCGCCGATGGCGCCGGATTTCACCGTCTCGTCGAATAGCGCATCGTCATGCGTCACCAGCATCGTGACGTTGCGCTCGTCGCGCAGCACGCCATTGAGCCAGCGCAACTGGCCCATCACCGCCGGCACGTTTTCCTTCACCCAGGGTGCGGCCTTGCCCTTGATCTGGCGGATATTCTCCAACACCCAGCCGACGTCGACGCTGTGCAGAATCTCAGCGCCCGAGGCGAGCGCGATGTACACCATCTGATGGTCGGCGGAATGGCCGTGCGCCTTAATCAGCACCATGCCGGGCGCGACCGGATAATGGTGCCGGTAGTCGAGCACGGTCAGCCGGTTCACCTGCTCGGCCGTCATTGCCAGATGCGGGCGATGCGGCGTCCTCAGCAGGCAATCGGCGGTCTCGGCACTGACGATGGTCTTGTCCGCCAGTTCGTTGTAGTTCGCCGCGCGCGTGACGCCGGCGACATGATCGGCATGAAAATGCGTGAGCACGATCATGCGCGCCTCGTTCAGCGCGCGTTGCAGCTTGGCGAATTGATCCGGAAAATAAGGCTCGCGCTTGTCCGGCGTGGAAAACGAATCGTGCGTTTCGCGATCGAGGCCGCTGTCGATCATGACGGTGCCGTCGGAATAGACGACCTGGAATGCCGTGCGCGGCATGGTGACGGGGGTGTTATCGCCGCCTTCGATGACGAATTTGTTCGGGCGGATCGACGCGGCAACCCGGATGCCGTTGACTGCGATCGGCTTTGCGCCGGGGAGCAGATTGGCAAGACGGCGAATAGCGGCGAGATCGGCCGTGAACGGCGTCTCGCTCGTCTCTATTTTATCCGCAACGCTCGCCAGACTCATGCGCGCCTCTCGTTCTTCTCCTTGGCGCGAATGGCCATCAGCACCTTTTCCGGCGTCGCCGGCAAATTCGTGATGCGCACGCCGACGGCGTCGTAGATCGCGTTCATGATCGCGGGGATCGTCGGCACCATGGCCGGCTCGCCGACGCCCTTCACGCCAAGGGGTCCGATCGGATCGTGGTCCTCAATGATGATGGAATTCACCCGCGGCACGTCGAGCGAGGTCGGCAGGATATATTTGGCAAAGCCCGAGGTGGAGGTGCGCCCGTCCTGGAGCTTGTAGTCCTCCATCAGCCCCTGCCCGAGCGCCTGCACGATGCCGCCTTCGATCTGGCCCTCGACACCCTGCGGATTGACGGCGCGGCCGACGTCGTGCGCCGCCCAGACGCCAAGCACCTGCACTTCGCCGGTGACGGTATCGACCTCGACCTCGGCGACCTGCGCGCCGAACACGTAAGCCTGCCAGGGCCGCCCCGAGCCATCGACCGGATCGAGCCAGGTGGTGTCGGTGCCGAAGGTGGCGGAGCCGACCGGCACCACGCCGCGATTTTTCGCCGTGCTGACGGCCTCGCCCATGGAGATGCGGTGGTTGGTGTTCTCGGCCCAGATTTCGCCGTTGCCGGTCTTGATCGTGTCGGCCTCGACGTCCCAGACTTTAGCCATCACGTCGACCAGCCGTTTGCGCGCTTCGCGTGAAGCAAGCCCGACGGCGTTGCCGATCATGTAGGTCTGGCGGCTGGCGCCGGCATGTGAAGCCTCGGGCGCGCGCGCGGTGTCGTTGTCGCCGATCACGACATGCTCGGGCTTGACGCCCATCTCGTGCGCGGCGATCTGCGCCAGCACGGTAAGAATGCCCTCACCAATTTCGGTCACGCCAGTGACGATCTTCGCGCTGCCGCCATCGTCGATTTCGGCCCAGGCGGCGGCGCGATCGATGGTCGCGGTGCGCGCGATCCCGTACCAGCAGGCGGCCATGCCTCGTCCGCGTTTGCGCGCCATTATTCCGCCGCCTCTTGTTTGGCGACGCCCGCAAAACGCGCGCCGAGCGAAACGGGCGGGCGAACATCCTCGCGGTTAAGATCGTTGCGCTGCGCGCCGCGCGACGTGGGCGCGCCCTTCTCCCAACCGGACGCTTTTTCCACGGCATCGAGCGCGCGCATGAGGCTCACCGAACCGAGCTTCGCCTTGGTATGCGTCGTCGCACCATCGCGCATGGCGTTGATGCGCCTGATCTCGAACGGATCGAGGCCGAGCCGCTCGGCGCAGATGTCGAGATGGGATTCGGTCGCGAATGCCGTTTGTAGCGCGCCGAAGGAGCGGAACGCGCCGGACGGCGTGTTGTTGGTGTAGATGCCCCAGGTATCGACCTTGACGTTCGGGATGACGTAAGGCCCGGCCGCGAGGATCGCCGCCTTGCGCATGACGCCTTCGGTCGACAAGCCGTAAGCACCGCCATCGCTGATCATCGTCATCTCCAGCGCGCGGATATGGCCGTCGCGCATGAGCCCCATGCGCAGACGGGTGCGCGACGGATGGCGCTTGGCGGTGGAAATGATCGATTCTTCGCGCGTGAAGGTGAGCCGCACCGGCGCGCGCGTCTTCATGGCGAGCAGCGCCAGCATGCCCTGGTAGATCATGTCCTCCTTGCCGCCAAA
>DATATS010000050.1:0-3118 GCA_036268675.1 Pseudolabrys sp.
CGCGCTCAGATGTCGAAGAAAACCGTCTCGTCGCCGCCCTGGATGCGGATATCGAAGCGATAAAGGGTGACGCCGCCGCGCGCCTCCTTGTGGGCAATGAGCGTGCCGCGGCGGTCGGCCGGCACCAGGCTCAGGATGGGATCGGCGTCGTTGCCCGCCTCATCCGGGAAATAAGCCCGCGTATAGATCTGCCGCAGCATGCCGCGTGAGAAAATACAGAACACAATATGTGGCGCCTGCGGTTTGCCATTCGGCCCCGGCACCGAACCGGGCTTGATGGTGTCGAACGCATAGACGCCGTCCTTGTCGGTCGCCGAACGCCCGAAGCCCTTGAACTTGGCGTTCGGCCGGGCGCGGTCGTCGCGCGGATGGGCGTAGCGCCCTTGCGCGTCGGCCTGCCAGATTTCGATCATGGCGTCGTTGACCGGCAGGCCGTCGCCGTCGAGCACGCGGCCCTCGATGCGGATTTTTGCGCCCGAGACATCCGGCGTCACCAGATTATCGCCGACCGTTTCCTTCCAACTGTAGGTCCCGTTCGGATCCCACTTGGCGCGGCCGTCGGGGGTGAGACCGTAAGCGAAGAACGGGCCGACGGTTTGCGAGGGGGTGATTTCGGACATCAGTCTTCCCATTTCACTGGCGACAATCTCAATCCGTCATGGCCGGGCTTGTCCCGGCCATCCACGCCTTGCTCCGTTGCAAACAAGAAAGGCGTGGATGCCGGGCACAAAGCCGGGCATGACGGCGGAGGGTTCAGCGTCAGCGCGCACATTAATGCTCATCCGTGTCTTGCGGCGTCGCCTCGCGTCCGCGCAACACGATGTCCCAGCGGAAACACAACGCCCAGTCGGGGATCGTGTTGTCCAGATCGAAACTCGACACCATGCGCGCGCGCGCCTTCTCGTCCGTCACCGAATTGAAGATCGGGTCGTAGGGGAACAAGTAGTCACCGGGGAAATACATCTGCGTCACCAGCCGCGTCAGAAACGATTGGCCAAAGACAGAAAAGTGGATGTGGTTCGGCCGCCAGGCGTTGGGGTGATTGCCCCACGGATAAGCGCCCGGCTTCACGGTGATGAAGCGGTAATAGCCCTTGCCGTCGGTGACGGTGCGGCCGGCGCCGGTGAAATTCGGATCGAGCGGCGCCGGATGCTGGTCGATACTGTGCACGTAGCGGCCGCAGGCATTGGCCTGCCAGATTTCGACCAGCGTATCGGGCACCGGCCGCTTGTCCTCGTCGAGCACATGGCCATGCACGATGATGCGTTCGCCCAACGGCTCGCCCTTGTGCTGCTTGGTGAGGTCGTTGTCGCCCTGCTGTACGGCGTCGTGGCCGTAAACCGGCCCGGTCAGTTCGGACAGCGTGTGCGGCACGACGATGAGGGGTTTCGACGGCGAGCGCTTCACCGTTGAGCGATAGCCGGGGCTGAGATGCTTGGGAAAAGCCTCGAGGCTTTGCTTGGGATAGATCAGCGACATTCGTCCTGTCCCTCACACCTTTCCATAGCAAGCGACACGCCCTGCCCGACGCCGACGCACATGGTGGCAAGGCCGAGCTTGCCGCCGTTCTTGTGCAACGCGTGCGCGGCGGTGAGCGCAAGCCGCGCGCCCGACATGCCGAGCGGATGGCCCAAGGCAATTGCGCCACCATGCGGATTAACCTGCGCCGCGTCATCGGGAAGACCGAGCTGGCGCAACACCGCCAGCGACTGCGAGGCGAAGGCCTCGTTGAGCTCGATCACGTCGTAATCGGAAATCTTGTGGCCGAGGCGCGCCATCAGTTTTTGCGTCGAGGGCACCGGTCCGATTCCCATGATGCGCGGCGGCACGCCGGCCGCGGCCATCCCCAGAATGCGCGCACGCGGCTTCAGTCCGTGCTGCTTCACGGCTGATTCCGACGCGACGATCATGGCGGCAGCGCCGTCATTGACGCCGGAGGCATTGCCGGCAGTCACGGTACCGGGATTGCGGAAGGGGGTCTTCAATTTGGCAAGCTGCTCGAGCGTTGTTTCGCGCGGGTGTTCATCCTTGTCGACCGTCACGGTCTCCTTGCGGCCGGCGATCACGACCGGAACGATCTCTTCGGCGAAATAGCCAGCGGCCATCGCCTTGGCGGCGCGCTGCTGCGAGCGCAAGGCGAACGCATCCTGATCGGCGCGCGTCACCTGGAATTCCTCGGCGACGTTCTCGCCCGTCTCGGGCATCGAATCGACGCCGTATTGCTTCTTCATCAGCGGATTGATGAAGCGCCAGCCAATCGTGGTGTCGAAAATCTCCGCCTTGCGCGAGAAGGCCTCCTCGCTCTTTCCCTGCACGAACGGCGCCCGCGTCATCGATTCGACGCCGCCGGCGATGGCGAATTCGATTTCGCCGGCGCGGATGGCGCGCGCGGCGGCGCCCACTGCTTCCAGTCCCGACGCGCACAGCCGGTTGACGGTCAGACCGGGCACGCTCACCGGCAATCCGGCGAGCAACAGCGCCATGCGCGCAACATTGCGGTTGTCCTCGCCGGCCTGGTTGGCGCAGCCGTAATAGACCTCGTCGAGCTTTTCCCAATCGAGCTTGGGGTGGCGCCCCATCAGCGCCTTGATCGGCGTGGCGGCGAGATCGTCGGTGCGCACCTTGGCGAGCGAGCCGCCGAAGCGTCCGATCGGGGTGCGGACCGCGTCGCAAATGAAGGCGTCACGCATTGACGGGACTGGCTCCTCGAACTGACCGGGTCCGTATTTACGGCCCGCCACGGACAGGGTCAAATGGGCCGCAAGCAGGAAGCAAGCAGGAAGATTGGGACCCCAACCATGGACATCAAGGGACATTCGGCCATCGTCACCGGCGGTGCGTCGGGTCTGGGCGCCGCCACCGCACGGGCGCTCGCGGCCGCCGGCGCCAAGGTGGCGGTGGTGGACGTGAACGAAAAAGCCGCCGCCGAAGTCGCCATCGACATCAAGGGCATCGCCATTGCCTGCGACGTTGCCGATAGTGCTGCCGCCGAAGCCGCGGTGAAAAAGGCCGCCGCCGATCATGGCCCGGCGCGCATTCTCGTCAATTGCGCCGGCATCGGCCCGGCCAAGCGTATCGTCGGCCGCGACGGGCCGATGCCGCTCGCAGACTTCGAGCG